>JASHSS010000361.1 GCA_030038565.1 Bryobacteraceae bacterium
CACGTTCGTGTGGAAGGCGGATTCCGGCACATCGTACATGCGCAGCCGCGTGAACGAGAGCCGCGTCTCGCTCACCATGCCGCCCCATTCGCCGATGTAAGCCAGGGCCGCCTGCTGCGCGCGCACCAGTTCGGAGGTGGGCAGCACCGGAAACGACCCCGCCAGCAGGTTGCCCTCTTCGTTGAGCGTATAGCGGCCCGTGAGCATGCCGCGATTGCCGAACTGGTGGTCGATGCGCCCGGAAACACTGTCGGTATTCATCTGGTTTGGTGTGGCATCGCGGTAGTTGCCGCCCGAGGCGGTGCTGTTGGGCAGCGGCTCGTATTCCGCCAGGTATTTGAGGGCGATCGGGTCGAGCCGCGCCGCCGGGATGACGTCGCCGGGGAACGGCGTTCGAGTCCCGTTCGAATCCAGGGTGAGGGGATCGTAGATCACCTTCCCGCCCGTGAAATCGCCGCCGCGGGTAGCCGCGTTGGGAACAATGGCCAGGGTCGAGGTGCCCTCCTTCTGGCGGATGCCTTCGTAGATGCCGTAGAAAAAAGTATTCTTCACCCGCGGCACTGGTCCGCCCAGAGAGCCTCCAAACTGGTTCTGGCGGTAAATCGGGCGGGGCAGCGTGGGATCGTCGAAGTAGTTGTGCGCATCGCTGAATTCGTTGTGCAGGTATTCGAAGGCGCTGCCATGGAATATCTGCGTGCCGGACTTGGTGACCACGTCGATGGCGCCTCCGCCCGACGCGGGAAACTCCGCCGGCGCCAGCGACGATTGAATATGGAATTCGAGCACCGAATCGATCGGCGGATAGACCGCGATGGCGAAGGTGTTGCGGTCCGTATCGTAAGCGCCATCCAGCAGGAAAGTGTTCATGGTGGAACGCGCACCGTTGATCGGCGGGTTCAGCGCCACCGACCCGCGCGTCCCCTCCTGCACATCGTTGTTCACATCGTGCACGAACCCGCCCAACTGGCGCGGAATCGCGCCCGGCCCCATGGCGACCAGGGAAATCACGTTGCGCGATTCCAGGGGAAGTTCCGCGATTCTGGAATTGTCCATGCGGTAACCGACCGTGGGATCTTCGGTATCCACCGGCGATACCGACGCCGCCACCGTGATGGCGCCGGTTTCCGTGCCCACTGCCAGCCGGATATCCTGGCGCGCCTTCTGGTTCACCTCTAACGCGATCCCCTCCGCCCGGTACGGGCCGAAGCCCTGCTTCTGCGCCTGCAGCGTGTAGACGCCCGGCGCCAGTTCCTCGAAGATGTATTTGCCGCCCGCATCGCTGACGGTGGCGCGCTGGAAGCCCGTGCCGGCCTCGGCCAGGGTGATCGCGGCGCCGGCCACCAGGGCGGACGATTGATCGGTGATGGTGCCGGAGAGCGTCGCGGTAGCCCCTTGCGCGTGCGCCGCGGCGGAGAGCAGGAAGAAGAGAACGGTCCCCTTCATATCCCCAGGGTCCCCAGCATGCCGATGCCGTCTTCCAGGCTTTCGTAGCGCATCCGCCATGCCGGCGCTTCCGCCAGATTCCGCACCGCGCGCTCATGCATGGCATCCACTTCGTCACCATAGGACGGCAAATCGGCCAGGAACCGCTCGATGGTCTCGGCCGGCCGAAGCCGCTTCAGCCCCGGCGCGCCGGAGCGGCGCTCCAGAAACACGATGCCGCCGATTTCCGCGCGCGGCGCGGTGTGGATGTGCGGCAGGTCCGCCAGCGGAACCTGAATGCCGATTTTGCCGTTGGGCCGGGCGCGCACGTCATATCTTTTCAGTTCCGGAAACCATCGCGGCGCATCCTGCCGGAAGCGCGCCTGCCGCGGGCGGCCCAGAACCACGCGCTCCTGGCGATCGGGCAGCAAAAACGTGCAGTCGTCCGTCACAAAGTCCCAACCGGCGCACGCGCAGGCGTAAGAGAGCGTGCTCTTGCCGGCGCCCGAGGGTCCGCTCAGCATCACGCCCACGCCGTTGCGCGCCACGCAGGCGGCATGCACCGGAACCACGTAGCGCTGCGCGAGCATCAGGTAGGCCATCGATTCGATGAAAAACCAGCGCAGCCAGGTATGGTCGGCGGCGGTTTGCTCCGACAGGTTGAAAAAACCAAACTGCGATCTCAGGTCGAGGTGTGCGAAGTTATACGCATCGGACACCACCGAATACAGGTGACCCTGCATGCGGTGCGATGGCATGGGAGCCAATCCGCCCTCCGGCTGGACTAAGACGCGAAACTCCATCGGCTCGGAAACGAACCGGGCGCAATCGGGTTCCCAGGCTTCCGCCGCTGCCGCCAGCACATCCCGCGAGTTCGTGGCGATATCCAGACGAAAGCCGGCGGGATAAAAAGTGCCGGTCAGGGCTAGATCGATTTTCCGCCGCAGCGGATCGAGCCGGCGCAGCGATTCCTGGGTATTCACAACCCATTGGATAGCACGGCGGGGTGGGTTACGGCTGTAAATCTGTTTTAAGCGGAGGCCGCCGAAGCGTGCAGGATGGCGCCCATCTTGCGAGCGAATTCAGCCTCGCTGAAGCGCTGCGCCCAGGCTTGCAGTCCGGCGGGGCGGATCTCGCCTTCGATGCTCTCGAAGGCCGCCAGCGCGCGCCCGATCGACTCCGCGGAGGGTTCGTCGTAGAGCACCCTGCCAAAGGGCGGGGTGGTTTCCAGCACGCCGCCCCGGCCCAGGGCAATCACTGGTTTTCCGCTGGCCAGCGCTTCCACCGCGGCGATCCCAAAATCCTCTTCGCCCGGCAGCAGATACGCGCGCGCGCGGGCATACAACTCGCGCAGATCGCTATCGCTCACGCGGCCGAGGAACTCCACATTGCCGCCGGCGAAGGCGCGCAGGCGCCGGTATTCGGGTCCATCGCCGGCGATCTTCAGCTTGCGTCCGCCGCCCGAAAACGCGCGCACCGCCGAATCCACCCGCTTGTAAGGCACCAGCTCCGAAACCACCAGGAAATAGTCTTCCGCCGGCCGGTGATAGAATGACCCCACATCCACCGGCGGATATACCACCTCGGATTCGCGGCGATAGCTTTTCCAGATGCGCCGGCGCACGTTTTCGCTGTTGGCCGCGAAGCGGTCCACGCGCGCCGCCGAAGCGTAGTCCCACAGGCGCAGGTAATTGGTCAAAGGCGCCATGGCGGCGCGTTTCCAGCTCGAGCGGGTCCACTCGTTGCGGTACGCCGGGTAGAGATCCCACAGGTAGCGCATGGGCGTGTGGCAATAGCAGATGTGCGCGGTGCTCGATCCGGTGATGACGCCTTTGGCCGGGCCGGATTCGCTTGACACCACCAGGTCGTAATCGCGCAGATCGAAACTTTCGAGCGCTATGGGCATGAGCGGCAACAGCGACCGGTACCCGCGGCGCAGCGGGTTAAGAAACGAAACGGTGAGCCGGTGGCGGCGCACTTCTTCCGAGACCGCCGCGGGATCCGCGAACAGGGTGAAGACGTCGGCCTGCGGCAGCAGGCGGCAGAGCGCATCCAGCACCTTCTCGCCGCCGCGGTGCTGAAGCAGCCAATAATGCACGATGGCCGACGGCATTCCCCAAGCTTACACGCGGGCGGGCATGGTCCGGGCGGCAACGCGGCGCGCATCCCGCTTTTCACAAATCCTTTACAACTCCAGAACCACTGCGGCCGGAGCGGCTCGCTACCATGCCAATGGAGCGGCGCGTGGCATCCTTTCCGGCGGTCAGGGAAGACATTTTCGTGGAGAGCTGGAGTTGGCGCGTGGTCGGCGCGTGCGAGCGGGCTGCTGCCCTTGTGCTGCTGGCGCTGGCCGTGCCGGCCGTTCTGGCCTGCGCCCTCGCCATTTGGGCCCTCAGCCGGCGCGCGCCGTTCATCGCCCATCGCCGCGTGGGCTGGCGCGGTTCCAACCTGTGGATGCTCAAACTGCGAACCATGTGGACTCCCGATTCCCCGCCGCCCGCGGCACCGTGCTGGATCGAGTTTATCGCCGACGATGCCGGGCCTGGCCGCAAGCAATTCTCCGATGCGCGCGTGCCCCATGCCTTCGCGCTCTTCTGCCGCCGCCACTCCCTCGACGAGCTGCCGCAACTGTGGCACGTGGTGCGCGGTGAGATGCTGCTGGTCGGCCCGCGGCCCATCACCCGTAGCGAGCTGCTCGAATTCTACGGACCCCAGGCCGAGGAGATCCTCCGCATCAAGCCCGGAATCGCCGGGCTGTGGCAGACCCGCGGCCGCAGCCGCTTGAGCTACGGGGAGCGTCTTTCGCTCGATCTGCAGTTCGTGCACAAGCGCTCGTTGGGCATGTACCTCGGCATTCTGGCCAGGACCATCGGGGAAGTCTGCACCGGCGCCAACGCCTGGTGAGCGCGGCGCCTCAGGTCTTTTCGTTTAGAATGGACGGCAATGTGGCGTTCTGCACGCGCATTGCCACGGACCTGCACGACGGATATCGGCGCCAGCCTTTCGCAGATCGCCATTCCGAGCGAGGTGACGCAGCAAGGCGAGGGCCACGAACCGGGCCCTCGCGCGCCGCTTTCGGACATCGCGGGAATCTCGCCGTTCGACCCGCTCCCGCGTCCAGTCCCGTTTAAGGCCTGCAAGTCCCATATTGCTGGGCTTGCCTGCGAATAGGCCGCGCCGGCAGGACACAGCAGGGCCTTGGCGCCGGCCGCGGCTCTCCCGGCCGGGCAGCGGCATCAATTTCGGACCTTGCGATCCGCTACAATCAGGTTTACTCGGCCCACTCACCGCAGTCTCCGTCGCCGTCCGGTGACGCGGTTGGGAGCGAGGTTCGGTCGGCCTGCTACGGCCGGTTTGGATCACACGGAGATTCGAGTAACCCAAGCGAAGAGGGTGCAAGCATGAAAATCATCAGGAACGCAAGAAGAGTCGGCGTTGCCGGCGTGATCGCAGCCCTGTTAGGGGTGTGGATTGTTTCCGCGCAGAACTCGGGGGACGCCCTCGAGCGCGGATTCCAGAACCCGCCGGACAGCGCCAAGCCGCGCGTCTGGTGGCACTGGATGAACGGCAACATCACCAAAGACGGAATCAAGGCCGACATGGAGTGGATGAAGCGCGTGGGAATCGGCGGCGCCCAGAACTTCGATGCGGCCCTCAACACCCCCCAGGTCGTCGAAAAGCGGTTGGTCTACATGACTCCGGAATGGAAGGACGCGTTCCGGTTTGCCGTCAACGAGGCCGACCAGTTGGGCCTGGAACTGGCCATTGCGGGATCGCCCGGGTGGAGCGAAAGCGGCGGACCGTGGGTGCCACCGGCGCAGGCCATGAAGAAGTTCGTTTGGACCGAAACGCCCGTTAAGGGAGGCGAACCGTTCCGCGGCACGTTGCCCAAACCGCCTTCCAATGCCGGGCCGTTCCAGAATATCGCCGGCGGCCGCGGAGGTATGGGGAGCGCCGCGCCCACCGCTCCACCCCCGGATTTCTACGCCGACAGCGCCGTGGTGGCCTATCGCGAGCCCGAAAACGAAGTGCCGATGGCCGATCTCGCGCCCAAAGTCACCTCCAGCGGCGGCCATTTCGAACTGGCGGCCTTGACCGATGGCGATCTGGTCAAGACCACCCTTCTGCCGGCCGCCCCGGTGAACGAAAAAGCCTGGATCCAGTTCGAGTTTCCCAAGCCGCAAACCCTCCGCGGTCTCAGCATGGTGGTCAGCGGCGGGCGAGGCGGCGGCAGGGGCGCCAGTGGCGACACCGGCCAAGCCTTGGAAGCCAGCGACAACGGCCAGGAATTTCACACCGTCAGCGTCATCCCCGGCGGCGCCTCCGCCCAGCGCACGATTGCGTTCCCGGCGGTTACTGCCAGGTTCTTCCGCGTCACCTTCAAGACCCTGCCCCCTCCCGCCGGCCGCCGGGGCGGCACGGGAGCTCTCGGAATGCCGCCCGGAGGTGGCGCTCGCGCAGGCGCTCCGCCTCAGCCCGCCGGCGCGCAGATCGCCGAACTGGTGCTGCACGGCGCTACGCCCGTCAACCGGTTCGAGGAGAAGGCGGCGTTTGGTCTTACCCCCAACCTGTTCTCGCTCGCCACTCCGCCGGCGGCCGCGGCTTGCTCCATTCGCAAAGCCGATGTCATCGATCTGACTTCCAAAATGCGCCCTGACGGCTCCCTCGACTGGACGCCTCCCGCGGGCCGCTGGGTGGTGTTGCGGATGGGATACTCGCTCCTCGGCATCACCAATCATCCGGCCTCGCCCGAAGCCACCGGCCTCGAAGTGGACAAGCTCAACCGCACCTATGTCAAGAACTACTTCGACAAATACCTGGATCAATATAAGGACGCCACCGGCGGGTTGATGGGCAAGCGCGGTCTCCAGTACGTGGTCACCGACAGTTGGGAGGCCGGCGCCCAGAACTGGACCGACGACATGTTCGCGGAGTTTCGCAAGCGCCGCGGCTACGATATGCACTCCTGGCTGCCTGTCCTGGTGGGACACGTGGTGGAAAATTCCGAGGCCAGCGACCGCTTCCTCTACGACTTCCGCCGCACGCTCGCCGACCTGGTGGCGGAGAACCACTACGATCAGCTCACCACTCTGCTGCGCGCCCGCAACATGGCCCGCTATAGCGAGTCCCACGAGAGCGGGCGGGCGATCATCGCCGACGGCATGGAGGTCAAGCGCACCGCCGCCGTCCCCATGAGCGCCATGTGGACCCAGATGCCGGGGGTCAACGCCGAGCAGTATGGCTACAACGCCGACATCCGCGAATCGGCTTCCGTGGCCCACATCTACGGACAGAACCTGGTGGCCGCCGAGTCTCTCACCGCCGCCAGCGGGGCCTGGTCCTGGTCGCCCGAAACGCTCAAGCCCACCGCCGACAAGGAACTCGCCATGGGGCTCAACCGGTTCGTGATCCATACCTCCGTGCATCAGCCGGTGGACGACAAGATTCCGGGCCTCGGCCTGGGGCCGTTCGGACAGTGGTTTACGCGCCACGAAACCTGGGCCGAGGTGGCCCAGCCCTGGGTCTCCTACCTGACGCGCAGCTCGTACATGTTACAGCAGGGTAAGTTCGTGGCCGACGTGGCTTACTTCTACGGAGAAGACGCCAACGTCACCTCGCTATTTGCCGCCAAGTCGCCCGAAGTGCCCGCCGGCTACAACTACGACTTCATCAACGGCGATGCGATTCTGCACCAGTTGTCGGTGGAGAATGGTCGGCTGACCACTCCTACTGGCATGAGTTACCGGGTGCTGGCGCTCGATCCTAACGCCCGCCACATGGTCTTGCCGGTGCTGCGCAAGATCCGCGACCTGGTCAGCGCCGGGGCTGCCGTGGCCGGACCCAAGCCTACCGACACGCCCAGCAATAGCGACGACCAGGCCGAGTTCCACGCCATCGCCGATCAACTCTGGGGCTCCGGCGCCGGCGAACACACCGTCGGCAAGGGAACGGTCTATGCCGGCGAGACGCTCGCCGAAGCGCTGTTCTCCATGCAAGCTCAGCCGGACTTCGAATACAGCCAACTGCACGGCGACACCAACCTGCTGTTTGTGCACCGCAGGCTGCCGGATGGCGAAATCTACTGGGTGGATAACCGCAACGACCGCGACGAGGCGGTGGATGCCACCTTCCGCGTAACCGGAAAAGCCCCGGAATTCTGGCATGCCGACACGGGAAAGATCGAGCCGGCCTCCTACCAGATTGCCGGAGGCCGCACCATCGTGCCCTTGCCGCTCGATCGCTACGGAGCCGTTTTCGTGGTGTTCCGCCAGCCCGCCGGCACGCCTTCCCGTATGCTGCCGCCGCGCGTCGAGACGGCGGTTACCCGCCTGGAAGGGCCTTGGGTGGTCAGCTTCCAGCCCAATCGGGGCGCGCCCGCCAGTGTTACCCTGGATCCGCTCAGCCCGTGGCAGGAAAACGCGGATTCCGGCGTCAAGTATTTTTCCGGCACGGGAACTTATTCCAAAACCGTCCAGGCTCCCGCGGATTGGTTCCACACCGGCGCGCAACTCTGGATGGACCTCGGCGATGTCAAGAACCTGGCGCAGGTTTCCGTCAACGGCAAGCCGCTCGGCATTCTCTGGAAAACACCCTTCCGCGTGGAGGTGACCGGCGTATTGAAACCCGGTCCCAACACCCTGGAAATCAAGGTGACCAACCTGTGGGTCAACCGCTTAATCGGCGACCAGCAGCCCGATGTCGCCAGGAAGTACACGTACACCACCCAGCAATTCTACCGGGCCGACTCGCCCCTGCTGCCCTCCGGGCTGCTGGGCCCCGTCGAGATCGTCCGGTCCGTGAGCCGCTAACCGCCGGCTGGTGAATCGCCTGCCCTGCCGCCTTGAGGTGGGGCAGGCCTTCGCGGGAAGCCGCGGCAAAAATCTGGCGCGGATGGCCGCAATCATGCCTCCAACCCGCGGGGCGTCGCTGCATCCGATTGAAATTGCTGCCCAAGCCGTGTGGCCGTTGAGGTGCCCTTTCGGGTGCATGGTCGTCGTTCGGCTCATCGGAACGGTAGTCGTATCAACTGCCATGGCCGCCCTGATTTCTGCTCAGGTTTCCATGGGGTACCCCACGATCAGAAACCTTCCTCCGCGGAAAAACACGGCTGCCCCTACCCCCGCGAGGCCCGCATCGGCTTTAACAGCGGCGGAGCAAAAGCGGCTGGCCGAGGCCATGAATCAAATGAGTCCCAAGGAGCGCAAACGGCTGGCGAAAGCCGTCAAGCGTATGACTCCGGAACAGCGGCGGCAATACGTCGCATTTCTGAAACAGCAGTTGGCCAAAAGGAGTACGGCGAGGTAGACCCGCAGGCGCTAAAATCGGTTCCAGGGACCAGATGGACAACTGGCACACCGGACCACAGCCCAAAGCCCCCGGCGCCCGCTCGGGGATTCGGATCTTCTGGATCGACCGCGGACGATTTTCAACTCGGGAATTCGAATCCCTGCCCGCGGCGGTGGCCTATGCCCAATCGCAATGCTCGAGCGCCAGTTTCCACCGGCGCGGCGAGCTGCTGGCTTCCTGGGATGCGGTGGGCGGCTATAAATCCTATCTCCCGGCCTGGCGCTCGGCGCTCTCGTGACCGCTCGCTTGCCGTGCGCAAAGCGCTAACTTGAAGAAATGACCAAGTCCTACGGTTTGCCGGCGGCGTTCCTGGCTGCCCTGGTCGCTGCCGCACTGCCCGGCCAGGACACCCAATATCCTCCCCAGGGGCAGCAGTTTCCGGGGCCGCCCTCCAAGGCCGATACCGCCGATTGGCTCCGCCAAATGCGGCAATATCGCGCCGAGCGGCGCGTGCGCGCCGGCCTGGACCCCGCCAGTTACGCCCGGCCCGAGCTCCAATGGGCCCAGAGCAGCTTCATGCAGCCCCAGTCGATGATCGAAGATCGCTACCTGTACGACCCGGTCGCCGGGCGCTTCACCATCGGCCGGTTCCTGGCGGATCTCGATGCCCGTTACGGCGGAATCGACAGCGTCCTGCTGTGGCCGGTCTACCCCAACATCGGCATCGACAACCGCAACCAGTTCGACCTGCTGCGCGATATCCCCGGCGGTTTAGCCGGTCTCAAGCAAATGGTGGCGGAGTTCCACGCCAGGGGCGTCCGGGTCCTGTTTCCTACCATGCCCTGGGATACCGGCACGCGTCCGGAGGAGCGATCCCCGGCGGCAACCATTGCCGGACTGATGGCGGAGATCGGCGCGGATGGCGTCAATGGCGATACCTTCGGCGGCGTCCCGAGAACCTATCGCCAAGCCTCCGATGCTACCGGCCACCCGCTGGTGTTCGAGCCGGAGGGCTATCCGGATAGCGACGAGATGCTCAACTGGGACCACATGAGCTGGGGCTACTGGAAGTACCCGTTCATCCCCATGGTCAGCCGCGGCAAATGGCTCGAGCCGCGCCACATGGTCAACGTCTGCGACCGCTGGAATAAGGACAAGACCGATAACCTTCAGGCCGCCTTCTTCAACGGCGTGGGTTACGAGACCTGGGAGAACATCTGGGGCATCTGGAACGGCATCACCGAGCGCGATGCCGAGGCCATCCGCCGCGTGGCCAAAATCGAGCGCCGGTTCGCCGATTACCTGGTAAGCCCCGATTGGGAGCCGCACACGCCCACCGTCCAGTACGGCGTCTTCGCCAGCCGGTGGCCCAGGAACGGCCGCACTCTCTGGACCATCGTCAACCGCACGGTCTACGACATTGAGGGCGCGCAACTGGAGATTCCGGCGACGCCCGGAATGCGCTACTTCGATCTCTGGAACGGCGTGGAGCTGAAGCCCGCTCAAAACAACGGCCGGGCCGTGCTGGCATTCCGTATGGAAGCCCAGGGATACGGCGCGGTCCTGGCGCAAGCGGAGCCGGCGGATTCCGCGCTGAGCGGGTTTCTGAACGAGATGCGGAATTTGTCCGCGCGCCCGCTCTCCACGTTCCCCAAAGTCTGGCGCGTTTTGCCCCAGAACATCGTGGAGATCACCCCCACCACCCCGGCATCCCAGGCTCCCGATGGAAGTAATGGTTCCCGGCGCCTCGGAATACACCTTCGAAGTGAGTGGAATCGAAATCGAAGGTGGCGACGATATCGGCGTCGATGTCCAGTATCCGTGGGAGGATTCTCCGCGCCGCCATCACTCACACCGGCTCGCCATCAAGCCGTTCTATATCGACCGATACCCGGTCACCAACCGCCAGTTTGCCGCCTTCCTGAAAGCCACCAACTATCATCCGGCCGACGGCCACAATTTCCTGCGGGATTGGAAGGACGGTCAATGTCCGGCCGGCTGGGACGACAGGCCGGTTACCTGGATTTCGATCGAGGACGCCCGCGCCTATGCCCGATGGGCCGGCAAGCGCCTCCCGCACGAATGGGAGTGGCAATACGCCGCGCAGGGCCTCGATCATCGCGCCTACCCCTGGGGCAACACCTGGTGCGACGACTGCGCGCCCCCTCGCGACAACGGCCGCGAACTGCGCGGACCCGCTGCGGTGGATGCCTTCCCCAAGGGCGCCAGCCCTTTCGGCGTGATGGACATGACCGGCAACGTCTGGCAGTGGACCGACGAGTTTGAAGACCAGCACACCCGCGCCGCAATCCTGCGCGGCGGCGGATACTACCGCCCGTCGGGCTCCCGCTGGTACTTCCCGTCAGCCTACAAGCTCAATGAGCACGGAAAGTATCTGCTCATGGCGCCCTCCAAGGACCGTTCAGGCACGCTGGGCTTTCGCTGTGTAAAAGATGCCGGCTGATCGTCGCTCGCGCCGTGGGGCCCCGCAACCGTCGGCGGCTGGTGCTGTCACCGCCGTCCGGAACGCGGGGAGCCGCTCAGCCCGGTGGGACCGGGGTCTACCGCCCGGTTGCTCCGGTCCAGGCACACCGCCATCGGCGAGAGCACCCGTCGGCTGGGGGAACAGCCGTCGGTTGGCCGCGCCGCGTGCGCGCCGCCCCCATCCGGGGCGCGCTCAGCCGTTCTGGCGCAGCCACTCGCGGAAGGCGTCCCGGTACAGGATGATGCCCTTGCGCGAATACCGCAAATAGCCCTGGCGGCGGAACTGGTTCATGTAGTGGGTCACAATCTCGCGGGAAGTCCCCACATACTGCGAGAGCAGTTCGTGGGTGAACGGCACCATGCGGATGGACCCGTCGCTCTCGGCCGTACCCAGGCGTTCGGAGAAGCGGATCAACGAACGCGCCAGCCGGCGCGCGATATTATCCACCGAGAAGCTTTCGATGCGATGGGTGAAATCGATGGTCCGCTGCACCAGAATCTGCATCAGCGCTACCGCCAGGCGCGGCCGGCGGATCACGATCTCCTCGATTTCCGTGGTGGTCCACGTCATCAACTTGGTGTTTTCGAGCGCGGTAGCCTGCTCGGAGCGATGCGGCAGATTCAAAAACGCCGATTCTCCGAAGAATTCATCGGGTTGGTAGATGTCCACCACCACCTGATGACCATCGTCCGCCAGCCGCGACACCTTCACCTTGCCGTCGATCACCAGGTAAATGCTGGTGGACGGCTGGTCCTGGTTGTAAATCATCTGGCCCCTGCGGTACTCGACGATGCTCGAGCACGGCAGGTGAGCCAGCGGGTCTTCCAACGGTTTCTGTGTTGGATATGGTGTAAATGCTACTGGACTGGTTGCCATTTGTCTCCTCCTCTGACGTTTTTTTCTTCCACTGGATCGTCTGACAGCCGCATCCCACTGCCGCCGGCCCTCTCACCGTTGCGGCGTGCAGGTATCGCTGACTGTTTCGATCGTACGCACTTTGAACAGGGGCAGTGCGCCTTGCGGATTTGAGGTCCCCCGCACGGTCACCTTGTGCCCCACATGTTTGGCGAAGCCTTCTTTAGGGAAACCATCCGCCTCGAGACTGGCGATCGGATTCATGGTCCGGTCACTCAGCAAAACGTAGCTGCCTTCCTGCTCATCCACGCAACCGGTCAGCGACGCAGGTGCTTCCTTGGCCGGCGCTTTCTCCTTGCTCTCCTGCTTCTGGCCGTCCTGCCCCGCCCACGAGGCGCGGGGTCCCGGTGTCACCCAGGAAAGCGCCAGAACCGGGAGAACGAAAGCCGCTCCGCGAAACATCCTCAGGCTTCTTTCCCTCATCCAGGCCTCATGCAGGGCAATTTACGTGCCAATCCATACCCCCGGCCGGAATGCCTCGAAACCTCGAAATTGTGGAAAGCGTCTCATTTTCAGCCGTCTTGCAGGCCCTTCTATTACCATACCCCACACTGCATGCTGTGGACGGGAAAGCATCTTCTAGGTAAATAGGGCTAGATCCAGCCATTTGAAAAGAACGTAAAATCGAACTCATTTCGAGCAATTCTTGACCAACCGGCAAAACTTTACCCGCGATAGGTGTAAAAATATCATCGTCGCAAACCGTGGGTTTTTTCACAAGGCGGTGCGCCACCGCAGCCGAGTCTGCCGCCAGACCAGCCGCCGGACAATTCCACCTCTGCTTGTATGATGGATAGGTGCCTGCCCACGGGAGCATAGTTGCGCTCCGCTCCACGCCGGTTCTTCTGCTGCTGTCTGGCGCCATTTACGGGCAGTCCCTCTCCGCCCCCGCCGGCATCCGCCCGGCCTTGCGCCGCAGCGGCCCTTCGATTCTGCCGGGCGGCCGCGTGATCCTGCCCTACGGCGATGAGTATGCCACCGGCCCGGGAGCGTTCGGCCTGGTAGTCAGTTCCTCCGGCAAAACCGTACTCACTTCCAACACCGGTCCCGGCCTAAACTCTCTCACCGTTTTAGAGCGGGAGAAAACCGGGCGCTTCCAATCCCGCCAACTGATCCTGCACGACCCCGACGCCATGCTGGATTTCGATCCGGGCGATTGGCGCAGCGTTTTCATGGGCCTGGCCCTCACCGGCGAGCGCGCGGCCTACATCTCCGAAGGCAATTCCGGGCGCATCACGCTGCTGGACTGGAACTCCGAACGGCGCCGCTACATCGACCTCGACCAGGCCGGCTTCGACGATAGCTTCACAGGCGACCTGGCCCTGGATGCCGACCGCGGCATCCTATACGCCATCGACCAGGCCAATTTCCGGGTCGCCGCCATTGACATCAAGACCCGCCAGATCGTGGCCAACGTTCGCGTTGGCCGGCTGCCGTTTTCCCTGGCGCTCTCGCCCGACCGCCAGAAGCTCTACGTGACTAACCTCGGCATGTTCCAATACCAGGCGCTCGCGGGCGCGGACTTGAAAAATGCCAAGTCCACCGGTCTGCCGTTTCCGGCCTTCGGCTTTCCCAGCCCCGAAGCCGCCGCGGGCGTCGATCGGCCGACAGCCGCCGGAACGGTTCATGTGCCCGGCTTGGGCGATCCCAACGTTCCCCAATCCAACTCCCTGGCGGTGCTGGATGTCTCCACCCCTCAAAGCGCCAGGGTGGTCACCTTCGTGCGCACCGGTTTGCCCTTCGGGGCGCAGAGCCTGGGCGGCAGCAGCCCCTCGGGGGTGGTGGCCACCGCCGGGCGGGTGTTCGTCTCCAACGCCGCCAACGATTCCGTCACCGCCATCGACACCCAAACCAACCAGGTGGCGGCCGAGATCCCCATCCGCATTCCCGGCCTGGAAAACCTGCGCGGCGTGCTGCCCATGGGCATGGCCTACCACCAGGCCTCCGGCTGGCTGCTGGTGGCCGAGGCCGGCATCAACGCCGTGGCCGTCATCGACACGCATCAGAACCGCGTCCTGGGACACATTCCGGCGGCCTGGTTTCCCACCCGCATCGCCATCCAGGGCGACACCGTCTACGTGGCCAACGCTCGCGGCCACGGCACCGGCCCCAACGCACTCAACGGCTTCGAAGTCACGCCCGGCCATTTGCGCCAGGGGTCGCTTTCGGTTTTCGCCCTGCCGCGCGCCGCAGATCTGCCCGCCCTCACCGACCAGGTGCTGGAAGCCAACGGCTTCCGTCCCCGCCCCACGCCCGACCCTCCGCTGCCCGCCGCCATCCGCCACGTGGTCCTGATCGTCAAGGAAAACCGCACCTACGACGAGGTGTTCGGCGATCTCGCCCGCGCCTCCAATGGACCCGCCATGAGCGCGCCGGCGCTGGCCCGCCTCGGAATGCACGGCTACCTGGATGGCCAGGGCAAGCGCCTCAGCCTGCGCGATGCGGAGGTCACCCCCAACCACCACGCGCTGGCCGCTCAATGGGCCTTCAGCGACAATTTCTACGCCGATTCCGACGTCAGCGTGGACGGGCACCACTGGCTGGTCGGGTCGCCGCCGAATGCCTGGACCGAAAGCTCCCTGCTCTCGGCCTACACCGATAAGAAGGACTTTCGCATCGGCGAAGCCCCGGGCCGCCTGCTGTTCGCCGGGAGCGATTCCTCGGTCCATCCGGAAGAGCAGCCCGAAGGCGGAACCATCTGGCATCATCTGGCCCGTCACGGGGTTTCCTTTTATAACTTCGGCGAAGGTTTTGAGCTGGCCGGCGTGGATGAAGACCGCGACCTGGAGCCCACCGGCGCCCGCTTCCTCACCAACGTGCCCATGCCCGAGCCGCTCTTCCGCAACACCTCGCGCGAGTATCCGGGCTTCAACATGAATATCCCCGACCAGTACCGCGCCACCCAGTTCATCAAGGAGATCCAGCAGAAGTACGTCGCCACGGGAGTGGATCTTCCGCAGTTTCTGTTTCTGCACCTGCCCAACGACCACATGGCCAAGCCGCGCCCCGGCGATGGCTACGATTACCGGGAATCCTTCGTGGTGGATAACGATTACGCCCTGGGCCGGATTATCGAATTCCTGTCGCAATCCAAATGGTGGAAGGAGACGGCCGTGTTCGTCACCGAAGACGACGCGCAAGGCGGCCTGGATCACCTGGACTCGCACCGCACCGTGCTGCTGTGCCTGGGGCCGTGGGCACGGCGCAATTACGTCTCGCACGTCAACACCAGCTTCCCCGGGCTGCTGAAGACCATCTTCCGCCTGCTGCGCCTGCCGCCCCTGAACCTGTTCGACGCCTCCGCGGCCGACCTTTCGGATTGCTTCACCACCCAACCCGACATGGCCGGCTACCGCCTCCGCGACGTGGACCGCCGGATTTTCGACCCCGCCGCCGCCCGCCAGGCTCCCCCAGGGACGCCCTCCCCACGCATGGACGATCCGCGCGAAGTGGAGAAGCTGAAGCGATAAGTTGTTGGGGGCCTTCCGCCGGCGGTTGCGCGGAAGCGATGGTCACCAGCCAGGGCGCCGGACACATGGAACCCACACCGGGGCGCCGGCCGCCGTGCCGGATTCCATTCTGCCATAAGCGGCCGAAGCGGCCTCCCCGCCGGCGCGGTGGCTAGGCCCGCCGGGCGGTTTGGGTATTGCGCCACACGGGGGGAAACGGACGCTGGTGGTCCAGCCAGTCGGCCAGCAGCACCAGGAGCAGGGCGCCGCCGATCCAGACCCATGACGGAAGGCGTGGCATCACGGTCATTCTACTACTCGTCGCGTAGCGTACGCGCGGGGTCGATCCAAAGAATGCGCGCGGCGGGAATCAGGCTGGCGCCGGCGGTGACGGCCAGCAGGATTCCGGCAGTGGCGGCAAAGGTGGCCGGGTCGCTGGGGCGCACGCCAAAAAGCATGTGCTCCACAAAGCGCACCGCGAAGCGCGAGAGGACGTAGCCGGCGGCCACGCCCGCCAGCGCCGGCACGAGACCCGGCTTGACGGCTGTGGCAATGGCCCGGCCGCGGGTCGCGCCGAGCGCCAGGCGCACGCCCAGTTCGTGGGTGCGCTGGGCCACCGAGTGCGAGATCAGCCCATAGAGTCCCAGGGCAGCCAGCAGCAGCGCCAGGCCTGCGATGGCCGAAAACAGCATGGCGTGGTAGCGCTGGTCGAGCGTGATGTCGCCGCGCAGGTCGGCGATGGTCTTGAAGCGCGCCACGGGAAGCTGCGGGTCGGCGCCGGCCACCGCCGCCTGCACCTGCGCTTCCAGGCTGCCCGCACCGCCGGCCAT
>JASHSS010000362.1 GCA_030038565.1 Bryobacteraceae bacterium
GCCGCGCGAATTTCCTGCCCTTGCGGATGCACGTAGCGCTTCGTGGCGTTCATGCCGCGCTGGGCTGCGTATTGCCGCCGGGCGGAGCGGTTGACGGCCCTTTTGGCAGGGTGTTAACCTGTTCTCCTTAAGCGCGGGGTATCGTCTCTCCTTAACGAAAACGAATTCTCATGGAAGCCACGTTGCGACAACTGGGCGGCTTGCTGCTGAGTGCTCTGCCCACGTTCCTGCTGGTCGTCTTTCTGCATTATTATTTGAAATTTATGTTTTTTAAGCCGCTGGAGAAGACTCTCGCCGAGCGTTATGCGGCTACCGAGGGGGCGCGCAAACTGGCTGCCGAAAGCCTCCACCGCGCCGAGCGGAAGACTGCCGAGTACGAAGAGGCCATGCGCGCCGAAAGGGCCAAGATCTACCTGGAAGCGGAGCAGCATCATAAGCGCCTCCAGGAAGAGGAGGATGCCGCCCTGCTGGCGGAGAGGAAAACCGCCGAAGCGCACGTCCGGGAAGCCCAGGCCCAACTGGCGCGCGAACTGGAAGCCGCCAAAGCCTCTCTGGCCGCCACCGCCGACGCGCTGGCGGGCGAGATCGCCGATTCCATCCTGCGCGGGAGAGCCGCATGACTCGCCCGGCCCTGTGGGTTCTGGCTATCGGGTTGACCACTTCTACCCCGGCGGCTTTCGCGCAGGAGACCCAACCCGCTCCCAAGGGTGAGCACAGGCCGGACCGCCTGGCCCGGGACGAAGCCCGCCTGCAAGAGGAAGAAGCCCGGCTCATCCGTTGGAAGTGGGCCAATTTCGTGGTCCTGGCGGGCGCCATCGTCTACGTAATCGCCAAGAATGGCGGGCCGTTCTTCGCCGCCCGTTCGCGGGAGATTCGTAAGGACATGATGGAGGCCGGCGACGTACGCAAAGAGGCCGAGGAGCGGGCCGCCGCGGTGGACCGCAAACTGGCCGGCCTGGCCGCCGATATCGCCCGCCTGAAGGCCGAATCGGAACAGGAGCGCGAAGCCGAAACCGAGCGGCTGCGGCTGTATCGGGAGTCCGAACGGGCCAAGATCCAGGCCCGTGCCGAGCGGGAAATTGAATCCGCCGGAAAGGCCGCCCGTCTGGATCTCAAACGGTATGCGGCGCTGCTAGCCGTGAACCTGGCGGAACAGAAGATCGGCGCGCGCATGAGCGGAGAAGTCCAGGACCGGCTGGTGAACGGCTTCGTTGGCGATCTGGCAGCGTCCTCGTCCCCGTCCGGCGGCAGGAATTGAGATGACCCTATCCGCTGTAGCAGCGCGATACGCCAATGCCCTCGCCGACGTGGTCACCGCTCCGGCGTCTCCCGTCCCGCCGTCACGGGCGATCCAGGAACTGCGCCTTTTCGAGGCCGCCCTGGCCGAATCGCACGCGCTCCGGGAGGCGCTGGCCACCCCGGCCGTCCCCGGAAGCCGCAAAAAGGCGGTGGTGGGGCGCATCGCCGCGAAGCTGGAGATTTCGCGTATCTCGCGGAACTTCCTGTTCGTGCTGGTGGACCACCGCCGCGTGGGTTCGCTCGCCGAAATCATCCGCGCGCTGGAGCAGGCGCTGGACGAGCGGCTCGGTTTCGCGCGCGCGGAAATCGCCGCCGCCCGCGATTTGACCGAGCGGCAACGCGCCACTCTGCACGCGGAATTCGAACGCCTCACCGGCAGGCGCATCCGGCCGTACTACTCCACCGACCCGTCGCTCCTCGGCGGCGTGATCGCCAGGATCGGGTCTACCATCTACGATGGTTCGGTGCGCGGGCGCCTCGAATCCATGAAACGGCGGCTCAGCGCGGAGGCTTAGGCAGCGAGGAATTATGGCTCATATTCGAGCGGACGAAATCACCAGTATTCTGCGCCAGGAGATCGAAAACTACGAGCGGACTATCGATGTCACCGAAACCGGCTCGGTGATCTCGGTGGGCGACGGCATCGCGCGCATCCATGGACTCGAGAAAGTCATGGCCGGCGAGCTGATCGAGTTCCCGCACGGGGTTGCGGGCATTGCCATGAACCTGGAAGAGGACCAGGTGGGCGCCGTGCTGCTGGGAGATTTCGCCGAGATCAAGGAAGGCGATGAAGTCCAGCGCACCGGCCGCATCATGTCGGTGCCGGTGGGGGAAGCCCTGATCGGCCGCGTGGTCAACGCGCTCGGCCAGCCTATCGACGGCAAGGGTCCGGTGCAGACTACCGAATTCAACCCCGTGGAACGCCTGGCCCCCGGCGTAGTGTCGCGGCAACCCGTGAAAGAACCCATGCAGACCGGCATCAAGGCCATCGACGCCATGATTCCGATCGGCCGCGGGCAGCGCGAGCTGATTATCGGCGACCGCCAGACCGGCAAGACCGCCATCGCCCTCGACGCCATCATCAACCAGAAGGGCGGCGACCTGATTTGTATTTATGTCGCCATCGGCCAGAAGCGTTCGACCGTGGCGCAGGTGGTCAAGACCCTGGAAGACCACGGCGCCATGGAGTACAGCATCGTGGTGTCGGCGTCGGCTTCCGATCCGGCTCCCATGCAGTTTCTGGCGCCCTTCGCCGGCTGCGCCATGGGCGAGTTCTTCCGCGACCGCGGCAAACATGCCCTGTGCATCTACGACGATCTTTCCAAGCACGCCGCGGCCTACCGCGAAATCTCGCTGCTGTTGCGCCGCCCGCCCGGGCGCGAAGCCTACCCCGGGGACGTTTTTTATCTTCACAGCCGCCTGCTGGAGCGCGCCGCCAAATTGAACCAGGCCAACGGCGGCGGCTCGCTTACCGCCCTGCCCTTCATCGAAACCCAGGCCGGAGACGTTTCCGCGTACATTCCCACCAACGTGATCTCCATCACCGACGGGCAGATCTTCCTGGAAAGCGACCTGTTCAATTCCAACGTGCGGCCGGCCATCAATGTGGGCATTTCGGTGAGCCGCGTGGGCGGGAACGCGCAGACCAAGGCCATGAAGTCGATCGCCGGCAGCCTGCGCCTGGATCTGGCCCAATACCGCGCCCTGGCCGCCTTCGCGCAATTCGGCTCGGACCTGGATAAGACTTCTCTCGACCAGCTCAATCGCGGCAAACACCTGGTGGAAATTCTCAAACAGGGGCAGTATCAGCCGCTGCCGCTCGAAAAGCAGGTGGTGATCATTTTCGCGGGCACCAGGGGCTACCTGGACGATCTGCCGGTGGAAGTCTGCCGCAAGTTTGAAGCCGAGTTGTACCGCTTCGTGGACAACGCGCACCGCGGCCTGTGGGACGAGATTCGAACCAGGAAGGCGCTCGACGACGCACTGCGGAACAAGGTCTCCGAGGTCATCGAAGAGTTCAAGGCGCGCTTCGTGGCCGAGATGCAACCCGCCGGCGCGGGCAAAGCCAATGCCTAGCCTGATCGATATACGGCGGCGCATCCGCTCGGTGAAGAACACCCAGCAGATCACCAAGGCCATGAAAATGGTCTCGGCCGCCAAACTGCGCCGCGCGCAGGATCGCGTGATCGCCTCGCGGCCGTACGGCGCGCTGCTGCGCAAGGTCCTGGCCAATGTAGCCGCCGCCGTAGCCGCGAATGAGCAATCGGGCGGCGACCCGCTGCTGGCGCGCCGTCCCGAAAACCGCATCCTGCTGGCGCTCATCACCAGCGACAAGGGCCTGGCCGGAGCGTTTAATTCCAACCTGATCAAAGCCGCCCAGCATTTCATTGCCGGCCGCCGCGAGGCATCCGTCAGCATGGAATTGATCGGCCGCAAGGGCCGCGATTTCTTCCGCAAGCACGGCGCCAGTATCTCGGGCGAACACCTCGGGCTGGCCGCCAAGGTCAAATTCGAGGATTTGGCCGCCATCGCGGGAAAAGCCATGGAGGCGTACCGCCGCGAGGAGATCGACGCCGTCTACATCGTCTACAACGAGTTCAAAAACGCGGCGTCCCAGAAGCTCACCGTCACGCGGGTGCTGCCCATGGAACTGCCCACCGAAACTACACCCGTGGACTACATCTTCGAGCAGCCCGCCGCCGGAATGCTTTCCGCGCTGCTGCCGAAATACGTGGAGATGGAGTTCTACCGCGCGCAACTGGAATCGGCCGCCGCCGAACATGCCGCCCGCATGACGGCCATGGACTCCGCCACCTCCAACGCCGGCGAAATGATCGATAAGCTGACGCTTTACATGAACCGCGTCCGCCAGGCCAGCATCACCAAGGAGATTATCGAGGTGGTCAGCGGGGCCGCATCGGCGGAGTAAAGTGGAAATAGGCCGAAGCATGGAAAACGGCGGCGTGAAGCATGTGGAAGAGCTGGTAACCGGCAGCCGCCGGTCGACGCGCATCAATGGGCGGCCGGAGAAGGCGAACGCCGCGCTGGAACAAGAGGGCCGCGAGATTGCCGATTTGCGCGATCGTGCGCAGCGCCTGGAAGACAGGCAGAGTCAATGAGAACTTATGGCAACCAATAATGGACAGGTAGTGGGCAGTGTCGTCCAGGTGGCAGGTCCGGCGGTGGACTGCCAGTTTCCCGAAGGACTGATTCCCGTGGTCTACACGGCCATCCGCGTGACCAGCGAAGGCTTCACCGTCCCCTCGCCGATCGATATCGTCTGCGAAGTGCAGCAGCACATCGGCGAAGGGCGCGTGCGCACCATTGCGCTCCAGCCGACCGAAGGCCTGGTGCGCGGCATGCAGGCCATCAGCCTGGGACATCCGGTGGAAGTCCCGGTCGGCCCTGAGACGCTTGGCCGCGTGCTCAACGTAATCGGCCAGCCGGTGGATGAGATGGGGCCGGTGAATACCAGGCTGCACTATCCGATTCATCGCCCGTCGCCCTCCTTCGAGGATCAGTCCACGCGCCTGGAAATGTTCGAAACCGGAATCAAGGTCATCGACCTGTTGGAACCCTACCTGCGCGGTGGCAAGATCGGCCTGTTTGGCGGCGCGGGCGTCGGCAAGACCGTCATCATCCAGGAGCTCATCAACAACCTGGCCCAGAAGCACGGCGGCGTCTCGGTGTTTTCCGGCGTCGGCGAACGCACCCGCGAGGGCAACGACCTGTGGCTGGAGTTCCAGGAGTCCGGCGTCATCGACCCGCACGATTATAAGAAATCCAAATGCGCGCTGATCTACGGGCAAATGACCGAGCCGCCCGGCGCGCGCCTGCGCGTGGGCCTCACCGGACTGACCGTGGCAGAGTATTTCCGCGATGAGGAAGGCCAGGACGTTCTGCTGTTCATCGACAACATTTTCCGCTTCACCCAGGCCGGTTCGGAAGTGTCGGCGCTGCTGGGGCGCATGCCTTCGGCGGTGGGATACCAGCCCAACCTGGCCACCGAAATGGGCGAATTGCAGGAGCGCATCACTTCCACCAAGAAAGGCTCCATCACCTCCGTGCAGGCCATTTACGTGCCCGCCGACGACTACACCGATCCCGCCCCGGCCACCGCTTTCGCGCACCTGGACGCCACCACCAATCTCTCTCGCGACATCGCCTCGCTGGGCATTTACCCGGCGGTCGATCCGCTGGCTTCCACCTCGCGCATTCTCGACCCCAACATCATCGGCAAGGAGCACTACGATACCGCCCAGGCGGTGAAGGGCGTGCTCCAGCGGTACAAGGATTTGCAGGATATCATCGCCATCCTGGGCATCGACGAGCTTTCCGATGAGGACAAACTCACCGTCTCTCGCGCGCGCAAGATCCAGCGATTCCTTTCGCAGCCGTTCCACGTGGCCGAGCAGTTCACCGGTTTCCCCGGCAAGTACGTCAAGGTCGCCGATACCATCCGCGGCTTCCGCGAGATCACCGAAGGCAAGTACGACGCCATTCCCGAGCAGGCTTTCTATATGCAGGGAACCATCGAGGAAGTGCTGGAAAAGAACGAAGCTCTGAAGCGGGGCTGACCATGGCGGACGCACTCGAACTGGAAGTGGCCACGCCCGAGCGACAGTTGGTGCGCGAGGAGGTTACCGAGGTGCAACTTCCGGGCAAGGACGGCTACCTGGGCGTTCTGCCCGGCCACGCCCCTCTGCTGAGCCAGTTGGGCATCGGTTACCTGACGTACGTGGCCGCCGGACGGCGCAAGTACCTGTCGGTGCACAGCGGCTTTGTGGAGGTGCTGCCGGATCACGTCCGCGTGCTGGCGGACGCCGCCGAGCGAGCCGAAGAAATTGACGTGGAACGCGCCCGGCGGGCCGCCCAACGCGCGCAGGAAGAACTGCTGAATCCCAATCTAGGCGTGGACCCGGCCGCCGCGATGGCTGCTCTGATGCGCGCCGAAACGCGCCTCGGGGCGGCGGAAAAGAAGACGGCTTAGCCGCTGCCGCTTGCGCACCGCTGGGCGCGCTCCCCCGATGATATACAATATGAATGTATATCTATGCAAGTTTCGAAATGGGGCAACAGCCTGGCGGTTCGCCTGCCCTCCACGGTAGTCAAAGCCCTGGACCTCAAAGAGGGGGACCGGATCGAGATCAGCATCGCAGGCAAACGCCGATTCGTGGTCTCTCGTGATCGCGGCCGGGAAGCGGCCCTGGAACGAATACGCCGCCTGCAGCGTCCTCTGCCCCCCGGCTTCCGGTTTGACCGCCTGGAGGCGAATGAAAGGTGACCGGGCGTTCTTTGACACAGACGTGCTGCTTTACGCCTTTGCCAGGGACGATCCGCGCGCTGCGGTCGCCGAGGCCCTTCTTGCGCGAGGCGGCGTGGTCGGCGTCCAGACGCTGAATGAGTTTGTCTCGGTTGCGGTGCGCCAACTCGCCATGCCTTGGGAGGAAGTCCTGGAGGCTCTTAGCGCGATTCGCGAGGTGTGCCCGTCGCCCGTCCGGCTCACCCTCCGGACACACGACGCCGCCCTCCGCATTGCTGCCCGATATGGGTACCACATCCATGATTCGCTGGTGATCGCGGCCGCCCTGGAGGCGCGTTGCAGCGTGCTGTTGTCCGAGGACCTCCGCGATGGCCAGGCGATCGAGGGCCTCACGATTCGCAATCCGTTCGCTGGACTGAAGCCGCGCAAACGTTAGTACCCGGTGTCCGGCGCCCGCTTGCACGCCGAAGTCTACCTGCTCACACCCAAGACAACACCCGTGCCACACTAACAATTGACCTATGCCGACACCGCGCCGGGACCCCCTCCGCCTCGCCATCCGGCTGGTGGTCTACATCGTCCTGGGCTACTTCAGCCTGCTTTTCGTGGGCTGGGCGCTCCTGGGCCTCGGCGTGGTGCTGGGGGCGGTCGCCACCGTGCTGGCCTCCGCCTGCCTGGTGAACTGGGTTTCCCTGCGGATTTACGAGCATCTCTCGCTCCTCGACCTGGGCTTGCTGTGGAACCGCGCCTCCCGGTACAACCTCGGCTTGGGGGTGGCGGCCGGAATTGGCGCCGCCTGCCTGGTGCTGGCGCCGCCGCTGGTGCTGGGCTTGGCTCACATGCTCCCCACTCCCGCCGAACAACCCTCCTTCGGCGCGGCGGTCTTCGCCACGGTCATGCTGGCCGCGGGCGCGGTGGGGGAGGAACTCCTGTTTCGCGGCTACGGCTTCCAGATCATGCTGGCGGAAATCGGGCCTTTCGCTACCATTCTGCCCGTGAGCCTGCTGTTTGCGCTGCTGCACGGCAGCAACCCTAACGCCACCTGGTAC
>JASHSS010000363.1 GCA_030038565.1 Bryobacteraceae bacterium
ACCCCGTAGACAATGTCGGGCGCGGATCCGTAATATTGGACCGGCGCGTTGACGCCGCCGATGGTAGCGGTAACCGGCAGTACCGGCTTG
Organism: Bryobacteraceae bacterium; assembly: GCA_030038565.1. Classification (GTDB taxonomy): domain Bacteria; phylum Acidobacteriota; class Terriglobia; order Bryobacterales; family Bryobacteraceae; genus JOPF133. The sequence continues at coordinate 91 of JASHSS010000363.1, forward strand.
TAGAGTCCTGTACCGTTGCCGGGAGCGACTGCGCCGGTAGTACTGGGTGGACTGGTGGCGCCTTCGCCGGTCATGTAGATCGCCACCACCGACCCCGGCGCCGCCGGAGCGCTGGGCCCGTTGACGCTGTAGTTCTGGTTCAGAATCGCGCCCGGCCCGGTTCCCGACTGGTTCAGCGTATAGATACCCGGCAGCGTGGAAACCACGTTGTACGTCAGGGGAGCGGAAGGGACGCCCTGGTAGACCAGCGTAATGGCAATGGTGGGCTGTCCCGCGATTTCATACGGAACCATCACGCTGGTGGCGGTTGCGGAAACGTAAATGATCGGCGCCGCGATGCTGCCGAACAGCACCTGGGTGTTGGCCAGCGTGGTGGGATACGTCCCGCTCGAGCTGGGAGCCGCAACGCTCAGCGTGGCCGGCCCGATGCCGGTTCCGCCGATGTAAATGTTCTCACCCGGGGAGACCCCGCCGATTGCGTAACTGGCTGCATTCTTCACTGCCGTAATTACCGGAGTGGGAATGCTGGCCACCGTGAGATTCACCGTCAGGTTCACCGGGTTCACCGAATTCGGCGAACTGATGGCGATGGTTCCCGTGTAACTGCCCGCGGCCAGCGACTGCGTATTCACCATCACGGTAAGCTGCGCGGGAGTGACGCCGCTGGTGGGCGAGACCGTCAGCCAATTGCCTCCGCTGGAGGTGGTGGCATTGGCGGTAAAGGAAGTGCCGCTGCCCGAAGAAGCCACCGAGGCGGTCTGCGCCGAGGGCGACGGCTGGTTGACGATAGCGGTGAAGTTCAAGGTCGAAGGAGTCACCGACAGGGTCTGGGGGGTGACCACATTCAGGGTGACCTGAACGGTGATGGGGCTGCCGCTGGCGCCGGTCGAGGTGATGGTGACGGTGCCGGTATATTGACCGACGGCCAGAGTTCCGGCGCTCGCGGTCACCGAGACGGTTCCCGGGGTGGTGCCGCTGGCCGGCGTGGCGGTCAGCCAGTTGCCCCCGGTGTTAGTCGCGAAAGTGGTGCTGAAGCTGAGCGCGCCGGGCGTACCGCTGACGCTGACGGTTTGGGCAGCCGGCGCCGAGCCGCCCGCCGCCTGCGTGAAGGTCAGGGTTGCGGGACTCGCCGAAAGAGTTCCGGGGCTCACTGTGAGGCTCACCGGAACGTTCACCACGCTGGCCGAGCCGGCGGCCGTAATGCTGATCTGGCCGGTATAGGGCGTGCTACTGGCCTGTAGATTGGAACCGTTGGCAGCTACCGTAAGGGTGGCCGGAGTGGCGCCGGAAGTGGGCGTCACGGTCAGCCACGGCGAGGTGGCGGAACTCGTGGCCGCTGCGGTGAAGTTCAGCGAAGTGCCGCTGCTGCTGCCCACGCTGATGGTCTGGGTGCCCGGCGCCGGGCCTCCGAGGGTCTGGGAGAAGCTGAGCGAAGTAGGATTGGCGGTGGGGGCGCCCGCGGTCACCTGGAGCGTCACAGGAATGCTCAACGGGCTATCCAGCACCGCCTTGCCGTCGGAGGCTGTGGCAGTGATGGTGACCGTGCCGGAATATGAACCCGGCGTGGATGGAACGAAGAACAGGCCGATGTTGAGGGTTACGCCGCCGTTGAGCGGAATCGAGTTGGCCGTAAGCCCCGCCGAAAGCCAGCCGGTATTATCGTTGGTGGTGGCGCTGGCGACAACGTTCAGGGGATCGGTGCTGCTGGTATTGGTGAGAACCAGGGAGCAGTTCACGGTCGAATTGGAGGAGCAATTTTGTGAAATCACCGAACCAATCTGCCCGATCTGCGCGGTAAAGGCCGGCGCGGCGTCGGGCGTAACCACCAGCAGCGGGTTGGCGCTCACGTAGAACGCCACGGGGATCACGTAGGGGCTGTTGGGGGCGGCGTTGCCGGTAGATGCGTTGGTAGCGGTGATCGTGATGTTACCTGTGCAGGCCGGGCCTGAGGTGGCCGCGGTAATGCCGGTGGGGCTGGCGGTAGCGGTGAAAGTGCCGCTGGTGTTGCCAGTGGTATTGCCCGCCAGCGCCAGCCAGTTGGCGCAGCCGCTGGCAGTGGTGTTGTTGAAGGTGGCGGCATAAGTGAGGGTGGCGCCGCTGGTGCTCGTCACCGTGATGCTTTGCGCGGGAGGCGCGGCCCCGCCGGTCTGATAGGCAAACACCACGGGCTCGGCGGCGGAGGTGGAGACGTTGGTCGAAATCAGCGGATCGTTGGCGAGCGTCAGGGTAACCCCGATATTGACCGGGCTATTGATGGTGTAAGCGCCGTTGGCCGCATCGTACACCGCGACCGTCCCCTTGTATTGTCCGAGCGTTAGACCCGAGATATTGGCCACGCTGATCGTAATCGGCGTGCACGGCGGCGCGGGGCAGGCGGTTGTAGCGGTGGTAATAGTCTGGCCGGCTGTGGCGAACAGCCAGTTGCCGCCCGAGGAGGTGGACGCATTGGTGCTGATATTGGGCGTGCCTTGGGTGACGGTAGCCTCCACCGTAACCGGTGAGGGAGCGCTCCCGTATAACTCGGAGGTAAAGCTCACGGCGGAAGGCGCTACGTTGAGCAGGGGCGAGTTGGCGACCAGCAACTGGACCGGGATAGTTTGCGTGACATTATCGGCGGTGACGAGGATCTCGCCCTGGTAAGGGGTCGAACTGGCGGCCAGGGCCGTCCCGTTGTATTGAACGGACACGGTATCGGTGTTGCCGGGAGGCGTCAGCGTTCCGCTGGTCTTGCTCAAGGTCATCCAGTTGGCGACACCGGTGCCGATTACCGAAGATGAGAGGCTGTAACCCACCGCCGCGGATCCATTGCTCGAGAGGGTCAGAGTTTGCTGTGGATAGATGCTGGTGCCGTTCTGGTAACTCAACAATACGGTGGAAGGACTCACCGTTATGGTAGGCGCGGCTGCCACAGTAAGTTGCGCCGGCACGGAAAGGGGAGTGTTGGTCGAATTCTGGGGCGTGATGGTGAAGGTGCAGTTATAGGTGTTGGGAGTCAGGCCCAGGATCACCGCCTGGTTCGGAACCACGCTGAGAAACGCCGGGGTGGTGCCCGAAAGAGGAGTTACCGCCAGCCACGAACAATTCGAAGTCCCTGTGGAAGTGGAGGGCACGCTCACATTGAACTGCGTGTTGGGCGCAGTGGACGCGCCGGTCAATTGCAATTGCTGGGCGGAGGGAAAGGTGAGGCTGCCCACGGTATAGCTAAACGCTACGGGCGGTTGCGGGCTGACCCCGATGGTGCTCACCACCAGGCTGACCGGTATGGTGACATTGGCGGTGCCGTTCTGCGGCGCCAACACGATGTTACCCGAATAGGATCCGGCGGTCAGTCCCGAAGGGTTGGCAAAGATCGCTAAGCTCCCCGGCGCGTTGAGCGTGATGGGATTCGCGCTGGGCGTGCCGCTCGACGTGCTGGCCAGCATCAACCAGGTATTCGCGGCGTTGCTGTTGTAAGCGACATACGGGATGGTACCCGAAGACGTGCTCACCGTGATGGTCGTGCTCACGGCCGAGTTGGTGCCCACCATCGCGCTCAGCGTCACCGAAGTGGGGCTGACGCTCAGGGTTTGGGCGCTCGCAAACAAGGCGAGCGATAACAGGATCAGGGAAGCGAAAAGGACTTTTCTCAAGATTGACCTCCAGCGGTCGGCAGCCCGGACGGGTGGGGACGCACAACGCACCTTTTCGAAAGCAATGCACCTTCCATATTAAATTACGTTCAAAAACAGAATCTTCGGTTTGTGTATTACATGCAAGGTCTTTCACAACTTACAACCGAACCGGGCCCCGGCCGCGGCGGCGCCGGATGGCGGGTGCGCGGAGCGGTGCGACACACCCGTGTATCTGGCGGCCACGGTACCGCGCCATCCGCCGGTCCGCAGCCAGAGCGCGCTTTGTGAAGAAGTGGGCCGGCGCGGCCGAAGCTCTTTCATTTTTCGGCGTAAAGACCGTGGCGGGCGATGTACCCCAAGACCGGCGCCGGCACGTCCAACACTAGTTCCCCCGCCGCTAACTTCCGCCGGATTTCCGAGGAAGAGACCGGAACATCGAGAGTGTCGAGGCGCTCGACGCGCGTCTCCGGCGGGATATCGTAAACGTGCCCCGGCCGGCTGACCACCAGAAAAACCACCGCGCGGGCCACATCGCTCGAGCGGCGCCAGGAGCCGATTTCGGCGAAAGCGTCGGCGCCGATCAGAAAGAACAACTCGTCCGGGGGCGCCATCCGCGCGCGCACCTTTTCGATGGTGTCGATGGAATAGCTGCGCCCCTCGCCCTCCTCCAGGCGCGACAGCTCGAAGCGGGAATCGCCCGCCAGGGCCAACTCCACCATGCGGCAACGGTCCTCATAAGGAGCGTGGCAGGCGGGTTTGTGCGGCGGCCGGGCGGCGGGAATAAACAGCACGCGGTCCAGGCGGAAGCGCGCGGCCGCGGCGCGGGCCACGGCCAGGTGGCCATTATGAATCGGATCGAAGGAGCCGCCGTAGAGCGCCAGGCGGGCGGGCTCGCGGTCCCTCACGGAACCGCGATCCGTCCGCGAACCGGCGGGGACACCTTCCACCGCCCGTCCAGCGGCCGCCGTAGGGGCGCGATTTCTTCCGCCTGCTGATGGGGCGCGCCCCGGGCCAAGCTCAGAACCAGCGCGGAGGCGGTGGAGACCGCCCTGTTCGCGCCCCGGAAGATGCCTATACGAACCGCCTCCCGGCGGGGCTGGTGTGACAGGACTTCAGCCTGTCGAGGGCAGCCTGAAAGCCTGCCCCACTTTCCCCCGAATAATCCGGCGGGCCGCGGGCCCATGGGCGCAATCACTTTTGACGCTCTGCTTACACGCGCTCGATGGTCACGGAATTGAGCCGTACTTCCTTGAGCGGGCGATCCTGGGAATTGCGCGGCACTTCGGAGATCTTCTTCACCACCTCGTAGCCGTCGCTGACTTCGCCGAAAATGCTGTGCTTGTTGTCGAGCCAGGGAGTGGCCGCGACCGTCACGAAAAACTGGCTGCCGTTGGTATTCCGCCCGGAGTTGGCCATGGAGAGAACTCCGGGCTTGGAATGTTTCAGGTCCTTGTGAAACTCGTCTTCGAACTTGTAGCCCGGGCCGCCGCGGCCGGTGCCTTCGGGATCGCCGCCTTGAATCATGAAGTCGGGAATCACGCGATGGAACACGGTACCGTTGTAGAAGGGCTTGCCGGTCTTGGTTCCCTCGGCCAGGCTCACGAAGTTTTCCACGGTCCGGGGGGCCTTGTCGGCGAACAGCTTGATTTTAAATTTCCCCTCGGTGGTGTCGAATATGGCATAGGTCTCGTTAGGCATCACTGCGATTGTAGCAGGGGCTGAGGCCGGCTCGTCCAACGCCCGCCATGGCTACCCTGTCTCACGGCGTGGGGTTGCGTACCCACGTAAAAATCCCAAGGCGCCCGGCGGCGGCGCGCCCCGGCATTGTAAGATAGGCAATTGAGCACTGGAGAGAACTGAAGGAAATGCACAACATGCGGATGGTGGCAATTCTGGCGGCCCTGGCGGCCGCGGCGGGGGTGGCGGCGCGCGCCGCCGATAAGGGCGATGCGGCCAAGGGCAAGGACGTCTTTCAGCAGTGTGCCGTCTGCCACAACCCCGACAGCGACGAAAAGAAAATGGGACCGGGTCTTAAGGGACTCTTCCAGAAAGACAAGTTGACCAACGGGAAGAAGCCCACCGAGGCCAATGTGCGCGCCAAAATCGACGAGGGCGGCAACGGAATGCCGCCCTATAAAGACCTGCTGAGCGACCAGGAGAAGGACGACCTGATCGCCTATTTGAAAACCCTGTAGAAGCCGCGGCGGCGCTGCCCGGCGGGCTTACGCCGATTTGCCCAGGATTTCCAGGCCCTTCTTTACCACCGGATCGTCTTCCAGCTTCTTCTGTTTCTGCGGCTGCTGGTCGGCGTTATCCAGAATGGGCTCGCCGTTGTCGTCGTAATCCACCTGGGAATCGGGCTCCTGAACCACGGTGCCCGGCGCCACCCCGGTGTCCTGAATGGCCTTGCCATCTGCGCCGTAGTACTTGGCGACCGACAGGATGATCGCCCCGCCGTCATCCATGCCGATAGCTTTCAGCATCGCCGCATCGCCATAAGTGCGCTCACCGACCACCTGGCCGCGGTTGTTGTCCTTCACGGCGGTAGCCAGGATCTCAGCCCCGCCCGCCGTGCCGCGATTGGCCAGCACCACCAGCGGAAGCGCCGTGATCGCCTTGGAGGAATCGGCTTCGAAATTCTGCTGCGGCACCCGCTGTCCCTTCAGATACGTGATGCGACCCTGCTTCACGAACAGGTTGGCCGCGGCGATGCCATCCTGGGGGGTGCCCACGGCGCAGTCGCGCACATCCAGCATGAGTTTCCGGGCACCCTGTTTTTCGAGCGATTGAACGGCCTCGGCGAGTTCCTTGACGTGTTCGGGAGACAGCGCATCCACCTTGACGTAGCCCACCTGGTCGGCCAGCATCCGGCTATCCACCGGAGGCAGCGCGAGCATGGCACGCGTCAGTTTGACGGTTTGCGGCTCGGGCCGCCGCGTGCGCCATACGCTGAGTTCCACGATGGTGCCGGGATCGCCCTGCATCAGCATGGAAGCATACGCCAAAGGCATGTCGCGCGTGGCGATGCCCTTAATGCTCTCGATCATGTCCAGCGTGGAAAGCCCGGCCTTGGCGGCGGGGGAACCGGGGACCACCCCGACCACTCCGACGTAGCCGGATTTCTTGGACAGGATCAACCCGATATCGGCGCGCTTGAGGTCCTGATCCTTCAGGTACTCCTTGTATTGCTCGGCGTTGAGGTAGCTGGCAAACGGGTCGATGGCTTCGAGCATGCCGTTCAGAGCGCCCAGCGTGACGCTCTTCATATCCGGCTCTTCCACGTAATCGCCCTTGATTTTGGCCACCACGTCGCTGAAGACTCCCACGTACTTGTAGTGGTCGTCGGTGGACGCGCCTTTGCTCATCACGCTCCCGATCAGAAGCAGAAGCGTGAGGCAGGTGGAAGAACTCACAACCACGTATTTGATACGGCTACTCATAGATATAGGATACTCCGGAGGCTTTCCAAACATTATACAAGACGGCCCTGTTCAGTTTGACGCGGCATCCCGTAGCTTGGTTGTGAAAAACCTGCGAGCCTGCCCTGGGGACCCGGCCCATAGAGGTGGGCGGCCTGTAAGCCTTTTGTTTTCAGCAGCGGATTGAGGGTGTCGTGCACCACCGGGCGCCTCGGTCCCGGTTTGGTATCGCAGCGTACCCGCCACAGGCAGGATGGTGAAGGCGGCCCGCCTCCGCGATCCCTCCACAGCCCGCCGAAAGGCGTATCGCCTAATAGACCTGGCCCGGCCAGCGCCTCCGCGGGTACGTTCACCTTCCACTTCCTTCCAATTTCGGCGCCGCCGCTTCCGGAGGTGGTAGCATGAGGGCGTTATGCGCGCGGTGGTGGGGCTAATGCTCGCCGTGGTGGGTCTGACCGCGCAGGATCTGCCGCCCGAGGTCCTGATGCTGGCGCGCATCCGCGCCAACGTGGCCGAAGCCGTCGGACACCTGCCCGACTGCACCTGCCTTGAAACCGTGGCCCGCCTGGCCCGGCCCGCGGGCAGGAAGCCGCGGCCCCTGGATACCGTGGTCCTGCAGATTCTGTTCAGCGGCGGCCACGAGCTGTTCGCCTCCCCCGGCGACACGCAATGGGAAAACAACCCCTCGGCCTTTCTCAGCGGCGGCCTGATCGGCAATGGGCTGTTCGCTCTGTACCTGCGGACCGTCTTTCTCAACAATCAATCGGTCATCAAATACCACGCGATAGAGCAGTCCGGCGGTCGCCCTTGGGCGCGCTACGATTTCACGGTTTCCCAGATGAGCAGCGGGTTCGAGATCGATAACGCGGGGACCGGCGCGGTGGTCGGAATGAGCGGATGGTTCTGGGCCGACCCTCAGTCCTACGACCTCCAGCGCCTGGAATTTCACGCCGTGGACATTCCGCCGCAGTTGCTTTACACGGATGTCTCCCTGTCCATCCAGTACAATCGCGTGCGCGTCGGCTCGAGCGACGTCCTGCTGCCGGAGGACGCCGAGATACGCGCCGTCACCGGGGATGCCGGGTACCAGGACCTGGTGCAGTTCACGCACTGCCACGGATTCCAAACGGACAGCGCTGTGCGTTTCGACTCCGGGGAAATTGCGCCCGGCTCTCCTCGCGCCGCCGCACCGGCCGCATCGGCAGCCGTCCAGGAACCCCTGCCGGCGCGAGTCCGCATCACCGCGATGCTCACCACTCCGATTGACGATCGCGCAGCGGTCGGATCTTTGGTCGAAGGCAAGGTCGTCGGAAGCGTAGTGTACAAGGGGAAGGTTCTGGTCCCTGACGGCGCGCCGATCCAGGGCCGCCTCCGTCGCATGCAGCACTGGACGGTCGCGGGAGACTACTTCGTCGTGGCCATCGAATTCACCCGCATCCAGACGCCGGGCGCCGATTTCCGGTTCTACGCCGATCTGCTGGATATCGATCACCGCGAGGGCGTCGAACTGACTTACAGCACAACGGCCAGATCACAAACCGTTGAGCCGCTGCTCAATGGAACCGTGATGACCAACGCCTCGATCGAGCAACTCTGGATGCGCGACATCCCCGGAGTGGGGACGTTCTTCATCCACGGCGCGCACTTTTCTCTGCCGGCGGGCTTCAAGACGGTGTGGCTGACCCGCCAGTTCCCGCAATCTTCCCAATAGAGGAGCATCGACGCTCCGGCGTCTGAGTCGGGCGGCCCAAGGAATTCGCCCCCAATGCGGCCGGCACGGCTTTCTTCGGAAAAATGTGGGCGGCCTTCAGTCAGCCCTGAACGGGCTGAAGGCCGGTTCCACCAACCCTGCGCTGGCAACGGTTCGTGTGCGTGTCTTCCAGTGAACGCACGCGTCCTTTCCTTGGGCGCCGCACGCGCCGCACGCGCCATTCGCCAGCTACCACCCCATCCGGTCGCGCAACCGCGTGATGTGGGCGGTGTGATGGCGGCCATGCCAGGCGTAGAGCGCCAGGGTTGTGTCGAGCCGCATCAGGCCCATTTCCGGGTGGCGGAAGGTGCGCGCGAAATCGGCGTCGGAAAGCGATTTCAGCAGCGCTACCCAGCGATGGTGCAGGCTTTCCAGAAGCGCCAGGGAAGGCTCCACGGGAGCGTTGCGGGCATCCGCCAGTTCGGCCCACACGGCTTCCGGATAGGGCATGATGGTGGGCTCCTCCGCGGTGAGAGCGAAGCGCATGCGGATGTTGCTGTGCATGTGGCTGTCGGCCACGTGGTGGATCACCTGGCGGACGGTCCAGCCGCCGGGCCGATACGGCGTGTCGAGCTGATCGTCGTTTAAGCCCTCCACGGCCTCGCGGAGCATCTCGGGCGCCGCGGCGATGGCGGCGATGTGGGAGGCGCGCATTTGGGGCGTAACTTCGTCGGGCCGCTTAAATTTCCCAATCGGGTAGCTCAGATCCATGGACCGATCTTATTACATCGGCCAATCGCCCGCCGAACCCGGACCGCCCGTCTTGATGCGCCCCCGCGCCCGGCGCGAAGATGCAAGATGGAAGTATGCAAGGGGTGATCGTGGCGGCCCTCCTGGCGTCGTTCCTGGCCGGCCCGGTTCTGTGGGGCGCGGAATTGAAACCCGCGACCGCCGCGGCCTTCGACCGCTACGTCCGCCAGGCCGAGCAGCGCATGGATGCGCGCAGGAGTTTTCTCTGGGCCGACGAATCCCCCGACCGTGCCCGACAGATTTTGCAGGGAGCGGTGCTGGTGGCGCCGGCCGGCGCGCAGGCGCAGACAGCCGTGCCCAGTGGCATCGTGCACGATTGGATCGGCTGCGTGTTTCTGGCTGGCGTGCCGCCGGACCGCACCATGGCGCTGATGCGCGACTACGACCACCAGAAAAACTTCTACCAGCCCGAAATGGTGGACTCCAAAATCCTGGCGCACGACGGTGACCATTACCACATCTACATGCGCCTCGTGAAGAAGATGGTGATCACCGTAGTGCTGGATACCGAGCACGACGTGCAATACACCCCGGTGGACCGGACGCGCTGGAAGTCCGTCTCGCGCTCCACCCGGATCGCCGAGGTGGAAAAGCCCGGCAAGCCCGGCGAGCACGACCTCCCGCCCGGCGCCGGACAGGGCTTCCTCTGGCGTTTGAACTCCTACTGGCGCTTCGAGGCGCGCGATGGCGGCACGTGGGTGGAATGCGAGGCGATTTCGCTCACCAGGGATGTGCCGGTGGGGCTGGGTTGGCTGATCCAGCCGATCATCCAGGAACTGCCCCGCGAGAGCCTGGAAAACACCCTCCGGGAAACCCGCGCGGCGCTCGAAAAATAAGCGTATCCTTTGGCCGGCCCGGTGCAATATAAGTTGTGGACCAGACGCCCAGCGACGCCGCTTTGCTGAGGGCGGCCCGCCAGGGGGACGAGCGGGCGTTTCTGCACCTTTACGGCGAGCACCGGGCGGCTCTCTTCCGGTTTGCCTGGCGCCTCTCGGGGTCGCAGGCGGCAGCCGAGGATGTCGTCCAGGAGTGCTTTCTGGCGCTCCTCCAGGGCACGGGTTTCGATGGCCGCGCCGGCGGTTTGCGCACGTACCTGCTGGGGATGGCGCGCAATCTGGCGCTCGGCCGCCTGCGCCTCGCCGGACGCGAATGCGAAGAGCGCCACGAAGCCGCGGGCGCGCGCGGTCCTCTGGACGATCTGCTGGCGGAGGAACGCGCGGCGCTGGTGGAACGCGCCGTGCGCGGGTTGCCGGTGGCGCAGCGCGAGGCGCTGACTCTATTCGAATACGAGGGGATGTCGCTGGAGGAGATTGCCGCCGTGACGGGGGCCGAGGTGGGCGCGGTCAAGGCGCGCCTGCACCGCGCCCGCGAGTCCGTGCGGCGCCGGTTGGAGCCGCTGATGGCGCCCCACCCTCCCACGGCGGCCGGCGAAAAAATTGCCACATGCGGTCGGACACCCAGGAGTTGCCCATGATGGAAGAAGATCCCTTGGTTCGCGTTTTAAAGGAATGGCAGGCGCCCGAGCCGCCGGAGGCCATGGACGCGCGGGTGCTCGCGGCATTCCGGCGCACCACGCGTCCCTCACCCTGGCGCAGGTTCCTGGAAGCGCGGGTCAGCGTGCCGGTGCCCGTGCTGGCGATGTTGCTGGTGATCGCGGTGGCCCTCCTCATCCAGTTCCACTGGGGCGGCCCGCGCGCGCCTGAGCCGCAGTTCCAGGGCTATGTCACCCGGATCGAGGCCGCCGGATTTGAGCCGCTGCGCGATGGCGCGGCGCGGGTGGTGCGCAAGGACGTCCGCAAGGAGGCGCGGCCATGAAGACCCTCGCAGTCGTGTTGCTGACGACCCTGGCGCTCCAGGCCCAGCCGCGCGGAGCCACGTACCGCACCGTCTGGTTCGAAGACGGCACGGCCCTCGATTTCGACACCCGCTCGACCGGGTCCACAACGCCTGTCTCCACCCGCGGCAGCATCATGCTCGATATTTTCAGCGGGATGCACCGGGTGGTGCTGGATAAAGACGGCAAGCTGCTGTTCGTCTACGGCGTGGAGGCGTGGAGGGACGCTTTGCCGCAGACCTTTTTCATTCGCATCAAGCCGGTGGATCAGGGTTTGGAACAGGATCGGGCGGCCGGTATGCCGCGCCTCTTCCGGCAGGCCGCGCATCCCTTTCCCACGGTTTCGGCGGTGCGCGATTTTCCGGGCGTGCGGCTGGGCGACGACGTCGTGCTGGACATTCTGCAAAATCCGGCCACCGGCGAAAAGATCTTCGACGTGATCACTCCCATCGAGAATGCCGCGGCACGGCCGGTGGCGGCCGATCAGTTCCATCTCACCGCACCGCGCGTAACCGTGAATGGCCAAAGCATGACGGTGGCGGCCGGCAGCACCGCCGATGGCGCGGGACTGGTCCTCCGGCTGCCGGCCAAGGGCGCCTTTTATCTATCCACCGAGCCCTCTGCCAACTACAGTTTCCGGCCGGCGGGCAAAGTGGAGCGCGACCGCCTCACCCTCACCCTGGATGACGAGCGCATCGAGCTCGTGGCCGCGGGCAATATTCTGAAGAATTCCACCTATCGCACCATCTGGGTGTATCGCGAGGCCGGGCAGAGCAAGCGCTACCTGGACCTGGAGCGCCGCATACGGACTTTGCGCGCTTCGCTCTCCACGGTAAGCGCGATGGATACGTCGAACCAACTGGCATCCAACGCCACCGAAACGGCTCTCATGCATCTTCTCGACCAGCAATTTCGCCTGACCAACACCGTCACCCTGGAAACCGCCGGCTCGGTGGAGGCATTGATGACCCAGGCACAGGAGGGAGGCCGAAAATGAAACGCAGCTTGTTGGGCCTGGTCCTTTTCGCCGCCGGAACGGCTTTCGCGCAATGCGAGGCGCCCGCGCCGGTGAGCAAGCTTCTGGCTGGCCCCGCATTTGGGCGCAAGGTGGTCGAGAGCCAGGCCGATGTGGACGCCCGCGCGGCCGCCTTCCGCGATGCGCGGGCCCAATATCCGGACAATTATTTCATCCTGCGGAGGGAGCTGCAGGTAAGCTACTTCAACCAACCCGAGGAGCGTCTCCGCGTGGCGCGGGAATGGCACGCCGGGCATCCCGGCAGCCCCATGTTTGAGTTGCTGGAGGCCTTCGCGCTGGAGGGCCGGGACACCCCGCAGGCCATTCGCAGGTTGGAAGCGCTGGAAGCCGGGCATCCGGAGATGGAGCGTGTCCCACTGGAACTGGGCAGCCTTTTCGGCTCCGGCCGTTTCAAAGACAAGACCCGCGCCGCGAAGGAGTTGACCGCCTACTGGAAGCTCTGCCCGGAGTCCATCGACGGCGCCTTTCTCTCCCATGTTTCCGACAACGGCTCGCCCGAGCAGGTGGCGCGCGCCGCCGTGATCGTGCGCAAGCGATTGGAGGCCGCGGCCGGCGATCCCGTGCCCGACCAATGGGAGGATCTCTGGCGCCTGGAGTTCAAAGCGCATCCGCTGGCCGAGCACGCTGCCGTGCGCAAGCAGATCGCCGCGGACCTGTCGCGCTTCGAAAAATCGCCGAGGCGTTACGAAGTGGAATGGGAGGTCTTTCTGCGCAACGGTTACGAGAGCATGGGCGACCAGGCCGCCGTGGAGCGCATGAGCGACGAAATTGTGGAGCAGCATCCAGAATCGGCGGAGGCCAGGCGCACGGTGGAGGAGCGCTGGCGCAATCAGAACGCGCCCGGGCCTGCTACCGATCCCACCGAGGCCGAGGCGCGCGCCCGCGCGAGCCTGGCCGCTAATCGCGAGTGGCATAAACGATGGCCCGAGGATGCCGACATCCTGCACACGATTTTCAACGACCTGGCGCGCCTGCCGGAAACCACCCCGGAGCAGTTTGCCGCCGCGGTGGATGAGTTCCAGGCGGCCTACCGCAAAAAGGCCGATTTCTTCACCACTCCGCCGATCGAGTTCCGCATCGCCCAAGGTTATATAAAGTACAAGATCCGCCTGGACCAGGTCCCCGCGCTGGTGGAGACCGGTTACCAGGACGGGGTCCGGCGCAACGCCATGAACCTGAACGATGACCGCAACGACGATACCGCCCGAGGCATGTTCCACAATTCGCTGGATTCCATGCGTATCAACTCCACCGGGATTCTGCTGGATTACTACATCCTGGCCAGGCAGCCCGAGAGGGTGAAGCAGGCGATGGCGCGCGTGGATTCGGTGGATACCTCCAAACCTTTCGCCAGAGCCGGCATGGCCGCGCTGCGCGCCAAGGCGGCGGAGGCCGAGGCCCGCAAAGCGGATGCGCTGCTGCTCTACCGCTCCGCCATCGACGCGCGCCAGGGAACATTCACTCCGCCGAATGCCAAGGACGAGCTGGCCGATGGGATGGCGCGTATGTGGAAGGACCTGGGCGGCACCGCCGAGGGGTTCGCCCTGCTGAGCGCGAAGCCCAAGCCAACTGAGGCCACCGATAACCGCTGGGAGCGGCCGCCAGAATCCGCTGCCCGCATTCGCGCTTCCCGACCTGAACGGCAAGACCTGGAAGCTGGCCAGCCTGGAGGGGAAGACCCTGCTGGTGAATATCTGGGCCTCCTGGTGCGGCCCCTGCAAAGCCGAGCACCCCGAGTTTCAAAAGCTCTACGACAAGCTGAAGGACCGCCCGGATGTCACCGTCCTCAGCTTCAACGTGGATGAGGACCTCGGGAAAGTGGCGCCGTATGTCGCCGAAAACCATTTAACCTTCCCGGTGATTCCGGCCAAGGATGTGGTGGACGCTGTAGTGCCATCGCTGGCTATTCCGCGCAACTGGCTGGTGGACTCCAAGGGCACGCTGGAATGGGAGCAGATCGGCTTCGGCGCCGATCCCGCGTGGCAGGAACACATGCTGGCCAAGTTGGAAGAGGTAGTCCGCGGCGGAAAATAGGTCCGCCGCCTGCTCCGCCCTGTCCGCGGCACAACGTCGCCGCGGGGACCAGGCCGTCGCGCGCCGCCGCGCATCCCGCGCTTTCGGCGCCGCCGCATCCGGCGCACAAGGCGCATCCAGCACCGCGCATCTGGCGCACTTCGGCGCCGTGCACCCGGCGCATTTCGGCGCCGCGCATCTGGCGTGGTCCGCCGCCGCGCACCCGTCGCATCCGGCGCCGCGCATCCCCGGCGCATTCGGCGCCTCGCACCCCGGCACGGTCCGACACGTGGCGCGCGCGCGCCACCGCCGCATTCAGCCGCGCGCTTGTGGTGCGCTCGCGGAGGGAGTAGATTAGTCCGTAGATCTCCAGCGAGGGTTTACGATGCGTAACTGTGTACCAGCACACGTGCTCAGACGAGTAGCGGCGCTTGCCATTGCCGGCGCCATTCCATGGGCGGGGGCGCAACAAACCATTACCCCCACGGCCAAAGAACTCAACAAGCAGTTCGATGCGGACGCCTCACAGTGGACCGAAAGGTTCGAACACGAAGGCCGCGCGATTTACGACAAGCGCTACGAGATTCTGGATGCCATGCACCTGAAGCCGGGGATGAACGTGGCCGATATCGGCGCCGGCAGCGGGCTCTTTGCGCGGCTTATGGCCCAGCGGGTGGCCCCTGGCGGCACGGTCTACGCCGTGGATATTTCCAAGAACATGATCGACCACATCGCCAAAACCGCGGAGGAGGAGAAGATCCCCAACCTGAAGGCGGTCCTGGGGGACCCGCACTCGCCGAAACTGGCGGCCAACTCCCTGGACCTCGTAACCATCATCGACTCGTACCACCACTTCGAATTTGCCCAGGATATGCTGCGCGAGATTCGCAAGGCGTTGCGTCCGGATGGCATCCTGATGCTGATCGATTTCAAACGCATCGATGGGGTATCCAAGGAATACATTCTCAAGATGGTGCGGGCGGGCGAAGGCACCTTCACGGACGAGTTCCAGAATGCCGGATTTGAGCTGATTGAGCGCCGTGATGATATGTTCCCGGACAACTACCTGCTGCGTTTCCGCCTGCGCGGCGCGGGCGCCAGGCCGGCCACGGCGGCCAGCGCGGGTCAATAAAGGCCGGGCGCGCGTTCTCCGGGCCAAAAACGAAGGCGGCCGGCCTGCGGATTTTCGCCGCCGGCCAGCCGCCTTCGATATCGTTCCGATGTGAGACCTTTCGGTTGGGCGGCCTCTCACCCCGCCTTTCGCAACTTACCGGCGACCGCCGCCGGAGTGCCCACCGCCAAAGCTGTGGCCGCCGCCGCCGAAGCTCCGCGCACCACCGCCGCTCGAGCCGCCGAAGCTGCGGGAGCCGCCGCTGTTCGAGCCGCCCCCGAAACTACGGGCGGTGTTGCCACTGCTGCGGGATGCGCCGCTGTTGAAGCTCTGCCCGCGCGCGCCGCTGTTGAAGCTGTTCGCGCCCCCAAAGCTGCGGGAGGCGTTGCCGTTGTAACCGCGGGATACGCCACTGTTGAAACTCTGCCCGCGCGCACCGCCGTTGAAGCTGTTCGCACCCCCAAAGCTGCGGGAGGCGTTGCCGTTGTAACCGCGGGATGCGCCGCCGCCGTAGCTCTGCCCGCGCACGCCGCCGTTGCCACCCTGCATTCCGGCTCCCCGGTTAAAGGTTCCCGCGCCTGCGCCGCGGTAGGAATTGAAGTTCGACCGGCTCATCGCGCTCCGCGAAGCCATCGAAGCCGCGCCGTACCGCCCGGCCAGTTGACGGTTGGGATACGAAACCCCCAGCCGATGCATGGGATCATGCTGCCAGGCCACTCTGCCGAATCCGCCGCCATATCCCCCCAGGTATCCGGCGCGGAAGCCGTAGCGGTTAAAGAACCCGCCGTTCACGAACACGCCGCCGCCGAACCAGTTCGGGCCCCAGCCCCAACCCCAGCCGCCCCAGCCCCAGCCGCCCCAACCGCCGAAGCAGAGACCGATGTTGATACCCGGGAAGAATCCAAATCCGTAGCCGTAGTAAGCCAGCGGAGGGTAGAAGCCCCACACCGGAGGTCCCCAGATGTAAGCCGGGTTGTACTCCGGAACATAAATCACTTGCGGGTCGGCGGGTACGATCTCAATGGCCGACTGCCCGCCTTGTGCTTCGGTCGTCACCGTCTGCTGCGGCGTAGAAGCCAGCCTGCCATTGGCCTGAGCCCGCGCGCGCATCCGCTGCACCGCAGCCATCACGTCCGACTGCTGGGCGAGGAACGCATTGCCCAATGCCGTAGTCCACTGCACGTCCTGGTTCATCGTCGCCAGGGCTTGGGGAAAGGCCACCAGCGCCTGAATGCTGGGGTCCCAATTCTGCTGCCGGGCGGCATCCATCAGCGCCTGCCCGTGCAGGCCGCCGTTTTGCTGCAGCCACTGCTGGGCTTCCACAACCTCCAGCGGGTAAGTGCTGGCCACTAGAACCTGGCTCAACAACTGGTCGGGATACAACGCGATGGGCGCTACCAGATTGTCCAACTGGTCGGGCGACAGCAGCGTCGCAGCCGGTTGCGTATCCGGCATCCCCGCACCCTGGTCCGCCGGCGCCTGGGCGAAGCTCGCGGGCAAGGCGATCGACAGCGCCATCGCGCCCGCCAGTGCCCCCTGGATTAACGTCCCACTCCAAAGTCTCTTCATATGCCACCGCCTTGCACCCTTCAACCACCGGGGTGCAACCAGTCTTGTGCAAGCCGAGGCCCGCACGCAGCACGCTGAAAAGAAAAGGGTTGCCAATCGCCTGGGCGGCTTCTCCTGGCTCAATACCACCACTGCGGTTGGAACGGGCCAGGTCGCAGGGCGGGGCCGTCAGGATTTCCAGGCGTTGCGCCCGGCCGCCGTCGTGCCCTGCGCGCCGCCGATGAAGCCTTGTACTCCGCCCAGGGACCCCATCCCGCACCGGGCAGCGCTTCTTCAGGTAAATGGCGCACTGGAGGCAACTCCTCTCCGTGCCCGCGCAGCGGTTCACGCGTCCCATGGCACTCGCCTCCAGAAACGCGGCGCACCGGTAGATCTTCCGGCAGGCCTTCGGTGTGGTCCGAATGGACGTGCGTGAGGAAAACCTTGCTGACATTGGTGCGGCCCAGTTGAGCCAGGCGGTTCGGCACGCCGTGCCCGCAATCGAACAGCAGGACTTCGGCGCCGGCAACCACCAGCAAGCCCGCCTCGGCCTGGTTCGGGTTCAAAGATGGACCGGCGGTCCCCAGGAGGCGTACATAGATGGATTGCGCCCCGGGGTACGGCCGCGCCGGCAAGCAGGAGCGGAACGATCACGAATGGCAAACGGGAAGGGGCGTATTTGGCAAGTCTCATAATGTTCGAATAGTACGGCTTCAAGGCGTTAGGAGCCATACTGTGAATCTGGGAGATCATCGTGTTCCGGGCAGTACGCCACGCGGATCGAGAGGAGTAACTCCATGCAGGCGGTCGGCCAACTCTCCGCGTCGGCCGATGGTCAGCCCGCCGGTTTGCCCAGGCGTTGCAAGTACTGCCGCGCGGAGTTTCGCACGGCTGCGCCATCGCCGAAAAGCCACAACTGGGTGGCGTACCAATCGGCGCGGAATTCGCGCTCGCCCACCTCGTACCAACGGGGATGCGCCACCAGGATATCCTGCAGCAGCGCGTGCAACAACTCGTGCACGCAGGTATTGGTCGAGAGGTATGGCGCCTGGTTGCCGTGCGCGTAGAGCATCGCCACCATCGAGAGATGATAGCCGTCATAAACGGTGGTGACGCCTGCCAACGACCGGCCGCGGTCCCAGAACATGGGGATGTAGTCGGTCAATACCAGGTTGAGGGCGCCGCGGCGCAGTCCCACGAAAATGGGGCGGTCGGCGGCGGAACGCTTGACTTCGCCGGGCGCGTCTTCGGTTTCCAGGTGGATGCCGCCTTTTTGGAACGTCCGGAAGGCTTCCGGCCAGACACTTCCCCAGAAGTAGCGCAGGCGCTCCGGCGGGACGCGTGCCCGCGCGTCCACCACCCGGCGAACGGGCAGCGTCAGGCGCTCCGAAGCGGCCGGGCGGGCGGACGCCACCGCAGGCACCATCCAGAGAAAATTCCGGCGCGTCATTGAGCCTCCCGGCCATTACAGTCTACCGTTGGACGCTTGTTATAAACCGGCCGGCCCATCGACTATGGATAGTGTGAGCCGCCAGCCAGGCATCCCGGCATCGCCCAAACGGGACGAACTGTACGCCGCCGCCATCCACGAATTCGGGCGCGCGCTGGACCGCCTGGCCGCCGGCTACGAAGCCGATCCCGAAAAACGCCACGATCTGCGGCAGGATATTCACCTGCAGCTCTGGCGCAGCTTCGAGGTCTTCGACGGGCGGTGCTCGCTCAAAACCTGGACCTTCCGGGTGGCGCACAACACGGCGGTATCGTACGTACACCGGGAGCGCCGCAAAAATACCGGCTTCGTCAGCCTGGAAGAGATCGAGCGCACGGCTCCGAGCGGCGACCGCGAGCCGGATATCGACCGCGAGCGCGCGCTGGAGCGGCTTTCCGAATTCATCCGCCAGTTGAAGCCGCTCGACCGGCAGATCATGATCTCGTACCTGGAGGGGATGGACGCGGCCGCCATCGCCGAGATCACCGGGCTTTCGCCGGCCAATGTGGGGATGAAGATTCACCGCATTAAGAGTATTCTTGCCGGCCGCTTTCTCGAGGAGAAGCGCTATGTCTGAACCGAACCGGCCAAAAGACCCGGCGGCTCTTTGGAAGGCCCAGCCGGAGGAGAAACTAGCCGTGAACCTGGAACAGATTGTCGACCGGCGAACCGAGGAGCTGTATGCCAGCACCCGTTCGGAAATCCTCATCAGCATCGGCGCGGCCCTGCTGTTGGTGGGCGTCACGGTGCTGCGGTTCGGGCAGTTCCGCAACCCGACGGAGCAGATCGGTTGCGCGCTGGTGGTGGTTTGGGTGGCGGCGACCCTCTACCGGCTGCGCGGGCGGATCTGGCGGCGCCCGGCACGCGCGGATGCGGCCGCGGCCGCGGGGGTGGATTACTACCGCCGGGAACTGGAGCGCCGCCGCGATCACCTGCGCGACGCCTGGTTGTGGCATGGTCCCCTGTTTCTGGCGTGCGTGATTCTGGCGGGCGTCTGGAGCGGATGGAGCTTCCGGATCGGATTCCGCGGCGGCATGGGCGTGGACCGGGTAACTCCGCTGGTGGTGCTGCTGGCGCTGTGGGTCGGCTATGGCCTGCGGCGGCGATTGCGGCAGGCCAGGGAGTTGCAGCGCGAAATCGATGAGCTCGCGCGCGGGGGCGGCGGCCCGGCGGATCGCTGAGACCGCGTCCGGCGGTGTTGCGCGCGGTTCGCCGCCAGTCACGCGGCGCCCGCAGGAACGCCGCTGCGCGGCTTTCCGGACCCCAACCGTCAGCGGAGGCCGTGGGCCTTCGGCGCTCGGAACTCGCCCAGGACGCGGGTGGGCAGGGCTTTTCTTTCAGGGGAGGGTGCGACGGCCTTCACGCGGCTGGAGTCCCACCGGGTGGTTTGAGTTGGCCGTGACCGGCAGGCCCCTCCGGGCCGCGGCCCATCCTGGACGCCGGAAGGCCTGTCCCACCAACCCTGGCAGCATCGGTTTATCTCCGCGCTTAGCCCCGCCGCGCCCGGATTCCCCTTGTAAACCCCAGCCGGCCGGAATTGGTCTAAACATACGAATGGAACGCGGTCGATCGGCGGGACAAGCGGCGGTGGCAGGTGAAAAACAGGAACACGGGTTGGAAGATTTCGATGCGCTGGTGCGGCTGCACAGGCCCAGAGTCTTCCGCTTTATTTTGGCGTCTCTGCGCAACAAAGAAACCGCCGAAAACCTGACCCAGGACTGCTTTGTGAGGGCCTACCAGGCGCGCGGGCAGTTCCGGGGCGCCTCCAGCATCGGGACGTGGTTCATGCAGATCGCCGCCAACCTGGTGCGCAACCACGAATCCAGCAGCCGGCTGAAGTTCTGGAGGCGCAGCCTGCAGCCCGATGCGGACGTGGCGGAACTGGGGCGCATCCTTCCGGACGGACAGCATTCGCCGGAAGCGCTGGCGCTCATGCGGGAGCAGGTGGAGGCCATCTGGAGCGCCGCCCGCGATCTGCCGGCCCGCCAGCGCACGGTGTTTCTGCTGCGGTTTGTGGAAGATCTGGACCTTCTCGAAATCGCCGAAGTGACGGGGATGAAAGAAGGCACCATTAAGGCACACCTCTTTCGAGCGCTGCACTCGGTACGCGCGCGGCTGGAGGGGACAAAATGAGCAAGCATTTAACGGATCATTTAACGGATCAAGGAGTCTCTATGTATCTCATCGGTGATAGCCGGGCGGAAGAACGCCAGCACGTCGAAGCATGCGCGGCCTGCCAGGCGAGAATTGCAACCCTGGTCGCGTCCCTGACCAATTTCCGGGGCGCCGTGCGGGATTGGAGCGACCGGTCCAGCGTGCCCGGCGTGAAGGACCGCGCCGCGGAAAGGCACTGGACGGTGATCCCGGCGACCGATCACCTGGAGCGCTTGCTGCTGCCGGCTTCGCTCGATGGTCCCTGGTATAGCTCGCTGTGGAGCAACCTGCGGGAATTTGTGCGGCCCGACCGGGCGCCGCTGGACGTCACCTCCAAGCCGGTTCTGGTGCGCGACATCTGGGGCCAGTACGGGCGGCAGAAGAAGTCGTGGGTGATGTCGCTGGCGCTGCAATCGGCGATGGTGCTGCTGGTGGCGTGGCTGGGGATGAGCAAACCGGTGCAGCAGGCTGCCAGGTCCGTCATCAACCTGGTGGTGCCGCCGGATATCGCCGACTTCCAGCCCAAGGCCGCCATGAAGAAGCAGGATATGGGCGGCGGCGGCGGTGGCGGCGACCGGTCTCCGTTGCCGGCCAGCCGGGGAAAGGCGCCCAAATTCGCGCTGCGGCAGTTCACGCCTCCCCAGCAGGTAATTGCGAACCCGAACGCTAAGCTGACCATGGAGCCGACTCTCATTGGCGATCCCTCGATTCAATTGCCGGTGATCAACTCGGACCAGTGGGGCGATCCGCTGGCCAAGCTGGGACCGCCTTCCAACGGACCGGGATCGGGCGGCGGAATCGGATCGGGGCATGGCGGCGGCATTGGATCGGGCGATGGTGGCGGTTTTGGCCCAGGTTCGGGCGGCGGAGTAGGCGGCGGGGCATTCCGGGTGGGCGGCGGGGTCTCGGCCCCGGTGCTGCTTTCGAAGGTTGAGCCGGAGTACTCCGAGGAAGCGCGCAAGGCCAAGTATCAGGGCACCGTGCTGCTATATGTGGAAGTCGATCCCAGCGGACACGCCACCAATATCCGGGTGGTTCGCAGCCTGGGCCTGGGCTTGGACGAAAAGGCCGTCGAGGCGGTGAAGAAGTGGAAGTTCAAACCGGGTTACAGGAACGGCCAGCCGGTAACCGTGGTGGCCACCATCGAAGTGAATTTCCGGCTGCTGTAGGAGCCGGTGACGGCGGGAAAATCGGGCGGCCGCGGGCGATCAGCGCTCCGGCCGCCCGTTTTCGCTTAATAAGGGTACACTGGACCCTGGACGCCGGTCACCACGCCGGGTGGCCAGCCTGAGCGAGGAAAACGGAAAGAGGAGTTAGACAGCCCGGCGCGCCAGCTAATCACGGCTTCCAGTTGGCTGGTCTATCTTATTCACCTTCAACTGCTTACTCCGCCGTCACAGGCAGGCATCGTAGGCCGCCTTGGCGAGGCGCGCAATGACCAGTTCACGCGCGGCCAGGTCGCGCCGGCTGCCTCTCAAATAGAACGCTACAAACAATTGCCCGGCTCCCCGCGGCAGGGTGATCACTCCCACGTCGTTGGTGCTGCCGTTGATCCCGCCCACCGTCGGGGTGGTGCCGGTCTTGTGAGCTACCACCGTACCCTTGGGCAGCAATCCCTTGATCCGCGCGGGGCCGGTGGTGGTGGCTTCCATCATACGGGCCAGCCGCGCGGTAGAGGTGGGCGACAGCAACTCGCCGTGAAAGGCCCGGCGCAGGAAATCCACCGTGGCGTCGGGCGTGGCGGTATCGCGCGGGTCCGCCAGGAAGCGGCGGAGGGAGGCAAAAGCGTCGCGGCCGCACTGGCGTTCCGTACGGTCGATCCGGATGCCCTCCGTCCTCCACTGGCGGAAGCGCGCCGCCAGAGCCACGTACCCGCCGCCGACGCGGTAGAGCGTCTCGACCGCCGTGTTATCGCTCGCGGCAATCATCAGGTCGAGCATTTCATCCAGGCGGAACCGGCGTTCCCGCGGCCACCGCTGGCCGATCGGGCTGACGTCGGTGGTGACCTCTTCGGGAAGCACCTCGATGAGGTCGTCGAGGTAGAACTTGCGCGCGTCGACGAGGGCCAGCAGGTTCATGGCGATGGGCGCCTTGCAGACGCTGGCCAGAGGAAAACGGACCGCGCCATTGAGGCTGGCCTGGAGTCCCGATCCCTGGTGGAACGCGGAGGCGCCCACCGTGCCGTCGATGGTGCGGGCGATCTGGCGCCACTGGCGCTCGAGGGGCGGGATGGCGGCGCCCCAGGCGGACCCGGCCGCCAGCAGCGCAAGCCATTCGCGCCGGCTCATGGTGAAGCCGGAATCCGGAGATCGTGCGGCGTGCCCTCTGGGAAACCCTCGCCCTGGCAGCATAGCTCGAACCGTCCAGTCTAGCAGGGGCGGCCGCGCCCGAGATGGCGCCCCGCGCCGGGCGCGGGAACCGGCGGGCAATCCGGCCGTGCTATCCTGGAACGCCATGCCGGAAACCTCCTCCCCCATCGGCGCCACGCCGGAATTGACCTCCGTCCGGGCCATCCTGAAGGCCGCTTCGTTCGCCGCCGAAAGGCACGCCGCCCAGAAACGCAAGGGCGCCGCGGGCGAACCTTACGTCAATCATCTGCTCGAGGTGGCCCATCTCGTCTCCACGGCGCTTTCCGAGCCGGATACCAACCTGGTGATCGCCGCGCTTCTGCACGATACGATCGAGGATGTGGGGGTGAGCAAAGACGAATTGGCGGAGACATTCGGCGACGACGTGGCCGGCCTGGTTGCCGAGGTGACCGACGATAAATCGCTGCCCAAGGCGGAACGGAAACGGCTGCAGGTGGTGACCGCCCCCAGTAAATCGGTCCGCGCGCAGATTCTCAAGTTGGCCGATAAAATCTCCAACCTGCGCGCCATCATGTCCAGTCCTCCGCCGGACTGGAGCCTGGAGAGGCGGCGCGAATACTTCGCCTGGGCCAAACAGGTGGTGGACGGGTTCACGGCGCCCAATCCCCTGCTCAAAGAGGAATTCGAGAGAACCCACCGGAAATTCACCACGCCCTCGTAAACCGGCCTCCGAAACGCGGGCCCGGCGGCTTACAATGAGAGCAGGTTAGTTTTCGAGGGTGGAAGGCAATGAAGGAAGATCAGAAGGAGAAAATTGAAGAAGCCGCGCTGACGAGTGTCGGCGCCGGCGTGGGTGGCGTTGGCGGGGCGACCGTGGGGGTCCTGGAACTGGCCGCGACGCAAGGTAATGTCACCGATCTTTCGGCGGGCCTGGCGATCGGCGCGGGAGCCGCGGTGGGAGGCCTGGCCTTCTTCCTGGGATATAAGTTATATCGCCACTTCAAGAAGCCCAAGGCCTGAAGTTTTTCATCCCACTTTCAACACGATTTTGCCGAACTGTTCTTTGTTCTCCAGCCGTACGTGCGCCGCGCGGATCTCCTCGAGCGGATAGATGCGGTCGATCACCGGCCGGAGCTGCCCGCGGAAGACGAACTTCAGGACCTGGTGCAGCTCTCCCAGGGTTCCCATGAACGATCCGAGCACGCTCCACTGCCTGACAAACAGGTAGCGCAGATCCATGGCCACATCGGCGCCGGTGGTCGCGCCGCAGGTTACCAGGCGCCCGGCGGGGGCCAGCGAGTCCAGGCTTTTGGCCCAGGTGGCGGCGCCCACATGCTCCACGGCCACATCCACCCCGCGTTTGCCGGTGATACGCTTCACCTCGGCGGCCACATCCTGGCGGTAGTGATCGATGGTGTAATCGGCGCCCAGTTCGCGCGCCCGCGCCAGTTTGGCTTCGCCGCCGGCGGTGGCGATCACGCGGCATTGAAACAGGCGCGCGATCTGGATGGCCGCCGAACCCACGCCGCTGGAAGCCGCCAGCACCAGCACATCTTCGCCTGGTTGCAGGCGCGCGCGGTTCATCAGCATGTGCCAGGCGGTGAGGAATACCAGCGGCGCGGCGGCCGCCTCTTCGAAGCTCAGCGAGTCTGGAATGCGAATGACGCTGTATTCGGGAGCGGCCACCAGTTCAGCGTCGCCGCCATCCATGCCATAGCCGAACAGGGTGTAGCGGCGGCAGAGATTATCGTTGCCGCTGACGCACTGCTCGCACTGGCGGCAGCTCAAACCCGGAGAGAGCAGGACCCGCCATCCGGGCCTCACGCGATCGCACAACTCGCCGGCTTCCACCACCTCGCCGGCGATGTCGCTGCCCAGAATGTGGGGCAGTGAAAATTTCATACCGGGGATGCCGGCGCGCACGAACAGGTCCAGGTGGTTCAGCGCGCAGGCGCGCACCCGCACCTGCACCTGGTCGGCCTTAATGCGCGGTTCGGGGACATCTTCATAAGCCAGCACTTCGGCGCCGCCGTGCTGGTGAATTCGAGCGGCCTTCATGAAGCCACGGTAGCATTACTTCTTAGCGGAGGTGAAGAGCACTTCGACCGATCCGCGGCCGTTCCCGTGGGCAATCGTATGTACGGCGGCCTTCACCACCAGCGGCCGGCCTTTGGCGTTCAGCAGATCCGCGAGCGCCACGCGGGCGCGCTCCACGTCGCGCGGCTCGTGGGCGCGGTCGACCGCCAGGGCCACTTCGCGGGCCGCGAAACAGGCGCGAATGTCTTCCAGGGTAATGTCGCGCGGCATTTGGAAGCGCACCGAGCGCACTACGGGCGCCTGCGCCTCCAGATCTTCGGACCGGCGCAGTTCCAGGCGCGCCTGGGCGGCCAGGCTGCTCTCGGGATAAACATACAGCAGCGTCCGGAAAGTCACCGCGGCCGCGCCATAGCGCCCGGCGCGCACCATCGCCTGCCCATCCTCAAACAGGCGCGCGGCCTCCACGGCATCGCGGGTATCCTCCGCCGCGCGCGCCGCGGGCAGGCCGGCCACCGCCAGGGAAACCAGTACAAACAGCCAGATCCACCTCATGCCGAACCTGGGTGCACGTCTTGTGCCGACGTGGTTGGCATTGCAATCGCGGCACTTATCCATCCTAGCCCTGGGAATTGCCGCCACGGTGGCGCCAGCGGGCCAGCAATTGCCGGCCATTCGGCAGGCAGCGGAACAAAACTAACAGGTTGCTGAAAAAGGCCTCGACAGGCTGAATGCCTGCCCCGGCGGCGGCCGCGAGTGGTTGACCCCTGGCCGGGGGGCAGGCGATTCGCCCGCCGGGCGGCGGCTTCCATGCCTTTTTCCGCACCCGGCTAAGCCCTCTCACCCATAGGGAATCCGCCGCGCCGGGTGTATTCTGGATGTTCAAGGGGGAAGCCGATCGTAAAGTTCTGCGTGCTGGCCAGCGGCAGTTCCGGAAATGCCGCCTTTCTGGCCACCGAAAAGACGCGCATCCTGGTGGATGTCGGCCTGAGCATGCGCGAGATCGCCCGGCGCCTGGCTGCTGTCGGCGAGGATCTGGCGCATCTCGACGCCATCCTGATCACGCATGAGCATTCGGACCACGTGGCCGGTCTGCCCGTGCTGGCGCGGAACCGGAACGTGCGCGCGGTGATCTACATGACCCGCCTGGCGGCTCCGTCCATCGATTGGGGGCCGGCGCGGCCCGTGCGCCTGGAAACATTTCAGGCCGGCGCCGGTTTTCCCATCGGCGATGTCGAAGTGCAGAGTTTCAGCATTCCGCACGATGCTCGCGACCCGGTGGGTTTCCGCTTCGAGGCCGAGGGCCTGCGCATCGGCGTGGCCACCGATCTGGGCTACATTCCGGAATCCGTGAAGTACCATCTGCGCCGCGCCGACCTGCTGCTGCTGGAAGCCAACCACGACCTGGACATGCTCAAGGTGGGGCCGTATCCCTGGTCTGTAAAGCAGCGGGTCATGAGCCGGGTGGGGCACCTCTCCAATCTGGTGATGTACGATTACCTGTTGCAGGATCTGGACTCTTCCACTGCGCACCTGGTGTTGGGCCATTTGAGCGAGCAGAACAACCATCCGGAAATCGTGCGGCTGATGGCCAGCCAGGCGCTCGAGCAGCGCGGGTTGCGCCCCGCCCTGGCCATTGCCCAGCAGCACCATCCGTCGGAAGTCTTCCAATTTTGATCTCATGATTCCTCGATACACGCGGCCTGAGATGGGCCGGATCTGGAGCGACCAGAACAAATTTCAACAGTGGCTGGAGGTGGAGTTGGCCGCCTCCGAGGCGCTGGCCGAACTGGGCGTAGTCCCCGGAGAAGCGGCCGCGGCCCTGCGGGCGCACGCCGGGTTTGAGGTGGCGCGCATCCACGAAATCGAGCGCGAAGTGAAGCACGACGTGATCGCCTTCACCACCGCTGTGGCCGAAAGCATGGGGCGGGCCGGGCAGGCGGAGGCTTCGCGCTGGCTGCACTACGGGCTGACCTCCAACGACGTAGTGGATACCGCCCAGGCCCTGCAGCTCCAGCAGGCCGCGGGTATTCTGATCCACGGGATGGAGGAACTGCGCCAGACGCTCGGCCGGCGTGCACGCGAGTTCCAACACACCGTCCAGATCGGCCGCACTCACGGGGTGCATGCCGAGCCGATCACCTTCGGGCTAAAGCTGGCCATCTGGTACGAAGAGGCAGGGCGCAACCTGGCGCGCCTGCGCGAGGCCGCCGAAGGGCTGCGCGTGGGCAAGACCTCGGGCGCCGTGGGCACCTTCGCACACATCGGGCCGGAAGTGGAGGAACTGATCTGCGCGCGCCTCGGATTGAAGCCCGCGCCGGTGACTTCGCAGGTCA
>JASHSS010000364.1 GCA_030038565.1 Bryobacteraceae bacterium
CGCCCGGCGGGCTGCTCGGCCGCCGCTTTGCGCAATTGAAATTCGAGGCGCCAGCGATTGTCGCTGACTTTGGATTCGCACCACGTATCCAGCGTGCCGATCTCGGTCAGCCGAGCGCCCAGTTTCACGGGGATCAGCCGCTCCTCGGCCCTCTTGCCGAAGCGGATTACCGCATGCAGCGGGGCGTGCAAGTGCAGGCCGGCATCCTCCACCGGAAACTCCACCACGTCGCCGGCCTGGTCGCCGGTGCGCGTGAGCGAGCTGTACAGCCGGAAGGAAACCGGCCGATTGGCCACAAGCTGCAGCGCGCCGTTATCGATTTCGAGAGCCGCGCCCTCCTCGGCGCCGCGCGGCACCAGGCAGACGGCCGGAAATTTTCCTTCGCGCGGCTCGCCCAGGCCGATGAAATACGTGCGCGGAAGGCCGCCCCGCACCAGCACGCCGCTGCCGGTGGAGCGGACATACGAATAGTACGCCGCGCCGCGCGCCACCGCCAGGTCCAGCTCGCTGTTCTCCAGAATCTCGGGACGGCGCCCGTACCAGCGGCCCACCACCTCGGCCACGCGGTCGCGCAGAATCTCCGGGATGAAGAAGCCGCCGTTGAACAAAATGGCGTCGGGCGCCTGTCCGGTGGGTTCGAGGAAAGCGTTCAGGTGGCGAGTGATAGCGGGATCGGAAACGTAGGGCAGTCCCAGCTCGCGAAACAGGCTGCGCTTTTCGTCCTTGGGCGTTTCGCCCCGCGCCGTGAACGGCAGAAAGCCCTCCAACGCCAATTCCAGGGCCTCTTCGCGCAGAATCTGGCTCTTGAGCGTTTTGCCGATCAGCGCCGAGCCGGTGCCCAGCACGGTAATATCCACGGACTTCAGATTGGGGTCATTGAGCAGGTTTTCCTTGGCCGCCGAGCACTGCCTGCGCAGCCCGCTGCGCTGGCGTATGGAGAGCGGCGCGCCCAGCTTGGTCTCCACCAGCCAGGCCAGCGTGAGGTCCAGATTGTCGCCGCCCAGAAGCAGGTGCTTGCCGACGGCGGTGCGGGTGAAGTTCACCAGGTCGCCTTCGCGCGAGACGCGGATCAGCGAAAAATCGCTGGTGCCGCCGCCCACGTCGCAAACCAGCACGATCTGGCCGTCGAAGAGCTTCTTGCGCGACTCCGCCAGGTTGTGGGCGATCCAGGAATAGAACGCCGCGGCCGGCTCTTCGAGCAGTGTAAGGCGCTCCAGACCGGCATCCCGCGCGGCCATCACCGTCAGCTCGCGGGCTTCCTCGTCGAAGGAGGCCGGCACCGTGAGCACGATGTCCTGCGCGGCCAGGGGAAGGCCTTTGGCACGGTCCCACTCCTCGCGGAACTTGGCGATGAAGCGCGCCGAAACCTCCACCGGCGAGAGCACGCGCCCGGTTTCCGGCGAATCCCAGGGAAGAATTTTGGCGGTGCGGTCCACATCGGGGTTGGAGAGCCACGATTTGGCCGAGTGGACCAGGCGAGTGGGCACCAGGGCCCCCTGCTCGCGGGCGTAGAGGCCCACCGGCTGCCCGTCTTCCAGGTACAGGAACGAGGGCAGGGTGCGGCGCGGCTCGGCGCGGCCGGGCGCCACAAGCTGTGGGGTTTCGAAGATGTGCAGAGGCGGAAAGTCGCGGTCTTCGGCCTCGCGTTCGTCGATGTAGGCCAAGGCGGAGTTGGTAGTGCCGAGGTCGATGCCGATCTTCATGGATACTCCCAGAGTAGCGTGGGGCAGGGGATTCAGGGCACGCGAAATGCCTCGAAAGCCGGCCGGCGCCTATTTCGCGCGATCCAGCAGGTTCCGGGCCTTGGCCATATCGGCGTCGGCGCCGGCTTTGTCTCCCAGGGCGCGGCGGGCCACGGCGCGGTTCTGGTAAGCGTTCGCGTAGTAAGGGTTCAGCTTGAGAGCCTGATCCAGATCGGCGAGGGCTTCCTGGTAGCGCTGGAGCCGGATGTTGGCATACGCGCGGGCGTTGAAGGCCAGGGTGAACTTAGGGTCGAACTCAACGGCCTTGGTGAACTCGTTCACGGCCGCGGCGAACTTGGATTCCTCGGACAGCTTGCGGCCGCGGGAATATGCCAGCGCGGCATCCTCGGCGGGAGTATCGGGAGCCGGCTTGGCCGCGGGCGGAGGTGGCGCCGGGGTCACCGGAGGCGGCGCTGTGGTGTGCGGGGCCGTCGCAGCGGCGGCAGCGGCAGGATTCGAGTGGGCCGGCTGGGGCATAGAATCCGGAGCCGGCGCGGCGGGTTTCGGAGCGGGTTCCACGGGCGGTGAAACGGCGCCTGCGGGCGGCGCATCGGGCGGTGAGGCGGCGTCTCCGGGGGTTGGGGACGGCGGCGTCACCATGGCGGCGTCGGCCGCCCTTTCCATTTCCTGGGCCCGTTGCCGTTTGGCGTTCTCCTCGATCTTGGCCTGGGTCTTGACGATCAAGTCCTCGGTTTCCTGGTTGGAGGCGTCGATGGACTCGGCGTGCTTCAAATCCGCCAGGGCTTCCTCGTAGCGGCCCAACAGGAAATAGGCATTGCCCCGGGCAGCCCAGGCCGGCGCGTAGTTGGGATTGATAGTGAGGGCGATGGTGCGGTCCAGCAACCCCTTGTCGTGGTCGCCCAGAAGGTGGTAGGAACCGCCGCGGGCCACATACGCTTCGGGGTTCTGCGGCTCCAGCTTCACGGCCTGGTCGCGGTCATTGAGCGATTCCTGGTACTTCCTCATGCGGGTATAGACGGACCCGCGGGCCAGGTACAGGCGGGCGTCCTTGGGGTCCACCTGGATGGCGCGGGTGTAATCGGCCAGGGCCCCGGGGTCGTCGCCCATGCGCTCGTCGAGGGCCCCGCGCACCCGCAGCGCGCGGGCGTCGTTGGGCTGCAACTGGAGCGCGGCGGTGAGATCCTCGATGGCGCGGGGATACTGGGTCAGCCCCACATAAGCCAGCGCGCGCTCCACCAGCACCGGCTCGGCGCCGGGCTGGCGCGCCAGCGACAGGTTGAAATCTTCCACCGCTTCGTAATATTGGCGCAAGGCGGCGTGGGCCATGCCGCGGCCCTTGTACGGCTCGGCGCTATCGAGGCGCAGCTTGATGGCGTGGGCGTACTCCTCGATGGCCTTGTCGTACTGCCCCAGGGCGTAGCGGGCCTTGCCGCGGCTGTTGTAGATTTCGGAGCGCTCCAATCCCAGGCCGATGGCGGTATCGTAATCCTGCAGGGCGCGGAGGGGCGTGTTGGCGGCCAGGTAATAGTCCCCGCGGGCGGCGTAGGAAGCGGCTTCACCAGGCGCCGTTTTGATGGCCTTTTCGATATCCGCCAGGGCCTTGTCGGCGGCGCCTGAATCCAGGTAATCCCTGGCGCGGGCGCGCAAGGCGGCGGTGTTTTCAGGATCGGCGGTGAGGGCGTCGGTGTAAGCCGCGATGGCCTCGTCGCGCTTGCCGGCCTGGTCGGCGCGGACGCCGCGCTGGAAAGCGGCCTGGGAGCCTTTCTTATCGGCTTTGTTGTCGGCCGCCCGAGCGGGCGCGCAGGCCCAGGCGGCACTCCAGAAGACGGCGGCGATCGCCAGTGGCGCGGTCCAGAAGGAACCCCGGCGCGCGAAATGGGGAAAAAACCTGCCCAACTCTTCGTTCCTCATCCCCAACTTTCTAGTGTACACTCGAAAAGGATACGTTTGTCCGCTGGTGCACGGGAAGCTGGTGAAAATCCAGCGCGGCCCCGCCACTGTAAGCGCGGAGAACCGGCCTCTGACGCCACTGTTCCGGATGGAATGGGAAGGCTGGACGGTTCGAGGATGCGCAAGCCAGGAGACCGGCCGGCGGAGAGTGGCAAAACCGGCTCTCGAGGGAGGAGCCTCCAATGCGAACTTACGTTGCAGGCCTGCCGGCCTGCGTGTTGTTGTTTTCCGCCTGCCTTTCGTCCGCCTGGGCCGCGAGCGACATCAAGGGCAAGGTTACCGATCCATCCGGCGCGCCCGTTCCGCGCGCGCAGGTCTCCGTGGTGAGCCGCGTGGGAGTGGAAGCGCAAACCGTAACGGCTGCGGATGGCGCATTTCAAATTCGTACATCGGAAAACCCGGAAACACGTGTGGTAGTCACCGCGCCGGGCTTTCAGACGCAATCCCTGGCGCCGGCGGCGGACCTCCAGGTGAAGCTGGAACTGGCCCCCGTGGTGGATTCCGTTCGGGTGGTGGGCACCGCCATCGACACGCTGGCCAGCGAACAGGGCGGCACGGTCGCGCTGGTCTCCAGCCAGGAAGTGCGCCAGCGCGACGAAACCTACGCGGCCGACCTGCTCAGGGAACTGCCGGGCCTGTCGTTCAACCAGAGCGGCCCGCCCGGCAGTGTCATGAGCCTCTTCCAGCGCGGCGGCTATTCCGATTACACGCTGGTGGAAATGGATGGCGTGCCGGTGAACAGTTTCGGAGGGGCTTTCGATTTCGCGCATATTCCGGCCGAGGCCATCGACCACATCGAAGTTGCCAGCGGCCCGCAATCGGCCCTTTTCGGGCCTTACGCCAACAGCGGCGCGATCAACTTTGTAACGCGCCAGCCGGAAGGCGCGCCGCAACTCGACGTGCTGGCCGAAGGCGGCACCTACCAGGAGAACCGGTTCGGCATCACCGGGACGGGATCGGTGGATGGGCTGGGCCTGGCCCTTTCGGCCTCGCGGGTGGAGGATAACGGCCCGGTGGAGAACAGCGACTACCACAACGAAGATATCCTGCTGCACGCCTCCAAACGGTTCAGCGGCCAGGGCCTCTCTTTCGGCGGCTACTTCGACTCCAACACGGTCGGCGAACCGGGACCCTGGGGGTCCGACCCCTTGGATGACTATAGCGGGATCGACACCATCAGCCGTTCGAAGAACGATTTCACGGACGCCTGGGCGCACTACGAAGGGGACCTGATGCCGATTCTGCGCGAGGAGGTGACCGGTTCGTTCTTCCTCAACAACAACGGGTACGCCAGCCCCTACGGCTGGAGTTTCAATAAGGATCTACGCTGGCAGGGCGACGCGCGCACCATCCTGAGCGCGAACCGGCACTACGTGGCGGCAGTTGGGGTGAGCTTCATGCGCGAAGAAGTGAAGAATACCTACATCACGGATGCCAGTTATTCGGCGATTCCGATTCCGCGCAACGATATTGCCCTGTACCTGGAGAATCGCCTGGAATTCGGGAAACTGCTGATTACCGCGGGGCTGCGCGGCGAGTTTATCGAGACCGCCGCGATTCCCACGGATGGCGTCTCGCGCCCGTTTTTCCCGGCCAACACGATTACCAGCGTCAATCCCAAAGTGGCGGCGGGGTACGGGTTGCGGCCCGCCACGCGGCTGCATGCTTCGGTGGGGACGGGCATCCGGCCGCCCGCGGGGCTGGAACTGGCGTTCACCAACAATCCCAACCTGCTGCCCGAGCGCACACGCAGCGTGGATGCGGGGGTGGACCAGAAACTGGCGGGCGGAATGGTATTGTTGGACGCCACCTGGTTCTACAACCGGTATTACGATTTAATTGTGACCTTGGGGGGATCGCTCACCGCGCTCAGCCAGTTCCAGTCCGCCAACCTGGCCAACTCGAAGGCGCAGGGCGGCGAATTTTCGGCGGCGGTGCGGCCGGCGCGGTGGATCTTCGTGCGCGGTTCGTACACCTTGCTGGATAGCGCCATTCTTTCGCTCAACGGTGTGCCCAACCAGGCGCCGCTGCCCTTCACCGTGGGGCAGGAGCTGCTGCGCCGCCCCAGGAACTCGGGAGGCCTGGTGGCCGGATTCACCCGCGGGCGCGTGACCGGAGGCGTGACCGGCGTTTTCCGCGGGCGAACCCTCGACGTGGACCCATCCTATGGCGCCACCGCCGGATTGTTCTGGGACGGCGGATATGCCGATATGGGGATGTACCTGAATGTGGCGCTGGGTCACGGCCTGACGGCCTACGGGAACGTACACAATTTTCTGAACGAGCATTACGAAGAAGCCTTCGGGTATCCTTCGCCGCTGGTCAACTTCGTGGCGGGCTTGAAATGGCACATTCCCGCGCGGGAGAAGCGATGAGCGAGCCTTTTGAGAAGCCGCGCCTGGCCATCAACCGCGTCTACACGCGCAAGGGCGATGGCGGCGAGACCGGCCTCGCGGGCGGGCAGCGCGTTCCCAAAGACGGCCCGCGCATTGAAGCCTACGGCACGGTGGATGAGCTGAACGCCTTTATCGGCGCGGCGCGCGCCACGGTCGATCTCCTGCAGGAGACCCAACCGGCCCTCGCGCCGCTGGCCGCTATCCTGCTCCGCGTGCAGCATGAGCTCTTCAATCTCGGATCGATTCTGGCGACCCTGCCGGAAGATGTGCATCCCCGGCAGGCGCGCGTGACCGATGCGGAAGTGGCCCAACTGGAGGCGGGGATGGACCGGATGAACGCCGATTTGCCGGCGCTGCGGTCGTTCGTGCTGCCGGGGGGAAGCCGGTTGAACGCCGAACTGCATATCTGCCGCACCGTGTGCCGGCGGGCGGAACGCAGGGTGGTGGCGCTGGGACGCGCGGAAAACGTGCCGCCGGAAGCCTTGCGCTATCTGAACCGTTTGGGCGACGCGCTGTTTGTCTGGAGCCGCTGGGCCAGCCACGTGACCGGCACGGCGGAAACTTTATGGCAGCCCAATCAATCCGCCTCCGGGCTGGTTGGTGGATAATGGAAAAGGAGAAAACGATGCACAAGAGCATGAAGCCGCTGGCTATCGGGCTGATCGTTTTGGGAGCGCTGGTGCGCGTGACCCAGGCCTGGAACTTCGCGCCGGTGGGCGCGCTGAGCCTGTTCGCCGGCGCGCGCCTGCGCGGATGGTGGGCTTACCTGGTGCCTCTGGCCCTGATGGCGGCCACCGATCCGCTGCTGGGCGGCTATTCGGCGGCCACCCCGCTGGTTTATGCGAGCTTCCTGATCAATGTGTGGATCGGAACGCACCTGCGCCAAAGCGAGAATCCGCTGTGGATCGGATCGGCGGCGGTGGTGGGCAGCGTGCAGTTCTTCCTGATCACCAATTTCGCCTGGCTCTATTCCACCAGCTTGTATCCGCACAATTGGGCCGGTGTGGTTTCCGCCTATGCGGCGGGCGTGCCGTTCTTCTGGCGCACCCTCGCTTCCGACCTGTTTTATTCGGGAGTGCTGTTCGGGCTGCATGCCTGGCTGAGCCGCACCGTGGCGCCTTCCGAGCGTGTGGCGGCGGCGCAGGCGGCGTAAGGGCTCATCGGGAAATAAGCCGTGCCGATCGCTCCCCTGAAGACGCCGGTTTGGTGGCACAGGCTTTCAGCCTGTCCAGCGCGGGCTGAAGGCCTGCCCCACCTGCGTCGTTCGTGAACTGGCACGCCCCTCTTATGACAGTGCCTGCGAACGACCGGCTGCCGATAACCTCCGCGGCTTCCGATGCCTAAAACCCTGCTCGCCTGGAGTTCCGGGAAAGACAGCGCCTGGACGCTGCACGTGCTTCGCAGCCAGGGCGTGGAAGTGAGCGCCCTGCTGACCACGCTCAACGAGGCCGCCGGGCGGGTGGCCATGCACGGCGTGCGGCGCGCGCTGCTGGAGGCGCAGGGGGAAGCCGCGGGCGTGCCGGTGTGGCAGATTCCCCTGCCTTGGCCGTGCACCAACGACGATTACGAATCGCGCATGGCCGAGGCCTGCCGCCGCGCCGTGTCGGAGGGCTTCGATACGATCGCCTTCGGCGACCTTTTCCTGCGCGACGTACGGGAGTACCGCGAGCGCCAATTGGCCGGATCGGGCCTCCGTCCGGTCTTCCCGCTTTGGGAGATCCCCACCGCGGCGCTGGCGCGCGAGATGATCTCGGGCGGCCTGGCCGCGCGACTTTCGTGCATCGATTCCAAGGCCCTTGAGGCGCGCTTCGCCGGCCGCGAATTCGATCTGTCGCTGCTGGCCGATCTCCCGCCATCGGCCGACCCCTGCGGCGAAAACGGCGAGTTCCACACCTTCGCCTACGCCGGGCCCATGTTTCGCGCGCCGATTCCCGTCGAAACCGGCGAAATCCGCGAGATCGGCGGCTTCGTTTACGCGGACCTGGTATGCCCCGAATCGTCTCGCTGATCGCGAGCGCCACGGAAATCGTGGACGCCCTCGGAATGACCGCGGACCTGGTGGGGCGCTCGCACGAATGCGATTACCCGGAAGCCGTGAAGTCCCTGCCCGTGTGCACGCGCCCGCGGATTGCGGTGGATGGCAGCAGCCGCGAAATCGACGCCCTGGTGAAAGCCTCGGCGCGCACCTCGGTCTCAATTTACGACGTGTTCGAGGATGTCCTCGCGCGCCTGGAGCCGACCCACATTATCACCCAGATCCAGTGCGAGGTGTGCGCGGTGAGCCTGCGGGATGTGGAGCAGGCCCTTGCCCGAGGCATCCCTGGGCGACCGCAAATCGTCTCCTTGCAGCCCGATTCCCTGGCGCAGATCTGGGAGGATCTCCGGCGCGTAGCCGCGGCCCTGGAGATCCCCGAGCGCGGGGAAGCCGTGGTGGCCGCGCTTCAGGCGCGCATGACGCCATGGCGGCCCAAAGTGCCGGCGGGCACGGTACGGGTGCTGGGGCGGCCGCGCGTGGCGTGCATCGAATGGATCGAGCCGCTGATGGCCGCGGGCAACTGGACGCCAGAGCTGATCGAGATGGCTGGCGGCGCCAACCTCTTCGGTGAAACCGGACGGCATTCGCCGTGGATGAATTTTGAGCAACTGAGGTTGCAGGATCCCGACGTGATCGTGATCGCCCCGTGCGGCTTCGACCTGCCGCGCACGGAGGCGGAGATGTACTGGCTCACCGATCGGCCGGATTGGCCCCAATTGCGCGCGGTGAAATCCGGACGCGTGTACCTGGCGGACGGCAACCAGTATTTCAACCGGCCGGGTCCGCGGGTGGTGGAAACATTTGAGATTCTGTGCGAGATGCTGCATCCGGAAATCGCGCCGCGGCATCGCGGCCGCGCGTGGCGCGATATGATGAGCAGGTGACATGGCGCTGATCGCGGTTTCGGGTCATCCGGGATGCCGTTTCGAGGAAGTGGCGCGTCTCACAGCCCACCGCCTGGGGTTCGAATTGCTGACCCAGGCGCGCCTGCACGTCTTGGCCGGCGAGGAGTTCGGCGCCGAAACGCACATCCCCGGGCGGGCCTTCGCCAGCCTGGCCACTTCCATCCTGGCCCGCCTGGCCACCGAGATGCACCTGGTCTATTGCGCCGTGGGAGGCGAGGTCGACCCGCGCCAGTTCTCCGGCGGACTGCGCGTGCACGTGGTGGCGCCGGAGAACGTGCGCATCGGCAACCTGATGCTGGATCACAGCCTGGATCGGCCCGCCGCGCGCAAGCTGCTGCTGGAACTGGAGAACGCCGAGCGCTCCAGCCGCAAGGCTAAATTCGGCAAAGCGCGCGCCACAGCCGATCTGTTCGACCTGGTATTGAATGCCGAATCGCTTTCGGGCGAGCAGATGGCCGAACTGGTCTCCACGGCGGTCGAGAGCGCCGGCCTGCGCGAGCGCGGCTTCCTCTCGCACGCCGCCGAGGCCCAGCTTCAGTTTCAAATGCGTCTCAAGCTGGCGCGCTTTGGAATTGTGCCGCCGGCCAACATCACCCTGCGCAAAAAAATCTTCGCCAACGCCAGCGAAGAGATGTTCGCCAACCTGCTGGACTTTTACCGCATCGCCTGGGAATATGAGCCGCGCAGCTTCCCCATCCAGCTCGACCGGAACGGCAACGCGCTGGAGTCCTTCACCCCGGATTTCTACCTCCCCGAATTCGACCAGTACGTAGAATTGACCACCATGAAGCAATCGCTGGTGACCCGCAAAAACCGCAAAGTGCGGCTGCTGCGGCAACTCTATCCGCAGGTGAACATCCAGGTGTTTTATCAGAAGGATTTTGAAAACCTGATCTTCAAATACGGGCTGGCCGAGCGTCCGGTGCAGGTATGAGCGAAGGGCCGGTTCCGGGAATCGAGCGGGTGCTCTTCACCGAGGAGCAGATCGACCAGCGCATCCGCGAAGTGGCCGCCGAAATCAGCCGCGACTACCAGGGCAAAACGGTCAAGCTGATCGGCGTGCTGAAAGGCTCGGTGTTCTTCCTCACCGCGCTGGCGCGGCGCATCGAGATTCCGGTGAAGATCGATTTTCTGGGCATCTCGAGTTTCTCCAACCGCAGCGGCGCGCCCGGCGTGGTCCGGATCGCCAAGGACCTGGACGACGCCATCGAAGGCGACGACGTGCTGATGGTGGAAGACATCGTGGATACCGGGCTGACCCTGCGTTACCTTTTGCAGACGCTCTCCGGCCGCGGCCCCAATTCGCTGGCGGTGTGCACATTTCTCGACCGCAACTCCCGCCGCATCGTGCAGCCGCCGGTGCGCTACCGCTGCTTCGAGATCCCCGACCGCTTCGTGGTGGGGTTCGGGCTGGATTATAACCAGCTTTACCGGAACTTAAATTACGTGGCGGTGATGGAGAGGAAAAGAAGTTAGAAGCCGCCAATGCCTCTCTACTGTGATGTCAGCCTCCCGGTGCCCCTCGACCAGCCGTTCACCTATGCCCTGCCGGAAACCCTGCGGCACCGCGTGAAAGAAGGCAGCCGCCTGTGGGTGCCCTTCG
Organism: Bryobacteraceae bacterium; assembly: GCA_030038565.1. GTDB lineage: Bacteria > Acidobacteriota > Terriglobia > Bryobacterales > Bryobacteraceae > JOPF133. Next base: position 10,593 of record JASHSS010000364.1, read on the forward strand.
GGCCACGCAAGATGACCGGCGTGATTCTGCGCTGCCACGACGAGCCACCGCCGATGGAGACGCGCGAGGCGCTGAAACTGATCGATTCCGAGCCCGTGCTGGACGGGGACCTGCTGGCCCTGGGGCGCTGGATCGCGGCCTATTATTGCGCCCCGCTGGGCGAGGTGCTGCGCGGGATGCTCCCGCTGGCGGCCGAGATCCGGCACGGCAGGATCTGGTCGCTGACCGATTCCGGGCGCGACGCGGCGCGGCAACTCCTGTTCGACACCGCCCCCGACGATCCCGTGTCGCAGGTGCTGCGGATGCTTGAAAAGCGCCCCCTTTCGGCGGCCTACGTGGCCAAGCGGCTGCCGCTGGCCGAAAAGGCGCTGCGCTCGCTGGAGCGCAGGGGATTCATCGTGGCCGAGCAGGTGGAGGGGTCGCGCGATCCGCTGCGCGCGCCGGCCGGCAGGCTGCGGGTGGAACTGGCGGAGGCGCCCCCGGAGGTCTCCAGACTCGGCAAGGCCGAGCGGGAATTGCGCGCCTTCCTGGAACTGCATCCCGGCTCGCACAACCTGAAGGACCTGGAAGAAATGGTTGCGGGCGCGGTTGCGGCGGCGCGCTCCCTGGCGCGCAGGAGCATCGTGTCGCTGAAAACCGAAATGGCGCCGCCGGCGGCCGGACCGGTGCGCACGCGGCATGACTTGAACCCCGCGCAGCAGGCTGCTTTCGAGGCCATCCGGGAAGCCATCGTGGCGCGCCGGTTTCAAACCTTCCTGCTCTACGGCGTGACCGGATCGGGCAAGACCGAGGTGTACCTGAATGCCATCGAAACGGTGCTGCGGGACGGGCGGAGCGCGTTGCTATTGGTGCCCGAAATCGCCCTGACGCCGGCCGTCGCGGGGCAGTTTTTTTCGCGCTTTGGCGACCGGGTAGCTATTCTGCACAGCGCCTTCACGGATGTAGAACGCTCCGGGCAGTGGCGGCGCATCCAGTCGGGCGCGGCTTCGGTGGTGGTGGGGACGCGCTCGGGAGTGTTCGCCCCCGTGCGCAACCTGGGCCTGATCGTGGTGGATGAAGAGCACGACGGCAGCTACAAGCAGGAAGAGACCCCGCGCTACAACGGGCGGGACGTGGCCCTCGTGCGAGCCCAGGCTGCCGGCGCGTGCGTGGTGCTGGGATCGGCCACCCCCAGCCTGGAGAGCCGCTACAATGCCGAGCGCGGCAAATACACTCTGCTGGAATTGCCCGAGCGCATCGAGGCGCGCCCCCTGCCGGCGGTCACCCTGATCGATATGCGGCAGGAGTTTCTGGAAACCCGCAAGCAGAACGTTTTTTCGCGCAAGTTGCTGGAAGCCATCGCCCAGCGCCTGGCCAACGGCGAGCAGACCATCGTGCTGCTGAACCGCCGCGGCTTTTCCAGTTTCGTGGCCTGCCGGGCGTGCGGCGAGCGCGTCGGCTGCATGAACTGCTCGCTCACCCTGACCTACCACAAGCGCGACCGGCGCCTGCTGTGCCACTACTGCGGCTACGCCGAGAAGGTGCCTTCCTGCTGCCCCAAGTGCTCGAGCGAACACGTTTACTTTCTCGGGCTGGGATCCGAGCGCGTGGAGGAGGAATTGCACCAGTATTACCCCACCGCGCGGATTGCCCGGCTGGACCGCGACACGGTCTCCGGCAAGAAGCACTACGAAACCATCCTACAGGCGTTTCGCGAGGGTCACTACGATCTGCTGGTGGGCACCCAGATGATCGCCAAGGGCCACGATATTCCCAACGTGACGCTGGTGGGGGTGGTCTCCGCGGATATCGGCCTGGGAATGCCGGATTTTCGAGCCGCCGAGCGCAGTTTCCAACTGCTCACCCAGGTGGCCGGCAGGGCCGGGCGCGGCAATGTGCCGGGAATCGTCTTGATCCAGACCATCAACCCCGACCATTACGCCGTGCGCCTGGCGGCGGCTCAGGATTACGCCGCGTTCTACGCCAAGGAACTGCACTTCCGCCGCATGATGCTCTACCCTCCCTTCAGCGCCATGGCCAACGTGCTGGTGCGCAGCGAGAAGCAGGAGGCGGCCATGCGGATGAGCGCCGACCTGGGGCTGCTGCTGAACCCGCCGCCCGAGAAACTGCGCATCATGGGCCCCGCGGAAGCGCCCGTTCCGCGATTAAAGAACGAATACCGTTACCAGTTCCTGATTAAAGCCTCCAGCCGCAAAGCGCTCAACGAACTGTTGCAGCGGATCCGCGCCTTCGCCCAGGAGCGCAAATGGGGCGCCACCGCGCTGGTGATCGATGTGGATCCGCTGACCCTGATGTAAGGGCGCGGGGCCGGAATCGACGCGCGGGGCTTCGACCGGCGAAATCCCACTCGCCGGGACGGCCCCCAGCGTCACCGCGATTGTGAGCCGCCGGGTCGTCCGACGGAATGCGGAACGGGAACTCCGGTTCAACAATGGGAGACTGTTCTATGCGGTAATGGACGATGAAATGAAAATCGAGAACACGGACCTTGAGTGCTTGATCCTGAGCAACAGTCCGCGCTTTTGGAAATTGTTCGACAACGCCGCTTCCGGCAAACGAACGCCGTTGGAGAAATTGCCCGATCCCAGCGACGGGAAAGCATGGAAGAGACTAGCCGGCCGGAAACGGAAGTGATGACCGGACCGGCGCCCGGCAGCACCACAATGCCTTCTCCGCACCTCCGCGCCGCGGGTTTTAGTTGCCGCCGCGGCCCCCGCGGCCGCCGGCGGCGGGAACGCTGTTCAGGTCCACCTTGAAATACTGGACTCCGGCGTCGGTCATCAGCCTGTTCAGCTTGGGGACTTCGTCCCACAGGCGATCCACCTCGGCGGCGTCTTTCTTCAACTGTTCGGCGGCTTCCTGAAGGTCGGCCGTCTGCTGCGAAGTGGGAGCCGCGGAATACGCGTCGATCAAGGACATCAAACGCGTGATCTTCTGGGTCACCGGCGGCGGCGTATAAGCCGGAGCCGCGCCGGCCCCACCGCCGCCTCCGCCACGTCCTCCGAAGCCCTGGTTTTCAAAGTGCGCGGCCGCGGTCTTGACCTTGGCCTGCAGATCCTCGGCCGCCTTCTTCACCGCGTCGGGCACCGGCGGAGCATTGGGCAGTTTCCAGCTATCGGTAAGACTGGTAAGCGCCATGTTCATAGCCACGGCCTTGCGGCGCGAAGCATCGGCATCGTGCGCCAGGGTGGCCAGGGTACTCAGAGCCTGGCGTTTTTTGGCGCGGTCTTCGGCCGACATCTGCACGCGCGGGTCGTCTTCGACCACGATGGTGCGGGTCTCGGTTTTCCCGGCTGCGGCAATGGTCAGGGTGTACTCGCCCGGATCGACCAGCGCGCCGCGCCC
>JASHSS010000365.1 GCA_030038565.1 Bryobacteraceae bacterium
ATGCGCATGGAGGCAGCATAATCGCCGGGGCCGAAGATCAGCGCTTCGAGGCGCGGCGACGAGCGGGCGATCTCGCGAATGGCCAGGAATCCGGCGGCGGTTTCGATCTGCGCTTCGATGCCGATGGGCCGGGAGAAGCCGCGGTACTGCTCGATTCCGCCGAGCAACCGGTGGACGAAAAGCACGTCCTCGGCGGCACTGGCTTTGGGCAGCATGATGAGATCGATGCGGTCGCCGGCGCCTTCCGCCACCTCGACCAGATCGCGATAGGCGAAGGGCGTATCGAGGCCATTGATGCGGACCATGCGCACGATGCGCGACTGGGCGAAATCCAATTCGCGAAGCGCCTGGATCACCACGCCGCGCGCGGCGGGCTTATCCTCCACGGGGACGGCATCTTCCAAGTCCAGGCAAACCGCGTCGACCGGGCTGCGGGCGGCCTTTTCGATCATCTCGCGACGCGCGCCCGGCACAAACAACATGCTGCGCACGGAACGTTCCGGTATTTCTTCCACGGTTGCCAGCGTAGCGCAAATCGGGGCGGGCCGGACGAAAGCCGCCGCGCGGTGAGAGCACCTGCGGGGCTTCTCTCGGAGCAGCGGCGGTGCGTCCGTTACAGCACCTGGGGCGCTTCCCTCAGCTTAATGCGCACGCGCTCGTTGCGGCCGTCGCGATAGAGGGTCAGCTCCAGCAGGTCACCGGGGCGCTTGCGGGAAAGGGCGCGGGTGAGCGATTCGTTGCTTTCGACGGGCACGCCATCGATGGCGGTGATGAAATCGCCTCCCACCGGAAGCTGATAGTTGCCCACAATCACCACGCGGCGGGGTCCGTGGAGGCCGAAATCCTCGGCGGCCGAGCCGGGTTCGACGCGCAGAACCAGCAGCCCGCCGGACACGGGCAGGTGCAATTCGTCGGCCAGGTCTCCGGAAATGAACATGGTGCGGATTCCGAGCGGCGCCAACTGCGAAATGTGGCCGTGCTGCTGGAATTCCTCGAGCATGCTCTTAGCGCGGTTGATAGGCATGGCAAAGCCCAGCCCGATGTTGCCCTGTTCGCCGTAGATGGCGGTGTTGATACCGATCACGCTGCCGTGGGAATCGAGCAGCGGGCCGCCGCTGTTGCCGGGATTGATGGCCGCATCGGTCTGGATCATGCCTTCCAACTGGCGCGAATCCTCGGTTTGGATGGTGCGTCCCACAGAGCTGACGATGCCGGTAGTGAGGGTGCCGGCGAACTGGCCGAAGGGATTGCCGATGGCCAGCACTTTCTGGCCCACCACCACGCCGTCGGAATCGCCCAGGCGCAGGGCCGGCAGTTTGCGGCCGGCTTCGATCTTGATGAGCGCCAGATCGTCGCGCGGGTCGGTGCCCAGAATTCTGGCTTTAAAGGTTTTCTTATCCGCCAGGGTGACGGTCAACTGGTTGGCGCCTGCCACGACGTGGTTATTGGTTAGAATTTCACCATCCGCATTGAGGAGGAAGCCAGAGCCGGCGCCCTCCACGGGGTAGACCTGGAAGAACCAATCCTCGCGGAAGGCCCGCGAGGTGATGTTGACGGTAGCTTCGCTGGCGCTGCGATAGATATCGATGTTGTTCTGCTCGTCGGCGGTGTAGCCACTGGTGGATGCCGCCACGGCTGGCTCGTTCCACAGCCGCCCGACGTTGCGCACGGGGCGCAATACGGCGGTCCAGCGTCCCGCCGAGGTGATGTAGAGAAAACCGGCCACCATAACGGCGGCCCACAGAAAAGGCCGAAGAGCTCTCATGATTCAATTCTCCGTAAGGCTTCGTATACCGCGTGGGTCTGGCGCAGCGTGTCTTCTTTGTCCCCCGATGTGTCTATGACGAAATCCGCAAATTTTCGTTTCTCGGCGATGGGCATCTGGCGGCTCAGCCGGGCCCGCACGTCCGCCAGGTTGGCGCCCTCGCGGCGGAGGGCGCGTTCCACCTGCTGCTCCTCCTCACATACCACCAGTATGATACGGTCCAAGCGCTTGTGCGTGCCGGTTTCGATGAGGATGGCGGCTTCCAGCACGGCGATGCCGTGGGGCTCGCGGGCGGCGAATTCGGCCAGCAACTGCTCTTCGCGGCGGAGCACGGGGGGGTGCACCATGCTGTTGAGCCGCGCCAGCCGGTCGGGCGAGCCGAACACGGCGGCCGCCAGCGCGCGCCGGTCGATGGCGCCTTGCGCGCCCAGGATGGCGCCGCCGAATTCCTCGACCACCTGATGATAGGCCTCGCCGCCCGGCGCCAGAACCTCGTGGCCCAGCACATCGGCCTGGATCAGCAGGCAGCCATAGCCGGCGAGGGCCTCTCCTACAAAGGTCTTGCCGCAGGCCAGGCCTCCGGTCAGCCCGACCTTCAGCATAGGAGGGCGCGCCGCTCTGCGGAGGCCACGGTATTCGCCAGGAGCATGGCGATGGTAAGAGGTCCCACGCCGCCGGGCACAGGAGTATAGGCGGACGCGATTTCGCGCATGGCGCGCGGATCCACATCGCCCACCAGAACGCTGCCGCGCTGATCGAAGGACGCCAGTTTCTCGGGCATATCGCGGAAGACGCGGGAGGCCTCTTCGCGATCGTCCACGCGGTTCATGCCCACGTCAATGACGGTGGCGCCGGGCTTGAGATAATCCGCGGTAAGCATAGCCGCCCGGCCGATGGCGGCCACCAGAATATCGGCTTCGCGGCACACGGCCGGCAGATCGGGGGTTTTGGAATGGCAGATGGTGACCGTGGCATGCTGGTGCAGCAGCAGCAGGGCCATGGGCTTGCCGACGATGTCGCTGCGGCCCACCACCACCGCGCGGCGGCCGGCAATTGGAATCCCGTGGCGCTTGAGCAACTCCAGGATGCCGGCCGGGGTGCAGGGGCGGGGACCGGGAAGGCCAGCCACCAGGCGGCCGACATTGCAGGGGTGAAAGCCGTCCACATCCTTTTCGGGATCCACCGCTCCCAAGATGCGCCGCGAATCCACCTCGGGCGGCAAGGGAAGCTGCACCAGGATGCCATCCACTTCCGGGCGCGCATTGAGTTCCGCAATCATGGCGAGCAACTCATCGGTGGGGATGGTGGCGGGCGGGGTGAGGGTTTCCGAGCGGATGCCCAGATCCTGGCAGGCTTTCACTTTCCCGCGCACGTAAATTTCGGAGGCCGGGTTATGCCCCACCAGGAGCACCGCGAGGCCGGGGCGGCGGCCTTTGGCTGCCAGCGCCGCGATGCGCGGCTGGAGTTCGCTTTTAATCTGATCACGGACGCGATTTCCGTCGAGGACGAGCGCCATTCTCTTCAATCATAGCGTGGCGCCGGCGGGCGGCCACCTGGGCGCGGAGGGACCGGGCGAGGGCCTGGGCGTCCTCGGCTTCGAGCAGGGAATGCAGGTCGGTGGCCACCTCCAGGAACTTGCGATAGCGCGGTTCCCAGATGCGCAGGAAGGGCCGCGGGTCGAGTCGCCCTTCGACGGGCCCGCGCTCATAGAGGCGGCTCTCCAGGGCCTGGCTCACGAGGTTTTTTTCGAGGCGCTCGCGGCAGGCATCCTTGAGAATGCCGGCCAGCCAGAGCAGTTCCTGGCGATTCAGCCGGGCCAGCGGATTTTTGGGGAGGGACATGGAAGGAACTGAAGATCCTAGCCTACCATCCCGAGCGCATTCCGGGCACCTGGTTGGGCCGGGAACCCGATCTCTGCCTATTGTCGGGAATGGACGCGGATCCCGTAGTGGTTGCTACCCCCGCTGTCCCGGACTACAGTAGAGGCGAGGAGATTCCCAATGCCCACCACACGGCGTCATTTCCTGGGAGCCGCGGCCGGGGCGCCGCTGGCGGCCGAACTGCTTGCCGATACGCCGCAGAACCCATCCCCCAACGATCGCGTGCGCGTTGCCCTGATCGGCAACGGCATCCAGGGCAGCGGCGACGCCCGCACTTCCCTCAGCACCGGCGCCGTGGAACTGGCGGCGGTCAGCGATGTGTACGAAGGCCGGCTGACGCGCGCCAGGGAGGTCTGGGGCGATCAGATCTTCACCACTCGCGATTACCGGGAGGTGCTGGCGCGCAAGGATATCGATGCCGTCATCATCGCGGTTCCCGATCACTGGCACCGGCAGATCGCGGTGGACGCCATGAATGCCGGCAAGGACGTGTACGTCGAAAAGCCCATGGTGCAGTTGATCGGCGACGGCCGCGAGGTGATCGAGACAGCCGCGCGCACGGGGCGCATATTGCAGGTGGGCAGCCAGAGGGTGAGTTCGGTGGTCTACCAGAAGGCCAAGGACCTGCTGGAGAGCGGAGCCATCGGCGAGATCAACACGGTGGAGGCGTGGGTGGATCGCAACACGGCCATCGGCGCCTGGCAGTATTCCATTCCGCCGGATGCGTCGCCCACGACCATCGATTGGGACCGCTTCCTGGGCCGCGCGCCCAAGGCGCCGTTCGATCCGGTGCGCCTGTTCCGCTGGCGCAACTACCGCGATTACGGCACGGGCGTGGGCGGCGACCTGTTCGTACACCTGTTCTCCGGAATCCACTTTGTGCTGGGTGCGATCGGCCCCACGCGGGTGTACACTACCGGCGGGCTACGCTACTGGAAGGACGGCCGCGACGTGGCCGACGTGATGCTGGGCCTCTACGACTATCCCGCGCGCGGTAAATACCCGGCCTTCAACCTGGCGCTGCGGGTGAATTTGATCGACGGCGCGGCGGCCGAAAGCGTAGGCTTTCAGTTCGTGGGCAGTGAAGGTGTGCTGACCATCGGGAACGGCGT
>JASHSS010000366.1 GCA_030038565.1 Bryobacteraceae bacterium
GTGGGGGCGGAGAGCTTCACCGTAATGCCTTGGCTCAGCTTTTCCCGGCTCCCACCCGAGGATTTGAAGGCTATTTATGCGTTCTTACGGACTCGGCAAGCCATCTACCATGTGGTGGATTCTCATCCGGTCTGGCAAGCCCAGCGTGACAGCGTGAAACCGCGGGGCTGATGACGTGGGCGGTATGACGGCATCGGCCGTATACCGTGGTACCGAGGGCGGTCCTCAACTATGTTGACGCTGGAACCGTCCCGGCCCCATTCTTCGTGCCGCCTCTGCACGGTGAGGACAGCCCCTACTGTCCCCCGCTCAGCTCCGAAAGCGCGGTCTTGTCCCTCTCGATATAAGGTACTCCTTTAGTCATCCAATCCGGCGCCGGCGCGCCTTTCAGGAAGTGGTCGAAATACTGCTGCAGGCGGATGGTGTAATCCTTTTGGTCCGGCCGGCGCCGCAGCCCGTGCGGCTCGCCGTTGTAAACGAAGAAGTACACTTCCTTCCCCAGCCGCCGGAGGGCCAGGTAGAATTCGATGCCCTGGTACCACGGCACCGCATCGTCGGCGTCGTTCTGCAAAATCATCACCGGGGTGGAGACGCGGTCGGCCCAGAAGATGGGCGAGTTTTCGATGAACCGCGTGGGGTATTGCCAGATCGATCCGCCGATCCGGCTCTGCGTGCGCTCGTACTGGAACTGCCGCGGCAGCCCCGTGCCCCAGCGGATGCCGTCGTAGGCGCTGATCATGTCGGCCACCGGCGCGCCCGCCGCCACCGCCTTGAACCGCTTCGTCTGCGTCACCATGTAAGCGATCTGATAGCCGCCCCAACTGTGTCCCTGAATGCCGATGGCGTTTTCGTCTACCATCCCGCGATCCACCACCGCCTGCACGGCCGGCAGCACGCATTTCAGCGCGCTCTGCCCGGGGTAACCGGTGGTGTACACGATATCCGGCGTCAGCACCAGGTAGCCGTTGCTCACGTAATAGCTGATGTTGATGTTGTGCGAAGGCCGCGGCTCCACGTAATGGTTCACGTTCTGGGTCAGCTTCTCGTAGATGTAGACCATCAGCGGATACTTCTTGTGCGGGTCGAAATTCTCCGGCTTGTAGAGCGCCGCCGAGAGCGGCACGCCGTCCGCGTTCTTGTAAGCCACCACTTCCGAGGTCCCCCACAGGATCCCCGCCTGTTGCGGGTTGGCGTCTGAAACCTTGCGCAACTCCTTGAATGAGCCGTCGGTGGTCGCCAGGTCCGGGCACTCCTGGAAGCTCTGGGCCGTGAGCAGGTACACATCGGCGTCCTTCGCCTTCACCGGCATGGAGAAAGACTTCGCGGCCATCACCAACTGTTTGGGATCGCCGCCCGCCCACGAGCCGCGGAAGAAACCGCTCTCCCAGGTCTTCAGGTTCTCGGCGTGCAGCAGCAGCGGCTTCCCCGGATCGATCCAGCGTTCGCGGGGATCGGTGTCCGTCCGCACGTAGCGCAGGCGCAGCGCGTGCTTGCGTCCGTAGCCGTTGGTCAGATCCACGGCGCCTGAGCCATCCGGCGCCAGCTTCCACACGTCGTACTCGTCATACAGCAGCACCGCCCCGCCGTCCTTCGTCCAGCCGCCCTGCCCGTAAGCGCCCGGGGTGCTCGGCGTATCGGTTTCTTCGTTCCAGAATTTCACCGGCAGCCCGGCGGTGAGGTTCACCGCCTTGCCGCCGGGAACCGAAACCGTGCTCCAGTCTTTGCCATCGAAAACCAGCAGGTAGCGGCCGCCGGGCGAGGCAATCACCTGCCCACGGTTCTTCTGAATCATCCGCTTCCGTTCGCCGGTCATGGAATCCACCACCCAGGCGTCCGAGTAGCGCTCGTCGTAATCGTCAGCCTTGCGATAGGCGCGGTCGTCCGAGCCGAGCACCCATCGCGCGTTCTCCGAGGGCGTGATCTCCGATAATTCGTCGTCGCCCAGTTGCACCACCTTCTTTTCGGCCACCAGGTACGCGGCGGTGAAGGTGCGGTTGCGGTCGCGCTCGGCGCGCACCTTCTGGATCGGTTCGATGTAATCGTCTTTGTACGACCACAGCTCCACGTGGGCTTTGTCGTCGTCGGGAGTCTCATCCACGGCTTTCTTTTCGGGCGCCGGCGGAGCCACGCCGAAGAAAACGCGGCCGCCGTCGTGCGAGAAGCTCAGGTTTCCTTTGTCGCTCAAAACGTACTCCCGGCGGAAACCGGGGGTGGCCGCGGAAACCGCTTCCGCCGCCGCGGCAGCGTGGCGGTCCCACAGGTAGATCTTCCACTTGGGCTGCTTGGCGGCAGCATCGTCGCGGTCGCTCAGAAAGGCCAGTCGGGTCTGGTTTTCGTCCCAGGTGAGCTTGGCATATTTGCCCTTGCCGGCCAGTAGCGCAGTGCTCTCCGCGCCGGATGCGGCCGATCCCACCGCCGCCGTGAAAACGCCGTTCTTCGAAGTGTCGTGCGACGAAACGGCGTAAATCAGTTGCGTGCCGTCATCGGCGAGCAGGAATTCCACTACGTCGGAGAAGTTGCGCTCGGAGCCATCCGCCAGCATGCGCAGCACCAGCCCGGATCCAAACTCGGGCCGCGCCCCGCGCCCGGCCGCCCCCGCGCCGCCCCGTCCTCCGCGCCCGCCCTGCTGATCGGCGAATCCGCCCTCCGGCTTCTTGTCGGCCGCGGGAGTAGCGCTTCCCTGCCCTTCCGGCGCCTCCCGCAGGTACGCCAGCGATCCCGAGGCCTTCTCCGGCATCTGGAACCGATTCACCCGCTCGATGCGCGTGGCCTTCCCGGAGGCCAGGTCCAAGATCACCATGCCATCCTTGGGCGCCTGGTCGCCGGTCTTCTTTTCCTTGCGCGCCTTGTCGGAATCGGCCTTCGCCGGGAAGGTGGAAAAGACCAGCGTGCGGCTGTCGGCCGAGAACCTGATGGTGACGCTGCGCGCCTCCGTGGGCGGCCCCTCCTCGGGGTTGGCGGCCGGCGTTGGAGCGGGCCGCATCCCGGCCGGGTACCGCGTCTCGTGGCCGGTCACCAGGTTGCGCACCACCACCTCGCCGTCGCCTTCCTGCGGAAACAGCCCGTACGCCAGGAAATGGCCGTCGGCCGAAATCTGCTGCCCCGAAATCGAGCGCCAGCCGTCGTAATCCTTGTGGTTCAAAGGCCGTTTCGCGGTTTGCGCGAAAGCCTGCGGGAGCCACACCGCCCCCAGCAGCAGCGCCATAGAAATGCCGAGCCGAAATCGCCGTGAATGCATGATCCTGGTATTGTATCGAAACGGCGGCGCCGCTATTGGGGATCGCGCGGGTCTACCACCATCTGCGAATCCACCGCAAACTTCCTGTAATTGCTGTACGCGGATTCCACCTCCAGGTGCAGCCCCTTCACCAGCATGATGCGGCCCGACCCGCTGAAGCTTTCCACCTTCGGCAGCCAGACCTCTCCGTTTACGTGCGTGTACTCCACGTGAATGCGGGTGCCTTTGTAGATCCGCGCCAGAACCGCGCCGAACGAGATCGTATCGGTGGTTTCGGCGTCGATCCGGACCGGATGATAGTCGCTCTGGGCCACCCGGATGCGGCCTTTCACCCGGCTGAGGACGCGAGTCATCTCGCCGGCCTTGAATGGATAGCCCTTCCGCGGGCTGCCGTCGATCACCCACACCGGCGCGCCATCCACCTGCTCTTCTCCCACCAGGCGCAGGTCGAAGCCCTCCACGATCTGGTCGATCTCCTTCTGCTGCTGGCGGCGGTTGCGCTCCCGCGCGTCCAGGCGCTTCTGGCGTTCTTGGGGCGTTTCGGCGGCGCGCCGTTCGGCGGTCTTTTGCCGGTTGGCTTCGCGCTTTTGCCGCAGCGCCTCCTGCTGTTGCTCCTCTTTGGGCGAAAGCGGCTGGTCGTTGCGCTGGACCATCCGGCGAAACTGAGAGCCCTTCAAGGGGATCACCTCCCAGGTGGTGGACTCACGATGTTTCACCGCGCCGGCGCCATCGAGCTTGCGTTCTTCGTCGCGTTGCAAATAGGTGTAGCTGCGCTCCACTTCCCGGTTGCGCGTGTCCACCAGCAGGGCGCGGCGGACGATCTCCCTGGGATCGTCGCCGCCGCCCGCCGGCGGAGCCGCCATGGAGCAGGCCAGCGCACCAAGACTCGCCAGCCAGAGAGGCATCCAACGATGGAACATAAGCTCCTCTTCCTGAGCGGAATCCGTACCGCGCCGGCACGGTGTGGCCCTGCCGCACCGCTCGATTCCCTTCTGACGGTTGCACTTACGGGTTGTTAGCGCCCCGGCGGCAAAGCGGTGCAGCTTTCGTTCCAGGCCAGGGGGGAGTTCGTTCCGTCACATTCGCCGGAAAGTGGATCGCGGTGATCGTCCATCCTCTCTTCGGCGACCACGGAAAAGACTACTCCAGCCTCTATATCGTTCCTGCCTCCGGCGGCGCGCCGCGGCTGATCGCAAAACATATCGCCGGCTTCGTCTGGTCGGCCGATAGTCAATCCATCGTTTTTTCCCGCAGTATCGGGGAACGCCGTGGCCTCCGCCGCCAGGCGGTCTGCCCAAGGTCTCGGTTCGCGTGGATCCAACGGGAAAGTGACCGCCCGCTCCCCGAAAACTTGAGAGAAAGCCGCCGGCCGCCGCACTGATAATTCCGCCCATGTTTCGATTCTTCCTGGCGGCCCTGCTGGCGTTGGCAGCCGCGGCCGCCGACGGGGGCGTTCGGGCCCAGTTTATCGGCGGCACGGTGCCCGGCCTGTCCGCCAAATCCAGCGCCTGGCTGGATCTTACCGGTCCGGATTCGCTGGAGTTTTCCAGCGGCCGGGTTCAACTGCGCATCGATTACCGCAAAATCAACACCCTCGAATACGGGCAGACCGTCAGCCGCCGCTACGCCGCCGCGGTGCTGATTTCACCCGTCCTGCTGCTCAGCAAATCGCGCAAACACTTCGTCACCGTAGGTTATGTGGATCCCAACGGCAGCCAGCAGGCGCTGGTCTTTCGCGTCGAGAAAGGCGACATCCGCACCGTGCTGGCCGCCCTGGAGGCCCGCACCGGGCGCCGCGTCGAGTTCCAGGACGACGAGGCGCGCAAGAGCATAAAATGACCAGGTTGCTGCTGCTCGCATGCCTGGCCGGCGGTTTCGCCGCCCAGGCCCAACCCTCCTCCGCCGCGATCGAGGAAAATGGCCTCCGCCAGTTGCTGACCATCCGCCGCGTCTATGTGGACCGGCTTACCGGAGGCGAGACCGCCGCGCAAATGCGGGATATCCTCATCAGTGCCCTGGCGGACGCTAAGCTCTTTATCCTCACTGAAAACCAGGAACGCGCGGATGTCATCCTGCACGGCGCTTCCGAAGACCTGGTCTTCACCGACACCCACCAGACCTCCGACGGCATCAACGCTCACTTGAACGCCAGCGTGGGCCGCAATACCAGCTCTTCCTACTACTCCCGTAGCAACAACTCAGTGGGCACCGGCCTGAGCGTGGGCGAGAACGAATCGGAGCATTCCACCGACCGGCGCCACGAGGCCATCGCCGCGGTGCGGCTGGTCAATAAGGACGGGGATGTGATCTGGTCCACCACCCAGGAAAGCCTTGGCGCCAAATACCACGGCGCCAGCGCGGACGTGGCCGACAAGATCACCGCCAGGCTGAAAGAGGATTTCGACAAAGCCCGCAAACTGCCGCGCTAGGCGCCGGTCGCGCCGCCCGCCCCCCCCGTTCGCGATCTACCCGTTTTCGACGCGCGCCTGGATGTCCGCGTACGCCGCCTCGATGAGCCTGCCGAGCGCCGCGGCGTTGGTGGCCGTTCCGGGTCTCAGCTTCACATGCCGCATGAACTTGCCGGCGCCTTGCAATAAGTGAGCCGGGTCCGGCAGCGCTGCGCCGTGAAAGAACCCCACGTTTACGTGCGCACGGAATACGTTGACGTAGCCGAAGGGCGCATCTCCCAGGCATGCCACCGGGCAGCCGTCGTGCAAAACCTCGCGGACTTCGTCGCCGCATTTTCGCATCGCCCGAAACCACCGGTGGGCGATGGCTCCTAATTCGCCTGCATGGTCCTTCATCCATGCCTCGATCGCCGGGTCCCGCACGACCGCGCCGTTGAACCGCAGCAATTCCGTTCTCACGGCCACTTCACTGTCAGCGCGTAAATCTCCTGCGTGCCGATGTCGCGGGTGAATACGGCCGAACCGTCAGGCGCAACGTTCATGCGAGTAAGGGGGGCGCGGCGCAGGCCTTTCATGCTGCCGATGGTCTCGATCTTGCGATCGGCCAGATGCATCCGAAAAATCGTAGGGCTGGGGCCGCCGATGGTGTACTCCACAGACTGGTAATCCGGCGTGGGGGCCCAGTCAACGACGTAGCCGGGCGCCGTGAAGGAAACCAGGTCGGACCATTGCTGGGCCTTGACATCGAAAACCATCAGTTTCGTGTGGTCCGGCCCGCCGGCGATCAGCCGATCGTTGCCCACCCACTGGGCGGCAAGCAGGCCCGCCGGTCCGGAAACCGCGGATCTCGTACCGCTGCGGAGATCGACGATTTGGATACGGGACGAGGAGGCGTCACGATCCTGGAACACCAGCCGGCTTCCGTCCGGCGACCAGCTCGGCCCGGCCCCCTCTTTGTCCACGATGGTCGAGGGCGATCCTCCGTCCGTAGCGATCACGCAAACCGCGCCCGCGGAATCGATGTACGCCACCTGTTTGCCATCCGGGGAAATGGAGAAGGCGCCGGTTTGCCCGGGACGAAGCTGCAAGGGTTCGGTTCCGTCGCTGCGGCTCCGCCACAATGCGTGATCGGGGTAGGTGGTGTAGGCGATCCATTGGCCGTCCGCGGACCAGGAGGCACCCAAAGCCAGAACGCCGGGGAGCAGGGGAAGGAACTGCTTGGAACTGGCGTCGTAACGGACCAACTCTCCTCGCGGCTCCTGGCCGACGGCAAAAATCTGCTTCCCATCGCGGCTGGACACAGTCGATCGATAAGAGATGGGACCATTGGTGAGCCGGACCGGCGCTGGCGGGCGCCGGCGCAGAAATCCGGATTGCAGCGGCAGGACCCACAGATCCGACCGCCCTTCACGCCGGTTTTGGTAAACAAGGTAGCGGCCATCGGGGGTCCACCGGGGATCGTTCACACGTTCGGCATCGCTGCTCCTGAGGAGGACGTGGAGATCGGAACCGTCGGTCTTGGCTTCGTCGATGGACACCGAGGTATGTTTGCGCGACCAGACCGTGAATACGAACCGCTTTCCGTCCGGGGAGACGCTCGGTTGCACGGGGATACCGTCGACAGTGAGCAGCTTGCGCGGCTGCGAGCCGTCCTTCTCGGCGACGTCGATGTCGCTTCCCAGACAGAAGAGAATGCGCCCATCCGGAAATAAATCCGCATCCTGCGAAACGATGGACCCGACCCGCCGCGGTTCTCCGCTGGGCAGAGGCACGGCCCACAAAGGCAGCACGAACGAATCGCCCGCCGCGCCCAGCAGATACGACCCATCCTGGCTCATTGTGCTGAACTGAAAATTGGGCAGTCGGGTGGGAATGACGGAGGTGGGGCCGCCGGTGGCGGCGATCTGCATGATTCGGTATCTCCCCAGCGTGCCTTCGCCGAAGTAAATGCGCGAGCCATCGGTCGCCAATCTGCCTGAACCCGATTTGACTCCACCATCGCTGGTGAGCCTGGTTACGCCTTCGACGACCGGGACAGCGGGGGGCTGCCTCCACCACGCAAACAGAGTTGCCGCAACCGCGACGGCGGCCACGGCCGCGCCGATCCAGATACGCCGCCGGAGCGCACCCGCCTGGGAAGGCGCGGCGGCCGCCGTGCCGCTCGCATCGGTGAGAGCTTCCAGCGCGAACCCGAGATCCGCCGCATGCTGAAAGCGGCGCTCGGGCTTCTTCTCCAGGCAGCGGCTCAGAATCCGCTCGAGCGCGGGGGGAGCATCCTGCCCGGACTCCGCCAGCGGGGGCGGCTCTTCATTCAGAATCGCGCTCAGCGTTTCGGCGGAGGTGTCCTTCCGGAAGGCTCGCTTGCCGGTGAGCATCTCGTACAGGACCACGCCGAAAGCAAAGATGTCGCTGCGCGGGTCGGCCGCCTGTCCCCGCACCTGCTCCGGAGCCATGTAGCCGACGGTACCCAAGACCTGGCCGGGCTGGCTGTGCTGCGGTAGGGTGGCCGTCGTACCATCGTCGCGGGCGGGTTCCGGCTCGGTGAGCTTGGCCAGGCCGAAATCCAGGATCTTGAGGCGTCCGTCTTTCGTAAGGAACAGGTTTTCCGGTTTGAGGTCGCGATGGACAATTCCGGCTTCGTGCGCGGCGGCCAGTCCCCGCGCAATGTCGATTCCGCAATCGCAGGCCTCGCGCGGGCGCATCGGACCGCGGCGCAGCCGGTCCCGCAGGGTTTCTCCCTGCAGCAGTTCGGTCACGATATAAGGACACCCGTCGTGCTGCCCGACGTGGAAAATCGAAACAATATTGGGATGGTTGAGAGCGGCAGTGGCCTGCGCCTCCAGTTCGAAGCGGTGGAGACGCCCGGCGTCCCGCGACCAGTCGTCCGGGAGCACCTTGATCGCCACCTCCCGTTTCAGGGAAGTGTCGCGGGCGCGGTACACTTCGCCCATGCCGCCCGCGCCCAACGGCGCGATGATCTCATACGAATCCAGGCGGGCGCCCGCGGCCAGTCGCATAGGTGCGCAGCATCATACCACAGATCGCCATGCCGTCCATGAGTGTGCTGGCGTTACTCCTTAGCCGCGGCCTCCAGCGTGGCGATGTCGAACTTCACCATCTGCATCATGGCGGCCATCGCCTTGGGATGTTTCAGGATTTCGCCGATCTTCTCCGGCACGATCTGCCAGCACAGGCCGAACTTGTCCGTCACCCAGCCGCAGGCCATGGGCTTGCCACCCTCGAGCAGCCTGTCCCAGTAGCGGTCGATCTCCGCCTGGTCCTTGCACGCGATCGAGTACGAGAACGCCGGCGTGAGCACGTACGCGGGACCGCCATTGAGAAACGTCATTGGCTGGCCCATGAGTTCGATGGTGATGGTCGCAATCTTTCCGGCGGGCCATGGCCCTACGCCGCTCGAACGCAGCTCGCTCACCTTCTTCGCCTCCGGAAATACCGACAGATAAAACTCCGCGGCGTCTTCGGCGTTGTCGTTGAACCACAGAAACGGTGTGATCTTGTTCATGCTCTGGCCTCCACTTCGATAGTATCCACCGTCGAAGCCGCAGAACATGCATCCGGCGGTTGTCCTCTGCAACCGGCTGGTCCCGGCATGGTGAACTCTACCTGGGCGGGAAGCGCCTGATTGCCGGGGCCTCGGCTCCCCGGCCCGCCCGGATCCCGGCTATCGGGACATTGGCTCCAAAGCGCCGATCCGGCGCCAGATCCGGGCGCCGCCGCGACCCGCCGCCCACCCTTCTTCGGCCCGTAGCGTTTCGCGCCACGGGACCCGGTTTGGCAATCGCCGCCTCCCGCCGCGACGCGCTTTGCCCCGTCCTCCCCCGCCCCACCCATCCCCACTTCATTGACAGACTTTGGGGTGATGGTACAATAATGCAGAGCTCGGAGATGGACAATTCCTTTGGTTCCAGAAACATGCCAGATGCAGCATCTTTTTCGGGACTGAATGAATCCAACTAGTTGCATATGGCCTTTGTAGCCCCTATCCCGCATCTGGCGCGTACCGAGGCGGAGCCTCTCCTGGCCACCATCGGCAACACCCCGCTGGTGCGCCTGGAAAAGATCCCCACGGAGTTTCCCGGCGTGGAGATCCTGGCCAAGGCCGAGTACTTCAATCCGGGCGGTTCGGTGAAAGATCGCGCCGCGCTCAACATGGTGCTCGATGGCGAGCGCTCCGGCCGCCTCAATCACAGCCGCACCATCCTGGATTCCACCAGCGGCAACACCGGCATCGCCTACGCCATGATCGGCGCCAACCGCGGATATAAGGTCAAGCTGGTGCTGCCGGCCAACGCTTCCCCCGAGCGCAAGCGCATTCTCAAAGCCTATGGCGCGGAGACGCTCTTCAGCGACGCCGCCGAAGGCTCCGACGGCGCCATCCGCCTCTGCCGCAAAATCTACAACCAGGACCCGGACCGCTACTTCTACCCCGACCAGTACAACAATCCGGCCAACTGGAAAGCGCATTTCGAGCACACCGGCCCCGAGATCATCAAGCAGACCGGCGGCGCCCTCACCCATTTCGTTTCCGCCATGGGCACCAGCGGCACCTTCATGGGCGTGTCGCGGAGGCTGAAGCGCGATTTGCCGGAAGTCAAGTGCTATTCGGCGCAGCCCTCCAGCGGCTTCCATGGACTGGAAGGACTGAAGCACATGCCCACCGCCATCGTGCCGGGCTTTTACGACGACCAACTGGCCGATGGCAACCTGTGGATTGAAACCGAAGATGCCTACGCCATGGTGCGGCGCCTGGCGCGTGAAGAAGGGCTGCTGGTGGGGATCTCCTCAGGCTGCAACGTTCACGCCGCCTGCCTGCTGGCGCGCGACCTCGCCGGACGCGGCGAATCGGCCACCATCGTCACCGTGCTCTGCGACAGCGCCGAGAAGTACCTCAGCGAACACTTCTGGGACGAGTAATGATCCGTATCGACCCCGAGCCCTGGGCGGCCATGGTGGCGCACGCCCGCCAGACTTATCCCAACGAATGCTGCGGCGCGATGCTGGGATCGCTCGATAGCGGCGATAAACTGGTGCGCGTGGCCCTGCCGCTCGAAAACGCCTTCGCCGGCGCCCAGGCGGCGCGCTACGAGCTCCGCCCCGAAGACCTGCTGGCCGCCGATAAAGCCGCCCGCGAGCGCCACATGGACCTCATCGGCATCTACCACTCGCATCCCGATTGCGACGCCTATTTTTCAACCACCGATTTGCGGAATTCCTGCCCCTGGTATTCTTTCGTTGTACTATCCATTCAGAAGGGCGAATTCCACCACGCCAACAGTTGGCTGCCCAACATGGAACAGACCGAGGCGGCCAAGGAGGAGTTGACCTACTAATATGGCTAAAGTTTTGATCCCTACACCCCTGCGCCAGTTCACCGGCAAACAGGATGCGGTGAGCGCCACCGGCGCCACCGTCGCGGACGTGCTCAACGCGCTCACCTCCGAATATCCCGACCTGCGGAAACAGATCTTCACCCCCGAGGGTAAGGTGCGCAGCTTCGTCAATGTGTACCTCAACGACGAAGACATCCGCTACCTGGGCAAGGACGCCACGCCCGTCCAGGATGCCGACACGATCTCGCTGGTGCCCTCCATCGCCGGCGGTTCCGCCTTGGCCCCGCCCGCCGAAGCCGCGTTGTCCAAGGACGAAATTCTGCGCTACAGCCGGCACCTGATCATCCCCGAAGTGGGCATCGAGGGCCAGCAGAAATTGAAAGCCGCCCGCGTGCTGCTGGTGGGAGCGGGCGGACTGGGCGCACCCCTGGGCCTGTACCTCACCGCCGCCGGCGTGGGCCACATCGGGATGGTGGATTTCGACGTGGTGGACTTCACCAACCTCCAGCGCCAGGTGATCCATTCCACCGCCGACGTGGGCCGCAAGAAGCTCGATTCGGCCTCCGAAAAAATGCAGGCCATCAACCCGCACGTGCGCATCACCCGCCACGAAGTGGCCCT
>JASHSS010000367.1 GCA_030038565.1 Bryobacteraceae bacterium
GCGGGTGCGTCCGCGGAGATTGGCGCGCAGGTCGCGCAGGCGGCCGTTGAGCACCTGGGCGGCCTGCTGCTCAGGTACCGTGAAGACATAGTAACCGGCCGCCAGCATGGCCACGGTGAAGATGAGACCCGCGGCTAGGAAGAACATAGCGCTCCTGGGAGTGGGAGACGAACGGCAAGAGGGGGATTCACCGCGGAGGCGCGGAGGGCCCGGAGGAAGCACGGAGAAAACCAAGACGAGAGGCCGGGACGAAGTGGAGTCGCTGGAGAGTCTCCCATGGGGCTTGCCGCACCCGACAGGATGAATACGGGCGCGAGGGCGGGTCTCGCAAAGGCGCTAAGGCGCAAAGTAACGCCAAGAAGATTTTCGAAGGAGATAGGGAGAGTGCACCTGGCTTGGGTTTCTCCGCGCGTTCGGCTCCGCGCGTCCGCGGCGAAAGGCTGTCTCATTTCTCCCTCACCTCTCTCGCTTCCTCGAAGATCGAGGGCGAGATGTGGATGCCATAGGCCTTCAGACGCTCCAGGCACTTGGGCTGCATACCGGTGGCGCGGAAGCGGCCCAGCACCTTGCCGCGCGGGCTGATGCCGCTGCGTTCGAACTGGAAGATGTCCTCGATAGCCACCTGGTCGCGCTCGATGCCCGCCACCTCGGCAATGCCGGTGATCTTGCGGGTTCCATCGCTCAGGCGCGCGCAGTGCACCACGATGTTGATGGCGCTGGCCAACTGCTGCCGGATGACTTTGTCGGGCACGTGCTGGCTGGCCATCATGACCATGGTTTCGAGGCGCGAGAAGGCGTCGCGCGGGGCGTTGGCGTGCACCGTGGTCATGGAGCCATCATGGCCGGTGTTCATGGCCTGGAGCATATCCAGGGCTTCGGGGCCGCGCGATTCGCCCACGATGATGCGGTCGGGGCGCATGCGCAGGGTATTGATCACGAGGTCGCGCTGAGTGATGGCGCCGGCGCCTTCGATATTGGGCGGGCGGGTCTCCAGCCGCACCACGTGACTCTGCTGCAATTGCAGTTCGGCCGTATCTTCTATGGTCACGATGCGCTCCTCTTCCGGAATGAAGCGCGAGAGGGTGTTCAGGATGGTGGTCTTGCCGGCGCCGGAGCCGCCCGAAATCACGATATTCAGGCGCGCCTCGACGCAGCCGCTGAGGAAATCCAGCATGCCGGTGGTGAAGGTCTCGTTCTTGAGCAGGTCTTCGGTGGAGAGCACCTTCTTGCCGTAGCGCCGGATGGACATGACGGGGCCGAGCAGGGAAAGCGGCGGAATCACGGCGCACACGCGCGAGCCATCCAGCAGGCGCGCATCCACGATGGGCGAGGAATCGTCGATGCGGCGGCCCACGGCTGAGACGATACGTTCGATGATCATGCGCACGTGGGCCTGGTCCTTGAAGCGCACGTTGGTCTCGACCACGCGGCCGGCGCGTTCGATGTAGACGTTGTCGAAGCCGTTCACCATGATGTCGCTGATAGTGGCGTCTTTGAGGAGCGGCTCGAGCGGGCCGAGGCCGAACACTTCGTCCAGGACTTCCTCGACCAGCTTTTCGCGTTCGCCCACGGTCATGGGCAGCGATTCGTCCAGGATCAGCTTTTCCACCACCATGCCGATCTGCCCACGGACGCTTTCCTTGTTCAGGTCCTTGAGCTGATCGGCGGTGAGCGAATCGAGCAGCTTCCGATGGACCATGCTTTTGATTTCAAACCACCGGTCGGCGCCAGAACCGGGGCGGACCAGGGAACGGCTACCCAAGGAATCCTCCTGGTGGGGCAGGTTTCGGTTTGCCCGGACGTATTTCGGTCATTCTATGCTCCCACGGCCGTGGCCTTCGGATCGGCCGGGGTTTTTTTCCGGCCCGTGGCTTTGTCCACGAACGCGCGGAACACGCGATCCAGATCGCCCGCCTCTTCGCGATTGGCGACGAACGGCCGCGCCTTGTTGATGGACGCGATCACCGCCGGCGAGGGCGGTATGCCGTAAAACACCGGCTGGTTGAGAGTCTGCTGGATCTGCTCCAGGGTGGCCATGTGAGCGGTCACCTTGCGGGTATAACGGTTCACCAGCACGCGGACCTGGTCCTGGTTGAATCCCATGCGCATGAGGAAGGTGATGTAGCGCTGGGCATTGCGGATGGAAGGGAACTCCTGGTCCACCACCAGGAAGACGGCCGCGGAGACCTGCGCGGCCGCGAGGACCACTTCGTTGGAGACCGCGCGCCCGCCATCGATGACCACGGCCTCGTATTTTTCGACCAGGAACGTGGCGAACTCGCGGAGCATGTGGTCGCTGAAATTGGCGGGCTGTTCCAGGGCGTCGGGAGGACCCACCAGGTAGAAGCCCAGGGGATCGCGCGTGACGAAGCCTTCGAAGAGGGCCTGGTCCATGCGCTCGAGGTTCTCGGCCACTTCCAGGAGGGTGTATTGGGGCGCGGCGCCAAGCTGCATGGCCACGTCGTT
This sequence comes from Bryobacteraceae bacterium, assembly GCA_030038565.1. Classification (GTDB taxonomy): domain Bacteria; phylum Acidobacteriota; class Terriglobia; order Bryobacterales; family Bryobacteraceae; genus JOPF133. Next base: position 2,467 of record JASHSS010000367.1, read on the forward strand.
GCCCACCCAATCCAGGTCGATCATCACGGTGGAATGCTTACGCTGGGCCAGCACCGCGGCGAAATTCACCGCCATGGTAGTGGCGCCAACGCCGCCCTTGGCGCCGATGAAGGTGTAGAGGCGCCCCAGCTTGCTCTCGCCCACGGAGCCGCGGCGGGGGGCGCGCTCCATGCGGGTCACGGCGTCGCGGAATTCGGTGCGCTTGATGGGCTGGAGCAGGAATTCGTTGGCTCCGGCGCGCATGGCGGCGATCACGGTTTCGCCGTCGGCATGGAAGTTGCTCACGATCACAAACAAATCCGGCGCCGCCTGTTTCACCTTCTCCACGGACTTGATGGCCCCTTCGGGATCGCCCGAAATATCCACGATCAGGGCCGCGGTGGGGTTGCGCTCCAGATCCTGCAGCACGCGGATGTAGAGGTTGGCGGCGACTTCCTGGTATTCGGCGACGATTTTGGCGTTGGGAAGATTCACCAGGTTATCGCGCACCATCTCACGGAAATGTTCGTCGCTCGAGGCGATCATAAGGGCGGTATTCGGCATGGGGTCTCCTGTAGAGCCGCGCGCGGCGCCCGTCGGGCTGAAAATGAGCGGGAAAGCGGCTCTCGCAAAGGGGCTAAGGGGCGACGCCTCGCCAAGAAGATTATCGAAGAAGGAGCCTTCATGGCAGGCATGTTCCAGTGATGTCGCAGCCGGCGCTTTCCATGGGGATTTGCGCGGTGAAAGGTGGAATGGTAACCGGCGGCAGCTTGAAATAACCCGACAGGCGGGTGAACTGGTAATTGGCGACGCTCACGCTGACCACGTCGGGGAGGCAGGTGGCGCTGCAATCGGCGCCGCAGCCGCTGAACGGCGAGAGGGTTCCCGCCACCGGGTCCTGGGCATAGTAGAGCACCTGGATGCTGGCGGCGCCGCCAGCCTGGAACTGCTGCTGATCGATCATGGCCGGCACGTTGCTCTGCATGTAGCCGAGGACATTGCTGGTGTCGGCCATCCAGCAGTGCGTGGCGGCGTAGCGCGCGCCGTCGCGCGTGAAATCCTCGACGCTGTGCCAGATCCACAGCATCTCGGCCACGAAGATGATCATGAAGGTGAGCGGCAGAATTACTCCCGCGAAGAGCAGGGAGAACTCCACGGCGGTCTGGCCGGTGCGGCGGCGGTAGGCGCGCCCACAGTATCCTGGGTTCTGGAATCGATGCTTCAATTGGTGCCTCCGAACGGCACCAGCGCGCTGGGCGAGAACAGAATCGGCGTGAGGGTGGTGAAGGGGAGCCGGGGCGTGATCAGGTAGCCATTGGGGATGGTCACCGCCACGTAGTCCGGGCGCGCGGCGAGGCTTGGACTGATGCCGCAGCCGCTGGTGTCGCACGTGCCTACTGCGCCGTTCACGATGCACTCGGTGGAGACCTGCAACATATCCGGGGTGAGGTTGGAAATCAGCGGCGCGCCGGAACCATCGGTGGTGCCGGTGACCGCGAAATTGAGGGCCGCCGTGATGTTGGGGTCGGCGGGATCGCAAAAGTTGGTTCCCCGCTGCACCGAGAGGTAGCGCGCCGCGGTGTACACCGTGTTGCGCAGAGCATAGTAGGTGTAGGTGAGGTGTCCGAACTGAACCATGCCCACGATCAGCAGCATCATGATGGGCATGAAGATGGCTGTTTCCAGGGTTACGCTGCCGCTGGTTTTCCGGCTCATCGCTGAAGCACCACCTTTCCCGGCCCGGTAGCGACGGGCGCCGGACAGCCCAGGGAAAACCGGTCGTCCACCCAGCCCTGGTTCACGGGCGCCGGGCTTCCGATGTACATCGCTACGAACCGGCCGTTGGGGTCGGCGGCGGTGAAAAAGCTGCCATCCGGATTCAGCTCCAGAAAGAATTGCAGGAATCCCAGTACGGTCATGGTGGTGGTGCTGTTGGTGCCCAGGGCGTTGACCACCGGGACCGTGATGATGCGGCGTCCATCGCCCACGTAGGAAGTGTAGAGGCTGGTTTCGCCGGTGGACACATCCGTGTCCGGCAGAAAGGGCGCGCTGACGGCGGAGAAGTTGGTCACCGTGGACGCGCAGACCGAGGCCGGGTTGCTGTTATCGAAGCGCGAGTAGAGACCGCACAGGGCATCCACCACGGTGCCGGGCGGCAGGACTGCTGTGCAGGCTTCGGGAGCCGCCGTCGCCCAGACGGTCTCCATGGCGTCGTTGATTCCGACGCAGCCCACGGGCACGGGCGAGCCGGTGGGATTGGGGTCGGTGGATTGGACCAGGCCGCTCGCGCCATCCACATAGGCCTGCTCCGTCTCATCCAGAGTGGCGTTGGCAGGGTCGTAGCGATTGATTAAGACGTAGGGCAGCAGCGTTCCCGCGAGACTTGCCGGCGGCGTTCCGGTGCAGGAGGAGTAAAAAGTGTAAAGAAGGCCCGCCGTGGGGTCGCCGAATCCGAAATTCAAGGTGTCGGAAGCATTCAACGCGGCCACCGCGAAGGGCTCAATCTGGCAGGCCGTGCAGAGCGGCGCGCTGATTCCGGCGGTAGCGATGGCGCCCACGCTGGTCTTGCGCGATTGGCCGCCCGGCAACAGGCTCCACCAGAGCAGGGGAGCATCGGCCAGCAAGGTGATCTGGGCGTAACGCGCGGTCTCGCCGGAGGCTTGAGTGCCCGAAGCGGCGAGCGCATCGGCCATGGTATCGAAGTAGGCCGGCGGATTCACGGTGCTCGTGAGGATGCCGCTCGACTGGCCGATGACGATGGCTCCGAAATTGTATTTGTTGGCGAGGCCGTTGGTGTTATCGAGCGACTGGCTGGCGGCATTGGTGGCGTTGCCCAGGGAGGCGTCCGTGCCGATGAGTTGGCCGGCTGCGGCCAGCGCCATGGCGTTGGCTGCCTGGTTCAGTTCGCCCTTGATGAGATAGAGCCGCCCCAGGTCTAGGGCGAACCCCATCAGGCCAAAGAGGACCGGTACGAGGATGACGAGCAGCGGGAGGGCCATGCTGCCGCGCAGGCGCATGATGGGCCCGGGAAAGCGGACTTGGGCAGGCTGAAGGACTGCCCCACCAAAGGCCGCAAGTTGGGGAGTCATCGGTGGGGCAGGCGATTCGCCTGCCGGATAGTCGCCCAGGGCAGCACTCGCCAAGGCGCTAAGGCACAAACCCTCGCTGAGGGGATCCTCGAGGCACGCCCGCAGGCGTGGAGCAGACGGTGCGGCGTCTTGCTTTTGGCGCACGCCTCCGCTCCCCCGTGGCCGAAGCCGGCGTCGCGCACTACGGCTGCTGCTTGGGAATAATCTGCCCACTGGGTCCTACAAACTCCGGTTTGTCGCTCGCGCCCGCGGTCGGCGGAGGCGGCGGTGTGGTATTCTTCTTTCCCTTTTTCTTAGCGGCGTTTTCCTGCTGCACGGTGGGCAGGAACGCCGAGGGCATGTCAGGCAGCTTGGCCCTTTCATCGGGGCTCAAAGGCTTAACGAAATGCGGCGTGATCACCACCAACAGCTCGTCCGTGGATTTCTGGGTGCTGCGGCTCTGGAAAAGCTTTCCGAGGATCGGGAGGCTCCCCAAGCCGGGCACCTTGTCGATGGTTTCCAGCACCTGGTTGTTGATCATGCCGGCGATGGCGAAGCTCTCGCCATCGTGCAGGATCACTTCGGTTTCGGCGCGGCGTTGGGAGAGCGCCGGAATGGTGAAACCATCCAGCGTCACGGCGTTGGTGTAATCGAGTGAACTGACCTCGGGCGCCACCTTCAAATCGATTTCTCCCGAGGGCGTGACCGTGGGGGTAAAGTCGAGCTTCACGCCGAAGGGTTTGAACTGCACCGTGATCACCGGGGCGGTCGAGCCGCCGGTGGGGGTGGTGGTGATGGTGGGGAAGGGAAACGATCCGCCGGCCAGGAAGCTGGCGTCGCGGCCTTCCAGGCAGAGCAGGTTCGGCTCGGCCAGGATCTGGAGCAGGTTGCGCTGCTGGAGGGCCTCGATGGTGGCGCCGATATTCAAATCCGGGCGGAAGATAAACAGGTTCAGCAGGTCGGAGAAATTCACCGAGTTCGAATTCGTGGTTCCCCCGGTGGATTGCACCTGGCTGAAGCGCGGCGCGGTGAACTGTTCGGTGCTGGTGCTGCCGGTCATTTTGGGATTCAGGCTGAACAGGTTGAATCCGATCTGGGTCATCGCTACGCGGTCCACGTCGGCGAACTTCACCTGGAGCAGAATCTGGCGCGGCTCGGGCGGCGGCGGCGCCTTCAACAGGTTGATGACCGTCTTGGCGCGCGTCTGCGCCATGCCTTGCAGCCGCTTGACGTCGTCGCTCGACTTCACCATGCCCGCCAGCACGATGGTCTCGCCCGAGCCTGTCACCGTCACCGCGCTGCCGGCCACGCTGTCGAGCATCTGCTTGCGGAAGTTGTCCCAATCGCTATCATCCTTGCTGACGGCGATCTCGTACTGCGACGGATCGCCGCTGTCCTGCCAGATCAGCAGCGTGGTATGGCCCGGACCCTTGGCGTTGACCATCACCTCGCGCGGCGAGATCACCACCGCATCGGCGATTTTGGGCTCGGCAATCACCACCTTCTGGATATCTTTAGGGAACTGCAGAAGATGGCCGGTTCCCTCCACCAGTGCGATATTGGCGACCTGAGCGTGCGTCTGAGGCTGGGCCGGCGCAAGCGCGCAGCATACGGCCAGAAGGGCCGGCGGGAGCCATCTCGACGTGCTGATCGCCGTGGTCATCGAAACAGTTCCTGGACGTGCTTATCGCCGCGGTAGACGTCCACCACCACGCGGGGGGGCTTCTCCGGTTCTTTCCTGGGGAACGGCTCCTTTTTCAGCTCATCGAGGCCGGCATTGCGGTTGTTGCGCCGGGCCAGAGCCAGCCGGTCGGCCAGACCCGGATCGAGCGCCTCGGTGGTCACCGGGCCGCTATCCTTGGTTTCGGAGCTGTCCAGCGGATTACGCAACGACAAGCTGATTCGGCCCTGGTTCTTGGCGAGTTCCAGTTTCTGCGCATCCTCGGGAGTCAGAACCAGCGTCACGGTTTGGGATCGCGGGGCGCGCGGATCGGCCGCCTGTCCGGCCGGCAGCAGCCTTCCGGTGGAGATCACTTTCACGTCCTGCAGGATTGTGGAAGTGGCGGCTTCGGCCAGGCTGCCGGTGCGGGTGAAGAGTACATCCACCTTGGAGTTCGGCTGGATCAGCCCGGCCACCCCGCTGGCGTCGGTGATGGGCACGGAGACGGCCCGGTAGCCCGGTTCGATGATGGATGCGAAGCCTTCTACGGAGGTGGGCGCGGAGAGCTTCGACAGCAGCACCGGCTCGTTGGCGTAGAGCGGCACGAGCGCCACCCGGTTGGTGGCGTCCCTGGTTTGCACGATCACGCCCTTGGGGACATCGTGCGCCGGATAGTTCACCAGCCGGACATCGCCTGGGCGCAAGAGCGTTCCGAGGGGCAAATCGTGGGTGGCCACCACCACGCGCACCTGCCGCTCCTCGTGCGGCGCGACGGTTTTGGCATACAGAAACCAGGTGAGCAACATGGCGGAGACCCATGCGCCGCCGAAGATCAGGATTTTTTTACGCCGATCCAATTCAGCCCCCTATTCCAGCGGGACGCGCCCGCTCCGCTTCGGGCGCGGCCAGAAGTGTCGCCACGCCATCCCGGTAAATTCTCCGCCAGCCGATTTGTTCCAGCGCCGGCACGAGCGGATAGTCGTCCGGCAGCAGGGCATGGGTGAAGCGCCACCCGTCCCAAATCTCGCGCCAGCCCGGCCGCACCTGCACCATGCGGGCATACTGCCCGAGGAAATCGGCCCCGTAGAAATCGCTGCGCCCGTCGAAGAAGACCAGGCGGCGGCCCGCCGAACGGTAAATCAGGTAGCCGCCGAACTTGTCGGGCGCAAACAGCCGCCCGCCTTGGGGAAGGTGTTGGTAAGCCGCCACGGGAAACTGGCTGGACGGAAAACCAGCCGTGAAGCCCCGCAGCAGGCCGCCGGCCACCAGCACCAGCACGGGCGTCAGGGCCAGACCGCCCATCCGCATATCCAGCGCCCGCAGCCGCTTGCAATAAGCCTGAAACCGCGGGAAGGGCAATTTCCGGGTGATGGCGCAATTTGCCACCGGCAGCAGCAGCAGCGCCGAAAGGGGCAGCGCTCGTGCCGATCGCAAGGCCATCGCCGAAATCGCCAGGGCTAATAGAAAATGCTCCCAGCGTCCAGCCTCGAGCGCCAGCGTGCCGCCGGCGATTCCGAGAATCACGGTGGCGAGAATCTGCCAGGAGCCGGGCGTATGGAAATCGAAGCTTTGAAATTCGCCGATGCGCGAAAGCAGGTCCGAGTCGGTCAGGTAGCGGTAGACGTGCTGATAGAGCCTCCAGCCGTAAGGATTGGCCAAAGGCGCCAGCGCGGCGATCGCCACCTGCCACCAGGAGATCCTGCCGCGCAGAGCGTAGAGCAGGGCCAAAAGCGGCGCAAGGAAGAAGCTGGCGTGCACGTTGGCCCACAAGGCGGTGAAGACCGCGGCCGCCAGGAAGTCCGGCCAGCGCACGGCTTGCTTCGGCCGCTTCTCCAGGTACAGCAGCGCCAGCAGCAGCAGGACCCAGCTCTCGACGTGCGGCCGCGCCAGCCAATGAATGTTGCAAGTGGAGAGCATCAGCGGCGCCATCGCGCATGCTATTAAGAAGTTGCCGCCCAGGCCCCAGTGCAATTGGAACCAAAGCCACACGCCCGCCGCAATGACGACGCTGTAAACAAGCGCCACGCCGGCCAGCCCGAAGGCTCGATGAATCGCCCCGCTCACCACGTCCGAGAGCCACTCCCATGCAAACCAGGGCTGCCCCGCGCGGCTGAACGAATAGGGGTCCGTGCGCGGGAATTCGCCCGAGGACAGAATCGTTTCGCCAATGCGGATGTGCCACCCGGCGTCCGAATCGCGAAAAAAACTCGTGTATCCCTGAAACAGGAACAGACTGTAAAATAACGTGACCGCGGCGGCTACCAGCGCCAAATCGGGCACGAACCAAGCGGAGGGTGACCGCACATGAACATCCGGAATTAAGTTGCGGGAGTGCCGATGCTGGCAAGGTCCCCGGTAATGCTCTGGTAAAGGCTGACGATGCCGGCCGCGAGTTGGTTCACGGTGGTGATGAGCGCCAGGCCTACGGCCGCCACGATCAGAGCGTACTCCACCAGGTCCTGGCCCTGCTCGTCTTGAACGAATCGAACGACTAAGGCTTTCATTGTTTCTCTCCGGGTGAACTCGAAGTCTGCGGTTTGTCCGCGTCCGCGCGCGGATTATCCAACTGGCCGACCCACAGCCGGATAAAGCCGGTTTTCCAACGTTCCCAGCGCGATTCCGCGGGTTTGGTGTCGATCACTGCCGGTTTTCCGTCCAGACGGGACACCAGTTCCAAATTATGCAGCGCGGCGGGATGCGACTTATTGTAACTTAGGGCGAGGGCCAGTTCCTTGCGCGCCTCGGCATAATCCTTCTTCTCGAGCCACACCGCCGCCAGATTGTTGTGTGCCGTGGCTTCGTCCGAGGCGGCCTTCCAATTTGCGAGCGCTCCGGCGGCGTCGAGGTTGGCCAATGCCAGGCCCAGGTTGTTGCGGACCACCGGCGAGCCGGGGTTCAAGCGCAGGGCTTCGCGGAACTCCGCGGCCGCCTGGTCGTATTTCTTCTGCATCAGCAGGTTGTAACCGAGATTGTTGTGGAGGGCCCACAGGGCGCTTCCGGTTCCCTCGAGAGCCAGTGCCTGGCGGTGGTGGATCTCGCCCTGGGACCATTCGCCCGATTCATCGTGCAGAATCCCCAGCCAGGAGTGGTATTCGGCTGGCGCCTGGGGGTGCGCGGCGAGATAAGCCTCCGCCACCTGGATAGCCTCGCCGCGCCGGTTCACCTCGTGCAGCGCGCGCACCAGGGCCAATTGAGCCTCGCTCGATTCGGGGAAACGCGCCGCGGCCAGGCGGCAAATCTCCAGCGCCACGTCGGGATAGCCCCTTTTCCGGTAGGCCTGGGCCAAGTCCAGGCGGGCCATGACATTAGCGGGATCGGCTTCGACGCGCTCGCGCAGCAGGCGCAGGTCGTAATCGCCATCCCCGGCGTCTTTGGCGTTGTGAATTTGCCGCTCCCATACCGTTTGGGGCGCCGCGGGAGCGCCTGGAGTGACCTGAGCGGTCGACCGCCTCACGCATCCCGAAGTCAGCAGCACGACCGCCGCCAGAGCCATTTGAAGCCGCATCCGATCCCCGTTCAATCGCGTTTCTCAATCGCCAATTCGTCGCCCGGGCGGGTTCCGGTGCGCTCAATCGTTCCGGCCGGGAGCTCCAAAACCGACCGGGCGCTGAAACACGCCGATAGCCGCCACGGTCCCACGGCGTGGCGCACCTTACGCACCTTCCGGTTCTTATCCAGATACACTAAGTCGATCGCGAACTTCATGAAGAACGTGTGGACCGACTCGCAAGGAATAATCCACAGGCCCTCCCCCGGTTCCAATTGCTTATGTTTTAGCAGCCCGGTACGCCGTTTGGCACTGGTATCCGCTACCTCCGCAGCGTCCGCCAAAACGGTCTCGCGGGTCTGGTTCCTCACCTGTACTTTCAATTTTGTTGACTATAACACGAAGCGCCTTCCAATGTGACGAAAAGCCCGATTTTAATAGCGCTTCACGTGGCCCGCGGGAGACGGGCAAAAAGTTCCAGATTTTTGCGCCAACTCGTCTTTTTTTTGGGGGGGCGTTCGCCCGACAGACGAGGCCGGAAGCAGCCATGCCCACCGGCACGCCGGCATGGGTTCCGGCACGAAGTTCTGGTCCACGGAGGTTTGTGCCGCGCGACGCATCGCCAGCACTCTCGGCGGCGTGGAACGCGGGACGGTTGGTGCATATCGCGCGCATCCCGGCGTCAGTCCCGACCGGCCCATAGTAAACTGGTGGCGGTAGGCGGATAGTATTGTGAATGGATCCGCCGGTTTGATGGGTACGAATCGCCCTCGTTGGCTCCGGCGGCATTGGCGAGACGGCCGTAGAATTGTGGACCCAGGCCGGCCGCGTGGCGCGGTCTTGTGAGTTCGAGGTGAGCCATCCGGGGCTGGCGCCCGGCTGGACTCGCCCTGCGATGAGCCGATGAAACCCTTCCATCGCGCGGTTCCCGGCCGCGAACCACACCGGACCCTCTGCCTATGACCGCCCCCGCGCCCCGCAGGAAATCGCGCCGCCAGAGTTCCCCGCGCGCCCCGCGCAGGCATTACCCCTCCGCGCGCGCCCGGGCGGCCGCGGTGCTTCTGTTCTTCGGCCTGGCCTCCTCGATTGCCGCCGGCCTGGTGCTGGACCGCTATACCTTCGGCCTGCAATGGCCGGTACGCATTGGCTTCCAATCGCCACTGGTGATCAGTCTGCGGTCCCCTAGCGCGGAGGCTGCCGCCGCGCAAGCCGACCAACACGGCCGCCGCCTCACCGCCTATCAGCAGTACGCCTGTCTGAAGTTCGGCGCGGCTTGCCGTTTGGCCCTGGCCATCCAGCGCGCCGAGAATCCCCGCGGCGCCTGTGAGATTTACCATTACAATTCCGATGGCACGCTGGATTGGGGGTACTTCCAGATCAACACGGTTCACCTCCGCCGGCCCGGTTTAAACTTGCGGGACCTGTTGGATTGCAAGGCCAACATCGATTTCGCCTATCTGCTCTACCAGGAGCGCGGATTCGCCCCGTGGAGCACTTACAATAGCGGAGCCTATCTGAAGTTCCTTGACGGCACGCGCTAGCGCGCGACGCGGTCAGCGCTTCCACGCCTGGCCGGCGATGGTCTGGCTCCCTTCGGTCAAACCGATCGTCCGGTTCGCCGCCACTCCGGTCCACGCCTGCGTCTCGCCCATCGGCCAGCGCACTTCGATCCGGTCCACTCTCTCGGCTTTTCCCAGCCCGAAGTGCAGGGTCAGCGAATTCTGCGAAAAGTAACTGCCGCCGCTCACCACCTCGGCCACCTGCCTGCGCCCGCCCGCTTCCACCGTGCAGAGCGCGCCGATGGCGCTGCGGTTCGAGCGGGTTCCCGCGAGGCGGATGGCAATCGCATTCTGCCGGGGGCCGAGGTTCTTCAGCAGGGTGGGCTTCTCGTTCATGTTCACGATCACCACTTCCGGCCTGCCGTCGCCATCCAGATCCCCGGTGGCCAGTCCGCGTGCCGGCCTGAGCGGGGCGAATCCCGGCCCCGCGGAATCGCCGATGTCGGCGAACCGCCCGTTGCCCAGGTTCCGGTACAGCAGGGTCTTCTGCCGGTAAGTCTCCCCGATGGGCGACCGGTCGATCTCCGGATACACGTGCCCATTGGCGATTACGAGGTCCGGCCAGCCGTCTTCGTCCACATCCAGAAAGGCCACGCCCCAGCCCAGAAGCTGATGGCGACCCAGCCCGGCCATCTCGGAGACGTCCTCAAAGAACTTGCCGTCCTCATTCCGGTAGAGCGAAGGCCGGTCGCCAGAAAAATTCGTTTTGGCGATATCCAGGAAGCCATTGCCATCGTAATCCCCCACCGCGATTCCCATGCCCGACTGCAGGGCGCCATCGGCGTTGTAGGAGACGCCGGCCGCATCGCCGCGCTCTTCGAAGGTCCCGTCGTGACGGTTGCGATACAACAGGCTGGGCGTCTGGTCGCAGGCCACGTAGATGTCCGGCCAGCCATCGTTATCGAAGTCGGCCGTCACGGCGCCCAACCCGTAACATTCGCCCGCCTTCAGGATGCCGGCCTGGGCGGAAACGTCGGTGAAGGTTCCGTCGCCGTTATTGTGGTAGAGCGCGTTGCGCCCGGGCGCGAGGCCATGCGGCCCGCACCACACCGCCATCCCCTTCCATTCGCAGTTCTTGCCGCTGCCGGGGCGGGGAACGTGCGCCAGGTCCAGATCCACGTAATTGGCCACAAAGATGTCCAGCCGTCCATCGCGGTCGTAGTCGATCAGGGCGCAGCCCGATCCCCATCGCGTGCCGGTCACGGGCAGGCCGGCGCGTTCGGTGATGTCCTCGAAGCGGCCGTTTCCCAGGTTGCGGTAGAGGCTGTTGTGGCCGTAGTAGGTCACGAACAGGTCGGGATGGCCGTCGTTGTCGATATCTCCCACGCAGGCCGCCTGGGCCCAACCGCTGCGCGTCAGCCCCGCCTGGCGGCCAACCTCGGTGAAGTGTCCGCTCCCGTCGTTCTTATAGAGTTGCGAAAGCGAGGGCGGCCCGTTGGCGATGAAGACGTCGTTCGAGCCATCGCCATCGAAATCGAAAATCGCCGCTCCCGTGCCGGTGCTCTCCAGAATGGATTGTTTGGTTTCCTTCCCGCCGAAGGTGTTGGTGGCCGTGAGGCCGGCGGCCGCGGCGATATCCACAAAGCGCACCGCCGGAGCTTCCGGGGTGACGGCGAGGCCGGTTGCCACAAGCGCCGCGAGCGCACTCAGCCAAATCCACCACCGCATGGCTACCGGATTCCCATCTCCCGCAGCGCCTGGGCCGCCTGCCGCGCCACCGCGGCGTCATTTCCGCCGGCCGCCGCGCGGAACTGTGCCGCCGCCCCTTCCCGATCCCCTTCGGCCGCCAGCACCGTTCCCAGCCGCAACTCGACACGCGCCAAGCCGGGCGCGAGCGCCAGCGCCGCCCGATATTCGCGCGCCGCCTCGGGCCACTGCTGCTTCTTCACATACAGCCCGCCGAGCAGTTCATGCGCTTCCGCCATGCCCGCGTCCGCCCGTACTGCCATGGCCGCCTGGCTTTCGGCATCCTCGAAACGGCCTGCGCGGGCCAGCGCCAGCGCATAATCGTACAGGTAACGGGCCGATGGCCGCAGCTTGAGGGCCCGCTGGAAGTCGAAAAACGCGCCCGCGGAATCCCCCTTTTCGGCCAGGATACGGCCGCCCAGGTCCCAGGCGGCGTCGTCGAAGGGATCGGTTCGGAGGGCGTCTTTCAGCGCGGCTTCGGAATGCGTCAGCTCCGCCAGGCGGCGCGATTGATCCGGCAGCCACGGATCGAGCGCGATGGCCTTCTGAATCCGCTCCGCCGAGGCGGTCGCGACTCCGTAGCGAAACCATGATTCCGGGTCATCGGGCGCGACCTCCACTGCGCGCGCCAGAATCCCGACGGCGTGTTCCGGATCGACTTCGGCCAGGGCCCGCATCGCCCGCGCCGAATCGGGCTGGAGTTCCAGCGCCCGGCGGTAGGCGGCCGCGGCTTCGGTGGGCTTTCCCAAGCTCTTCCAGCCATCGCCGAGCACCATGTAAAACTCCGGCTCACGAGGTTGGATTTCGGCGATCAGCCGCACCAGTTCCGGCATCCCTGCCTCCACGTTGTTTCCCAGCCCCACCTGCGCCACCGCCCGGTACAGCGCGTTCCGCGGCGTTTGGGGGAGCGGCGAAGGATAATAGGGTACCACTTCCCCGTGATACTCTTCCGCCGGCCGCTCGGGGAATTCCACTAACGCATCCGCCGGCGCGCGCCGCTGGATCAGGTGGTCGGTCATGATCACGTGCGGCGCGTCGTCCACCCGCCGCTTGGGCATGTGGCAGGTGATGCAGTCCGCCGCCGTGGCCGCGACGCCGGCCGGGTGCGGCGCGGTGTGGCACTGGAGACAGACCGTGGAATACTGTCGCAGCGCTTCCGCGCCGCGCGGAATTTTGTGAGGATCATGGCAGGTGGCGCACTCCAGTTTCCCCGCGCTTTCCAGGTAACAGCGCGATTGCCGCAGCCGGTACACCGAGCTGACGGCCTCGAACTTGCCTTCGTGCCCGGTTCCCGGCGCGTGGTCGAAAGAAATCGCGAACTCCGCCAATGGCTGCCCCGGAACATAAGAGAAGGTGGCGCGGTCGAATCGCTGGAGCACCGCCGGAATCCGCCCGCTGGTGGTTTCCAGGTGGCATTGCATGCACACCTCCGCGCGCCGTTCGGGACTCAGCGCAGCCGGATTCACCATGCCAACCCGCCCCGAAGTCCGCACATGGTCGGCTCCCGGACCGTGGCATCGCTGGCAATCGATCCCTTGCGGCAGTTCCCCGGCGAACACCGGTTCACTGCCGGGTAACTGGTTGGCGGGTGGGATGGCCGGGTAGCCGTTGTGACAGAACATGCACTTATAAGAGACGAACCGGCGAGTCTGCGGATGTTCCGTATCCGACCCTGGCACCATCCCCCATTCGCCACCGTTGTCCGGATACCAGCCGAGGGGAAGTTCGATGAGCATGCCGCGTTCGGTCCGGTGAAGGTAAGACCGGGCATGATTTCCCGATCCCATGACATAGTCGATCCGCAATTCTTCAACATTCATTTCCTTGCCGGCGGCGTCAAGTTGCCACCGGCGCTGGAAGTATTGGCCGCCTCGAATGGTCATGGCATAGTGGCTGTCGGAGAGTGCGTGATAGTACTCGGGGACCTTGGCGTAATTTTCAATAGTGTTGGCTTGGGCCGGCGCATAAAACGAGCGGGCCATGCCCGTGCGGGCATAATCCAAGGCGATTTCCCGGTGGCATTTTGCGCAGGTCTCCGGATTCACATATCCATTTCCTGGAAGCGCCGCCATGCTCTTTTGAGCTATCAAAGCCGGTGGGCACAACCATAAAACTGCGGCCATTCGCAGAAACCGCGTCATCAGACCTTGATTCTACGCCGCTTCGGAAGCCTTGGGGAAAGCGCCTGGCTCCATCGCCGGGACTTCCAGAAACCATAGGTTAAGGTTCAATTGTCGCAATTGTTTATAGGAACACGAAACCGCTTACTTTGTATCTTTCGAGCTATTGACCGCCAGTTTTTGAGGGTGATACATTTCCTGCAAAGTTAGTCATCGGTAAACGAGCCTGCCCAGGCGCAGGCTACAGGAGGGAGTTACAAATGAACCGCTGCTTCGCGGGGTCGAGGGTAGCCCTGTCCGTTCTCATGTGCGCGGGCGCACTGTTGGCGCAACGCGATCTTGCAACTCTGGTAGGCACGGTCACCGACCCGTCGGGCGGCGTCGTCCCGAATGCCAAGGTGGTCATCACTGAAACAGCCACCGGCGAAGTTTACACGACCTTAACCAACACCGTGGGTGAGTATGTCCGCCCGGCGCTGAAAGCATCCACTTACACCGTCAGCGTCAGCGCCCCCGGATTCAAGACGGCCGAGCAACCCAATGTAATCCTGACCCCTGGCGAGCGCACCGCCGTCAACTTCACCCTCACCGTGGGAGAAGTGGGGCAGACGGTCCAGGTGGAAGCGGCGGCGCCTCTGCTGCAAACCGAAAGTACTCAGGTCGGCGCGGCGCTGGATACCAAAACCGTTACCGACGTTCCCCTGGGAGGGACCCGTAACCTGACTTACCTGGCGCGTCTGTCGCCAGGCGTGGTGCCCGCCGAAAACGGCGCGCGCGATTCGGCCAACGGCGGCTTCTCCGCCAACGGTGTGCGTTCCAACGGCCAGAATAACTTCCTGCTGAACGGCGTGGATAACAACATCAATACCATCGACTTCCTGAATCAAACTGCTTACGCCATCGGCCCCGCCATCGACGCAGTCAGCGAAGTTACCGTGGAGACCAATGGTTACAACGCCGAATACGGACGCGCGGCGGGAGGAGTCATCAACGTAGTGCTGAAGTCCGGCACGAATCAACTCCACGGCAGCCTGTTCGAATACATTCAGAACCGCGACCTGGATGCCAATAGCTGGACCAACGATCGCGCGGGACTGCCCATCGGACCTTTCGTGCAGAACCAGTTCGGCGCCACCGCCGGCGGTCCGATCAAGAAAAACAAGTTATTTATCTTCGGCGACTATCAGGGAACGCGCATCACCGATTCGGGCGGGTCGTACCCCAACCTGGGCTACTCGGGATACACCACGGTGCCCACGCCGGCAATGAAGACCGGCGATTTCTCGAGCCTGCTGGGCCCGAGTTACACCGGCACGGACGTGAACGGCAATCCCATCTCGATCGCCAAGGGCATGATCTACGATCCGGCATCCACCACTTATGAGACCAATTCCGCGGGTTTCCAGATTCCCGTATCGCGGACGCCGTTCCCAGGCAACATCATTCCCCAGAACCGGTTCGATCCGGCTTGGGCCAAGATCATGCAGCTCTATCCCACACCCAATGAGCCCATCATCACCGGCAATCAGCCGACCAACGATTACTACTACGACACCAAGGGCGCGCTGAACCAGGACCAGGGCGACGCTCGGGTGGACTATCATCTGAGCGATAAAGACAGCCTGTTCGGATCATTGAGCTGGTCGGACACTTCCAAGGCCGATGGCGCTCCGCTGCCGGGCGCGCTGGACGATACGGGTTTCAACGGCGCCGGTGAAATCGACCTGAGCCGCAACGGGCAGACGAGCTATACGCGGGTGTGGAGTCCGCGCCTGGTGACCGAAAGCCGCGTCAGCTTCACCCGCCTGGTGACCTCGCGTATCGGCGCCAACCCGAACGTTGACGACTTCGCCCTGTACGGCATCGGCGGCTACGATCCGACCACTGCCACGACCAATAACGGCGGACTTCCGCAGATCGGTTTCTCGAACGGCTATCCCACGGTCGGCGCGACGGATTGGGTTCCCACCAAGGAATACAACAACGTGTGGGATCTGGTGCAGAACGTAGCGCTCACCAAGAGTTCGCACGCCCTGAAATTCGGTTTCGAGTTCCGCTCCGTGAAATTCCCGTTCTTCCAGGTTCCCGATCCGCACGGCAATATCGGTTTCAGCAACAACGAAACCGCGTTTCCGTCGGGAAACAACGCCTCCAACGGACAGAGCGTCGCCGGCCTGACGGGTGACGCGATGGCTTCGGCGCTGCTGGGCTATGTCGACAGCGCCAACATTTCCACCACCAACTTTGTCTCATCGCAGAAGGTGGCTTACGCGGCTTACGCTCAGGATGACTGGAAAGTAAACTCCAAGCTGACGTTGAACCTGGGAGTCCGCTACGAGTTATGGTCGCCCATCGGCGAGCAATGGGGCCGGCAGGCGAACTACGACTTGCAGAACAACACGCTCTATATTCCCCAGGGCGGCAACTGCAACGAGGCCTTGCCGCCGAACTTCGGCCAATTGTTCCCCACCGTGACCGTGAACCGCTGCAACGTTTCGAACTACCTGATCCCATGGGATAAGTTCGATTTCGGGCCGCGCGTCGGCATCGCTTATAACTTCGCCAGCAAGATGGTGCTGCGCATCGGATACGGCATCTTCTACGGCGGCGAAGAAAATCAGGGCGGCAGCCCCAACCGCGGCGAAGGCGTCCCGTTCAATGAAACCGTGAACCTCAGCCGCTACCAGGGCAACAGCGCCTTCGTGGGCATTACCCAGCAGCAGTGCTTCAATTGCGATTTCATGCCGGGCGGCTTCGCGGGAGGATATCCGCTCAGCCCGTTCACGCTCAACGCCGGCGTCTCCATGCGCGGCGTGCAGCCGGATTTCGAAAACCCGCTGGTGCACAAGTGGAATGTGGTTCTGCAGCGCGAGTTAGCGGGGAACATGGCCCTCGAAATCGGTTACGAGGGCAACCATCAGGCGCACCAGGTGGTTCTGTGGAACTCCGATCCGTACCCCAACCTGGGCACCTTCAACACCGCCATCAGTTCGGCGAACTTGCAGGAGATTCAGCCCGCCTGCCCGACCTGCCAATCGGTGGGGAATGGCCTTTCGATGACTTCCTCGTTCGGCTTCGGCAACTATGATGCGGGTTCGGTGAAGCTGGAAAAACGCCTCTCCGCCGGGCTATACTTCCTGGCATCGTACGTATGGAGCCATGCGCTCGCGGACAGCACCACTCCTTTGAGCGGGGCGGACAACTGGAACCCGCTGAACCAGACGGACTGGAATACTTCCTATTCCAGCGCCTCCTGGGACATTCGCCACAGCTTTACCTTAGCCTACAACTACGCATTGCCGTTCGGCCGGGGCAAGCAATTCGGCAACCACATCAATCGCGCCGCCGACGCGGTGCTCGGCGGTTGGC
>JASHSS010000368.1 GCA_030038565.1 Bryobacteraceae bacterium
ATGACGGCGGACGACCTGATTCAACTCGAACTCATGCTGAACCGCTTCCGAAGGCTGATTGCGGAGTTGATCCGCGGCGCCTTGCGGCGCAACTCGTTCGAACCCTGGGAAATCGACATTCTGTTGGATTTCGAAACATGTGATATCGATCCCCGGCGACGGCTCAAGACACTGCGCGCTTATCAAAAGGCCGTCGAGCACCAACTGGAGACGGGGCCCGGCCCCCCTATGAAGCTATCCGAATATCTTCAACTCAAAATGACGCGGCGGCCGACCACCTCGTAGGCGCCCGCCAGTACTATCCGGATCGCCCGCGGGTAAATGCGATGCTCTTCTGCCAGGATGCGGCCCGCCAGAGTTTCCACGGTATCGTTGTCGAGCACCGGAACGGCGGACTGGAGAATGATCGGCCCGGCATCCAGGTGTTCATCCACGAAGTGGACCGTGCATCCGGTGATCTTCACTCCGTGTTCGAACGCCTGGGATTGGGCGTCCAGTCCCGGAAAGGCCGGTAGAAGAGAGGGATGAATGTTCAGAATCCGCTGAGGAAAGTGGCGTATAAACTGCGCGCTCAGCAGGCGCATGAATCCGGCCAGGCAAACCAGGTCCACCTGGTGGCGATCCAGTTCGTCGAGCACCAGGCGGTCGTAAACTTCCCGGTCGAGGCCTTTGGAAGGGATCACCACGGAGAGGATGCCCAGCCTTCGGGCAATCTCCAGTCCGGGGGCCGCGGGGCGATTGGAAATCACCACGGCAATTTCGGCGGGAATGGTTCCCCCCGCCACGCTCGCGGCGATGGCTTCGAAATTCGACCCGCGGCCGGAGATCAGGATGGCGAGCCGTTTCACCGGAACTCCACCCGTGGGCGGCCACGTCTGTGAGCGATCACAGAGCCGATCCGGAAAGGCGATTCGCCTATGCGGCCGAGCGCCGCTTCGGCCCTGGCGGCCGAACGCACGGGGACGGCAAAGATCATCCCCACTCCCAGGTTGAAGGTGCGGCGGTAATCGCTTTCGGGAACATTGCCCAGGCGGCGTAGCAATTCGAATAGGGGCGGAACGCGCCAACTGGAGGTGTCGATGGCCGCCGCGAGCCCGCCTGGTAACATGCGCGGAGTGTTGCCGGTGATGCCGCCGCCGGTGATATGCGCCGCTCCGCGCAGCAGCCTGGCTTCGATCAGCGCGCGGATGGGTCTCAAATAGCTGCGGTGCACCGCCAGCAGCGCTCGCGCGGCGGTGGTTCCCACTTCCGGCAGAAACGTCTCGGCGGAATAGCCGGCGGTCTCAAACAGCAGCTTGCGAGCCAGGGAATAGCCGTTGGTGTGCAAGCCCGTGGACGGAAGGCCGATCAGCGCATCGCCTTCGCGGATGCCTTGCCCGGTAATCAGATGGCCGCGTTCGGCCGCGCCGACGATGAACCCCGCCAGATCGTATTCGCCGGCCTGATACATGCCGGGCATCTCCGCGGTCTCGCCGCCGATCAGGGCGCAACCATTTCGCCGGCAGCCGCGCGCCATGCCGGAGACCACTTCCGCCGCCACCCTGGCATCCAGCTTCCCGATCGCGAAATAGTCCAGAAAAAACAGCGGCGCCGCGCCCTGCACGGCGATATCGTTCACGCAGTGGTTGACCAGGTCTTCACCCACCGTGCCGTGGCGTCCCGCAAGAAACGCTACCTTGAGCTTGGTGCCCACGCCGTCAGCCGAGCTCACCAGGACCGGCCTGCGAAATCCGGATAGAGCATACGCCGCGCCGAACGATCCAATGTCCGTCAACACCGAACCGGTGAAGGTCTGGCGTGCGAATTTCTTGATGGCGTTCACGGCCCGATCGCCTTCGTCGATGTCGACGCCCGCGTCGCGATAGCGAACCTGCTTCGGAGGATTGGACAAATCTCAGTATAAGGGAGGACTGGGCGATGCCGGCGCCGGAGTAACCTGCCACCGCCCGGCCGCGCCTTATAACACCACCCCGAAAAGACCCGGGGTATATAATAGCCATCTGCATATGACCAGAAAACTCATAACAGGCCTGCTTTTCGTCTGCGCGTCCGCCGGGGCGCAGTCGTCCCCCGCCGTGGCCATCGTCAATGCGAAGATTGTCAGGGTTAGCGGACCGGCCCTCGCCAGAGGCACGGTAGTGGTTCGCAATGGATTGATCGAAGCGGTTGGGGAGAATGTCGCGGTTCCGGCCGACGCGTGGGTCGTGGCCGGCGAAGGTCTCACGGTTTACCCCGGCCTGATCGATCCTCTGAGCACCGTGGGGATCGAAGGAGCGCCGAATGCCGCCGCCACTGCCGGGCGTGGAGGCCGGGGAGCAGCAACGCCGGCCACGCCCGCCGCGCCGGCAGCCGCCCCGGCCGCGGCCGTGGAACGCGCCCGGGGACCTGAGGACCGGCCCTCCACCACCAGTTGGCTGCTGGCCGCCGATGAATTGCAACCCACCGACCGGCGCATTGAGACGGTACGCAGTGCGGGCTACACCACCACCGCAACGTTTCCCACTCGCGGCATCTTCGCCGGCCAGGGTTCGCTGATCGATCTCTCGAGCGGCGAGAAGGCCGGGGACATGGTGGTGGTCACGGCTCTGGGCCAGTACATCTCGCTCTCGCGCGGCGGCGGGTTCGGGGGCGGTTTTCCCAGCGCGCTGATGGGCATGATTGCTTACGTCCGCCAGATTTACCTGGACGCCGCGCACTACCAACTGGTCAAGGATGCTTATGCTAAAGATCCGCGCGGCATGGAACGGCCGGCTTACGATCGGGCTCTCGAAGGGGTCCTGGCATCCAAGCGGATTCTCTTCCCCGCCAACCGGCTGGTGGAGATCGACCGCATGCTGCGCTTCGCCGCCGAACTGAAGCAGCCCGTAGTGATTTACGGCGGCCGCGAAACCTACCGCCCCGAAGCCGTCGAGGTTCTGAAGAAAGCCGGCGCGCCCGTCCTGGTGAGCATGCGCTGGCCGGAGGCCCCCCGCGACCCCAATCCCGAAGACACCGATTCGCTGCGCGTTCTGGAGCAGCGCGACAAGGCCCCCGGCGCGCCGGCCCTGCTCGAAAAAGCGGGCGTGCATTTCGCGCTTTACACTGACGGCCTGGAGCAGCCCCGCGATATCCAAAGGGCCGTGAAAAAGGCCATCGACGCGGGCCTCAGCCGCGAGGATGCCGTGCGCGCCCTGACCCTTTCCCCGGCCGAGATCTATGGCGTGGCGGACCGCATGGGCAGCATCGATAAGGGTAAGATCGCCAATCTGCTGGTGACCAAGGGCGAGATCTTCGACGACCGCACTTCGATCCAGATGATTTTTGTGGATGGCAGGAAGTACACCCCGGCAACCGACAGCACGGGTGGCGGGCGGGGTATGACCACCAACCCGCCGGGAGGAATTCAATGAACAAACTGTTGCTTGGGGTGCTGGCCGCGGTGGCGCCCTTGTGGGCCGAGACCATCGTGATTCAAAACGCCAACGTGATGACGGTCACCCAGGGTACCTTCAAGGGTTCAATCGTCATCCGCGATGGAAAAATCGTAGAGGCGGGCGAGAAGGTCACGGTGCCGGAGGGCGCTACCAGGATCGACGCCGCCAACCAATACGTGATTCCCGGAATTATCGACTGCCATTCGCACATCGCCATAGATGGCGGGGTCAATGAAGGCAGCGTTTCGGTGTCCTCCATGGTGAACATAAGGGATGTGCTGGACCCTGAAGATATCGCCATTTACCGCGCGCTGGCCGGCGGCGTAACCACGGCCAATATCCTGCACGGCTCGGCCAACCCCATCGGCGGCTGCACTTTGCCCATCAAGCTGCGGTGGGGCAAAGATGCCCAGGGGTTGATCTTCGAAGGCGCCACGCCGGGCATTAAGTTCGCCCTGGGTGAGAATCCCAAAAGCGCCGGCAACCCGCAGGGCGGCCGCGGCGCCACGACCACTGTGCAGGCGCGTTATCCCGCCACGCGCATGGGCGTAGAGGACGTCATTCGCGAGGCCTTCAACGAGGCCAAAGCTTACAAGGCCGAGTGGGACGAGTACGACGCCAAGGTCGCCCGCGGCGAGACCTCGCTGATTCCGCCGCGCAAGGATCTGCGGCTCGAGCCGCTAAAAGAAGTGCTGGAGGGCAAACGCTACGTGCACGCGCATTGCTACCGCGCCGACGAGATCCTGATGCTGCTGCGGGTGGCGGACGATTATGGATTCAAGATCCGGACATTACAGCACGTCTTGGAGGGCTATAAAGTGGCCGATGAGATCGCCGCTCACGGCGCCGGAGCTTCGACCTTCAGCGATTGGTGGTCTTACAAAGTGGAAGCCTTCGACGCAATCCCCTATAACACCGCCATGATGGTGAAGAAGGGCATCGTGGTCAGCGTCAACAGCGACGATGCCGAGCTCATGCGGCACCTCAACACCGAGGCTGCCAAGGCCATGAAATACGGCGGATTGACCGAGAACCAGGCGCTCTCGCTCGTGACCATCAACCCGGCCAAACAATTGGGCATCGATAACCGCGTGGGATCGATCGAACCCGGCAAGGACGCCGACCTGGTGATCTACGACAAAGACCCCATGTCGGATTATGCCAAAGTGCAAAAGGTCCTCATCGATGGCTCGGTCTACTTCGACCGCGATACGGATATCAGCCAGCGCGCCGCCAAGGCAGCCGAAAAACAGCAACTCATCGAGAAAGAGAAACAGAGCCAACCCCGCCAGGGCGGCCGTGGAGCCGGGCGCGGCGGGCAAGGAGGACAGGCGCAATGAAACTGGCGGTAATTTTGTTGGCATGCGCCGCGGCCGCGGGCGCGGCATCTGGCGAGAGCATCCTGATTCATAACGCCGATGTCTATCCGGTGGTGGGCGCGCCTATGAAGGGCGTTTCGGTATTGATCCAGGATGGCAAAATCGCCGACATCGGCGCGAAGATTGTGGCGGGCAAGGGAGTGCGGGTGGTGGAAGCCAAGGGCCTGCGGGTTTATCCGGGGATGCTGGATTCCGGAACCGAGCTGGGCTTGTCGGAAATTTCCGCCGTGCGCGTAACCGTGGATACGGGCGAGTTGGGCGAGTTTATGCCGCAACTTAAGGCCATTGTCGCGGTGAATCCCGATAGTGAGCACTTCGGAGTGGTGCGCGTGAATGGAATTACCAGCGTGATGACCTTTCCTTCGTCGGGCGGAGGCGGAGGCGGCGGGGGCGGACGGTTCGGCGGCGGCGAACGCCAGATGATTTCCGGCGAGGCGGCGTTGATTCACACCGATGGCTGGACTTGGGAGGACATGGAGATTAACCGCAGCGCCGCCATGCACCTGATTTTCCCGGCCATCGCGGGACGCGGCGGACGCGGCGGGGGTAACCCCGATTTCGGTCCACAGTTGATCTCGACCACCGCCGGCGGCACTTACACGCAGGCACGCCGGACCTATGAAGAGCAGATCGCCAAACTGACCGACTTCTTCGACGATGCCCGGAAATACCAGAAGGCGCGCGCAGCCAACCTGCCCGGATTTGTGCGCGATTTGAAGTTCGAAGCCATGCTTCCGGTGCTCGACCGTAAAGTTCCGGTGGCCGTTTCCGCGAGCCGCCCGTCGGCGATTCACGATGCCATCGCCTTTGCCGAGAAGCAGAACATCCGGATCGTAGTCTTGCAGCCCCACGAATTGGGCAGCGCCGCGGCGGAGTTGAAAGCCAGGAATATCCCCGTGATTCTGGGCCGCGTCCTGGCGCTGCCCGAGACCGAAGACAGCCCCTACGACGAAGCCTTCACCCTCCCCTTGGAAGCTTATAAGGCGGGAGTGAAGTTCGCCTTTGGCACCTTCGATAACGAATTTGTGCGGAACCTGCCCTACCAGGCTGCCACTGCGGTGGCGTTTGGATTGCCCTACGACGAAGCGCTGAAGGCCATCACCATCAATCCGGCCGAAATCTGGGGCGCCGGCGACAAGATCGGTTCCGTGGAAAAGGGCAAGCTGGCGGACCTGATGGTGACCGACGGCGATCCACTGGAAATCCAAACCCAGGTCAAACATCTGTACATTCGGGGTAAGGAAGTGCCCCTGACCAACAAGCAGACCCGCTTGTACGAAAAGTACAGCAGCCGACAGTAAGCGCGGGCAAAAAGAAAACTGCGCACCGGCCGCGATTCGCGCCCGATCCTGCCTGCAATCTCAGTTACCGCCGCGGGCAGGACGCGGCGCTTCGGGCAACACGGATTTACCTTGCGGTAGAAAGGGAGCCGCGCCAGGATGTGAAACGCTTCGCCCGCCCGTTCTTGTCATTCTGGGTGCCGTCGCGCCGTTCGCCGCCTGAGGGCGGTTGCCCGGTCCCGCCCCCAAAAGGCCTGAAATACCGGTTCCCGCCGCCAGTCGCGGCCGACTTGTGGCCACTCGCAACCGGCCCTTGTTCGTCGCCGTGAGCAGCACGGTTTAACTTGCCCTGTGCCCCTGGCCGGGACAGGTCTGTAGCTTCACTTATCGGCTGCCCGGGCGCCGGTGACTTCCGTAGAATCGATCACCAGAGTGACCGGACCGTCGTTAACCAGGGACACCTTCATGGACGCTTGAAATATGCCTGTTTCCACCGGGAGAGTACTACGCCGCGCTTGCTCCACAAAATAGTTATAAAGGGCTACCGCCTGTTCCGGTGGCGCCGCCTGGTCGAAACTGGGACGCCGTCCCCGCCGGCAGTCGGCCAGCAGCGTAAATTGAGACACAATCAGGATAGCTCCACCAATTTCCTGCACATTTCGGTTCATCCTTCCCGCTTCATCCGAAAAAATACGCACGTCCAGGAGTTTCTTCAGTAAATAGTCGGCATCGGCGCGTGTGTCCGTTCTGGATACCCCTAGTAGCGCTACTAGTCCGGCTTGGATAGACCCTACAGTACATTCCTGAACAGTTACGCGCGCTTCCGTCACCCGCTGTAGAACTAATCGCATGGTTTCAACTTAATTATTCTGTGTGTTGCTACTTCCATATGATATAGTGTGCGAAGGTGAAACCCATGGCAAGATCCAAAAGTGTAGGCGACCTAAGCACACTACAGATGGCGCTGGTCGGCTATCAAATCGAACAGAAGAAGATTGAAGAGAAGATCCGCGAGATTCAAGCTCAATTAAAGGGTCGTGCTTCCTCCGCCGCGTCAGCGCCCAGCGAGAAACCTGCCCGGACCAAGCGAGTGCTTAGTCCGGCCGCGCGAAAACGCATCGCCGCCGCGCAGAAGAAGCGTTGGGCAGAACATCGCAAACGTTTAGCTCAGAGCGCCAAGGCCGAAGCATAAACCGGCGCGGCTCTTAACCACCCACAGGCGGGACAGAGACTTCCGGTCGCCAGCACGCCGGGACGGAGAGTCTTCTGTCCCGGGCTGTATCAACTTCAATGACCGGCAAGTGCCCGCCGAACGTAACTCCCTCGAAAGTCTTCTTGCCCGTACTTTACGCCTCAGCGCCCTGGCGAGAGCGCATGCCCCATGGGGGACTCTCCAGATAGGCCGGAAACACCCGTGACAGGGTGACCGGCAGCCTAACACCACCAGCATCGGGGTAACTCCGCTCGAGCCTGGACCGGCTCCCATGATAGCGGTCATGAATGCGAGATAGCCGTCCGGAGTGTGAGGATCAGCACTTCCAGGTAAATGCCGGGGCGCCGCGATCTTACTCAGCGAGGTTCGGCTAATCGTTAACGCGGCGGTAATAAAAAGCGTGCAATGCTGCCTCTGGCTTGGTCCCTAGCGCTCCTGCCGTAATGCCGTCAGCGGATCGATCCGAGTAGCCCTCCGGGCAGGTGCATAACTGGCCAGCGCCGCGCACGAGGCCAGAACCCCTACCGCCAACGCGAATGCCGGCGGATCGGTGGGCCGAATTCCAAATAGCAGGTGATCGATCAGCCGTGTCAGTCCGGCAGCGCCCGCGAAGCCGATCACTATGCCCATGGCCGCCAGGCGCATGCCTTCCCGAAATACCAGGGACTGCGCCGCGGCGGGCGATGAGCCGAGGGCCATCCGGATGCCGATCTCCTGGGTCCGCTGCGCTACCGATTGCGACACGACTCCGTAAATTCCCACGCCCGCCAGCAGCAGCGCCGCCAATGCGAAGCCCGTGAGCAGCGACATCACGAAGCGCCGCTCGGCGGTCGAGCGGTCCACCAGCGTCTGCATCAGGAACAGGTCATACGCCGGCACTGCCGCATCCACCGATCGGATCTTGGCGGCCAGCGCGCTTACCAGCGGCTCGGGATCCGACGCCGTGCGAATCACCAGGATCGGAGCGAACAGCGGGCTGGCGGCATAGGGCCGGTACACCTCCGGCGGCGTCTGCACGTCCAGGCCGAAGTGGTGCACATCGCCCACCACCCCGGCAATCGTAATCCAGGACTGCGTTTCGCTGTTCGGCCCCATCTTGATGCGCTTTCCTACGGGGTCCTCGCCCGGCCAGAATCTTCGCGCCATGGTCTCATTGATCAGCGCCACCGGCGGCGCCGACCCATCGTCGCCATCGGTGAACAGCCGGCCCCGGCGCAGCGGGATGCGCATGGTCCGGAAATAATCCGGCGTCGCTACGCGATATTCGACATCCGGGCCCGGTTCGCCGGGGGTCGTTTTTCCCTCGATCGAGACGGCCGTCCCCAGGTTCGATCCCATCAGCGGCAGCCGGCTGACCGCCCCTACGCTGGTGACGCCGGGCGCCGATAGCAGCCGCTCCCGGATCAGGAGGTACATGGCTTTGCGCTCGGCATCGGTGCGCGCGCCGGGCGGAGTTTGGGTGGAAATGGTGACCACGCCGTGAGGATCGAAGCCGGGATTAATGTCCAGCAACCGCTGGAAACTGCGGATCAGCAGGCCGGCGCCGGTCAGCAGAACGAACGCGGCAGCCACCTCGACGACCGCCAGCGACGATCGAAAGCGTTGACGGCCGCCCAGGCTCCGGCTGCCGTCGCGCAGGGCATTCCCAATTCCTTCGCGGAGTCCACTCCATGCGGGCGGAAGCCCGGAAAGCACGGCGCTCAGCAGGATGGCGAACAGAGTGAAAGCCGCGATGCGCCCGTCAAGCGCGATTTCGTAGCCCGGAAGCAGGCTGGCGGGAGCCGCCGCGGCCATCAGCCGGACTCCTTCATAAGCCAGCGCGATTCCGGCCGCGCCTCCCAGGGCCGCGAGCACCAGGGCCTCCGTCATCACCTGCCGCAGCAGCCTCCACGCGGACGCGCCCAGCGCGAAACGAACGGCGAAATCCTTCCGGCGTACGGTGGCGCGCGTGAGCAGCAGGCTGGCGCTATTGGCGCAGGCCATCAATAGAATGAATCCGGCCAGTCCCAGCAGTAGCGTGGTGGTCCCCCGAAAGCGGCCCGTGATTTTGTCCCCGAGCGGCATGGCGGTGAGCGTGAATCCGCGGTTGCTGCCGGGGTATTTTTCCGCCAGCGCCGCGCCGATCGCGTGGACTTCGTCCGAGGCGCCCTTAGCAGAAACGCCGGGCTTCAGTCTGCCGATCACCTTCAGGAATCGCACCGCGCGCGGCCGCCCGATCAGCGCATTATCCGAAAGCGGCCGCCAAAGGTCGATCTCCGTGGCCTTCCCCGCCAGCGGCTCGCCGCGATAATGGAACTCCGCGGGCAGCACGCCGATGATGGTGACGGCCTGCCCGTCCAGGACCAGGGTGCGGCCCAGTATGTCGCGGCGGGCTCCGAAACGGCTCTGCCAGAAGGCGTGCGACAGCACCGTCAGGTTGGATGGATGGGTGCGGTCGTCCTCGGAAGCCCTGAAGGTTCGCCCCAGCGCGGCGTGCACGCCGAGCATGGGGAAGAAGCTGGCCGAGACGTAGAGCGTGTCGAGCCGCTCGGCAGTGGCGCCCGCCCCGGTCATGATGTCGTAAAACACCGGGCTGAGCGCCGCTACGTCCGCGAAACTCGACGTCTGGCTGCGCAGGTCGAAGAAATCGGGCGCCGAAGTCCATGGCTCAATCTCGCTTTGTTTCGACCCATGAGTCTCGAGGGCCATCAGCCGGGCGGGTTGGGGATACGGCAAGCCGCGCAGCGCCAGGGCATCCGCCAGCGTGAAGATAGCCGTGTTGGCGCCCACTCCGAATGCCAGCGTGCCGATGGCCATCAGCGCGAAGCCGGGATTCCGGCGCAGGAATCGCTCCATGCGGCGCACGTCATCCCAAGCCCCCATAAGCGGGCCTGCGCGCCGTTCCGGGATCTCCGGAACCGAGCGTTCGATTTCTCCCGCCAGGTCGCGCCAGTTCCCGCACGCGGCTTCCACCTGCCGCATGGCCTCGGCGTCGCTCCACTGTTGCGCCCGAGCGTCGTTGTAGACCTGTTCCAGATGCAGGGCGAGTTCGGCGACAATCTCGCTTTCGCGCGCGGGCGGCAGGCGCAACTCGCGAAGCCGGCCCCGAACCCAGGCCTTCCAGTCACGCATGGCTGAACCCCGTGAGGCCGTTCAGGGCGTCCACGAACTCGCGCCAGTTGTGGCGATGGCCGGCCAGGGCCTTGCGGCCCGCCGCTGTCAGGCGATAGTAGCGGCGGCGGCGTTCGCCCGCCTTCTCCACCCACTTTCCCTCCACCAGTTTCTTGCGCTCCAGGCGATAGAGCATCGGGTAGAGCGAAGCCACATGGAACTGCAGGCGGCTGCCCGAGTCCCGCTCGATCATCTTGGCCAGTTCGTAGCCGTGCCGCGCACGGCCTTCGAGGAGCGCCAGAAGGATCATCTCGGCGCTGCCTCGTTGCAGATCCCGCATATCCGTTGAGGACATATATGGCGAATATAAATATTGCGCGCATATATGTCAAGGGAGTTGGCGGCGGGCAGGCCGTGCGGCGCCGGTCCGGCTGGCCTGAGCTACAATCTTCTCCAATGAGAATTCCCTTCGCCCCGCTCGCCGTTGTGGCGCTCGCCGCCGGAGCGGCGCAATCCCCCGCCGCGCCTCCCCAGGCCGGCCGGCCCGCAGCCGCGCTGGCATCCACCCCGCCCATGGGCTGGAATAGCTGGGATTGCTATGGCACCTCGGTCACCGAAGAGCAGGTTAAGGCCAACGCCGGCTATATGGCCAAAAACCTGCTTTCGCACGGCTGGCAGTACATCGTCGTGGACATCCAGTGGTCGGAGCCTCACCCGCGCGCCGGCGGTTACAATCCCGAGGCGCATCTCGAGATGGACGCCTACGGCCGGCTGGTCCCTGCGCTCAACCGCTTTCCCTCGGCCGCCGATGGGAAGGGCTTCCAGCCGTTGGCCGCGTACGTGCATTCGCTCGGCTTGAAGTTCGGCATCCATATCATGCGCGGCATTCCGCGGCAGGCCGTGGCGGCCAACACCCCCGTGGAAGGCGCTGCCGTGCGCGCCGCCGATATCGCCAACCGCTATTCCCTGTGCCCGTGGAATCACGACATGTACGGCGTGGACATGTCGCGCCCCGGGGCCCAGGCTTACTACGATTCGATCCTCCGGCTTTACGCCGGGTGGGGCGTCGATTTCATCAAAGCCGACGACATCCTGCGGCCCATCCATCGCGACGAGATCGCCGCCATTCACAACGCCATCTTAAAAACCGCGCGGCCCATCGTCCTAAGCCTGTCGCCCGGACCCGCGCGGGCGGAGGATCTCGACTTCCTGCGCCAGAACGCCAATATGTGGCGCGTCTCCGACGATTTCTGGGACGAGTGGCGGCTGCTCCACGACAACTTCACCCTCGTCGGCATCTGGGGCGGCGCCGGCCGGCCGGGCGCTTGGCCGGACGCCGACATGCTCCCGTTGGGCCGGATCGGAATCCTGGCCGAGCGCGGAACCGACCGGCGCTCGCGCTTCACTCCGGCCGAGCAGCGCACCGTCTTGAGCCTCTGGAGCATCGCCCAATCTCCCCTGATTTTCGGCGGCGATCTCCCCAGCAACGACGACGCAACTACCGCTCTCATCACCAATGACGAGGTCCTGGCAGTGGATCAGAAGGGGATCGGCGGCCGTGAGATCTTTTCGAGCGGGTCCCAGCGTATCTGGGTTGCCGGCGTTCCCGGCGGTCGAGCCAGGTACGTGGGCGTATTCAACGTGGGCGAGCGCGACCAGGACATCAAAATCCAGTGGCCCGAACTAGGCCTGCCGGATGCCTGTATCCTGCGCGACCTATGGGATCGCAAGGACCTCGGAGAGATGCCCGGCGGCTACACCTTCCATCTCGCGCCGCACGCCTCGGGGCTATACCGGGTAGCCCCGGCGCATTAAAGCATGTTGCCTTGCCTTCGCCGGCCCGCGCAGGACCCGTTCGCGAAGTCCCCTCCATAACGCCGCGCCTTTGCCGCCCGGCCGGCAAGCGGAGAACCCGCACGGCGAACACTTCCCGCATCAGCGCGCGCCCGCCGAGGCCCGTGGCGGCGCGGCGATTCCATCGGCGTAGACTTGCATCAACTGCCGCAGGTCGGCCAGGTCTTTTTCGGTACACTCGCAAAGCGGAGGACGCACCGGCCCTGCCGGCTTGCCCAGAATCTCCATGGCCGCCTTCATCACCGCCACCTCGTATCCCTTGGCCCGCTCGCGCAGGGCGTAGAGCGGGTGGACGTACTTCTCCATCAGACCATCCAGGCGGGCGAAATCGCGCGCCATCCCGGCCTCCGCCAGTTCCAGCGAAAGGCGCGGCGCGATATTGGAAATGCTGGAGGTGTAGGCCTGCACGCCGATGGCGAAGTAGGCCGGAACGCAATCGTCGCCCAAGCCGCCCAGCCAGGCCAGGCGGTCGCCCACCGATTGCATCATTCGCTGGTACTTGCGCGCATCCCCCTGGCCGTCCTTCCAGAAAGCCAGGGTCGGCACCCGTTCCGCGAGGCGTTCCACCATCACGGGCGTAAACACCGCCCAATCGCGGCTGTAGACCATCAGCGGCACGTCCGTAGCGGCGCCGATCTGCTGGTAATACGCCATGGCGCCCTCGAACGGCGCGTTGGTGTAATAGGGCGGCAGCACCAGGATGCACTCGGCCCCCGCCCTGGCGGCGCGCTGCGCAATTTCGGCGCCCAGCGGCCCGTTGAAGCCCGTGCCGGCCACCACCGGCATGCGGCCGGCAGCCGCCTCAACGGTTACCAGGACCACGTCTTCCACCTCCGCGGGGGTCAGCGAGTACAACTCACCGGTGCCGCCCGCGGCCACCAGGGCGCAAAACGGATAGCGCGCCATTTCGTCCACGTTGCGCGCCAGGGCATCCAGATCGAGCGATAAATCGCGGCGGAAAGGAGTCACGGGGAAACCCAAGGCACCCCGCAGGCGTTCTCTGAGTGACATGCTTCCAGTGTAGTGCGAGGTCGCGGGTACCGCGTGGTGACTACATCGTTTCCCGGTGCAATCTCATATAAGCGCCAGTCCGCAGGTCGATTGCGTAGTCCGCCGGAAGGGGTTCCGCGGGCCCAGGGGCGGTGTCGGCCGCGGGCCCAGGGGCGGTGTCGGCCACAGGCCCAGGGGCGGTGGCGGCCGCGGTCCCAGCCGGGGACCCCGGCGGACCCACCCGGGGCTTGACGCCGGCCAACCTCCGCGTTACGATTGGTAGCGTTACGATTGGTAGCAACTTATGCCCCGCGTCAAAAGCCTCGGATCGCTCGAACAGAAGGTACTGGAATTTCTGTGGCAGCATGGCCCCGCCACAGGCGAAACCGTACGATCGGCGCTCGACACCGGCCGTCCCCTGACGGATTCCACCATTCGCACCGTGTTGCGGCGCCTCGAGAGCAAGCAGTACGTGAACCACCGCCTGGAGGGCCGCCAGTTCCTGTATGCCAGCCTGCGGCAACCGCGCAAAGTCGCGGCCGATGCCGTTCGCGACATCCTCAAGCGCTTCTGCCGCGGATCGTTGGAAGAATTGCTTGCCGGGATGGTGGATCATCACGTGGTGAAAGCCTCCGAGTTGCGCCGGTTGACCGAGAAGATCGAAGCGCAGGAGCGCCAGGAGAGGAAACCATGAACTGGCTGGCCGCCCTGCTCCTGCGGCCATTGGCTCCGCTGCTGGTGGCCGGGGCGATTCTCAGGATTCTCCGCGTTCAGCATCCCGCCTCGCAGCACGCGGTCTGGTTCGGGGCCCTGCTGGGCATGCTGGCGATTGCCCCGCTCAGCCTTGTAGCGCCGCGATGGAACCTGGCCGTGTACCCGGTGAAGCCGG
>JASHSS010000369.1 GCA_030038565.1 Bryobacteraceae bacterium
TGGCGCTCGACCATTGGATGCAGGTGACTGCCGATTCCCCTTCCGGGAGGTTTGAGGCGGCCGCCCGGCTGCTGGGAATTTCCGAGGCGTTGGCCCGCATGGTGGAGTTGAATCATCGGGGCGGGATTTCCGCACGGGCGATTGCCCGCAGCCTGCGGGTGGGGGCGCTGGGCATGGTCATGACCGATCCGCGGGCAGCCTCCCGGCCGGCCCACGCGCGCCCGCTTCAGGCCAAGGCGGCGGGCCAGCACTAACTACAGGTCTTCGACCGAGAAGATTTCCCTTTTGCCGCCGGGTTTTCCGGCGCGCGGCTTTGCGGTCAAACTACCAGTTGATCTTCGCGGCGTCGCGAGTCGTCTGGCGGGTCGAGGCTTGTGCCTGCCTCAGCGAGCTGTTGTGAAAGAACCGGCGCATTACCTGAGGTCCCCGCGGGTTCTATGGGGGCGGCGGCACTGACAATTGCCGGAGCGGTGGCCGTTGGCACTATTGTCCTCACCACGATGGCTGTCTACGTCTTTGCTGGAGTCCTGATCTTGTCGTTTGTGCCCAACGTATTATTGGCGATTTCCCACGTTATGGGCGAAGGCTGGCGCTCTGATGACGATGCACGCGGTGGTTTGGGCGATTTGCGTCACGCTTTTGCCCTCGCTCGCGACCACGAACATCCTCCCAAAACCCAGGCCCCCGGCGGTCCTCTCTCGATTCTCTAGGTCTTCGACCGCGTGATTTGGTTCCCCCGCTTGGTGGGGCAGGCTTTCAGCCAGGCTTTCAGCCTGCCCTGGACAGGCTGAAGGCCTGTCCCACCAATGCCTCACGCATCATGGTGTGACAGGCGCGTCTTCAGGGAAGCGAATCATGCGGTCGGGGACCTAGTCTAGCTCGGTGAAAGAGACTTCTTTTTGCAGCCGAACTTGCGGCCGGGGACACGGCGAAATCCAGATTGCCACGTGCCGCGAGGCGGCGTCCGGCAGCCATCTTCCCGCGGGCTTTGGTAAGCAGCGCCGGCTGATTCGCATTCACACGGTGACACCCTCGGCCCAGACGTTCCGGAGCAGCGGGCCGCCGAGGCGGTTCTTTTTCAACCATCCCGACCCCGCCGGCGAGAGCGTGTACTTGTCGGGCCTTGCTACAATCCCCTTGTGGCCCGCGTCCTGATGGTCTCTTCGGAGGCTGCGCCCCTGGCGAAAACCGGCGGGCTGGCCGATGTGGTCGGCTCCTTGCCGGCGGCCCTGCGCGCTTGCGGCGACGAGGTTGCCGTAGTCATTCCCAGGTATGGCTCGGTGGATCTGAAGAGCGCCCGCCGGGTTTACGATAGCCTGCCGGTGTTCCTCGGTCCCACCCGCTACGTCACCTCCATCTACCAGGCCCCGGCGGAGTTCCCATGCTTCCTGGTGGACTGCCCGCCGCTCTACGGCCGCAAGGGTTTTTACGGCGAATCGGGCGTCGATTATCCCGATAATCACATCCGCTTCGCGGTGTTTGCGCGAGCCGCCCTGGGGGTGGCGCGGTTCCTCTTCCGGGCCCAGGTGCTGCACTGCCACGATTGGCAGACCGGCCTGGTGCCGGCTTACCTGCAGACCACCTTCTCCAGCGACCCGACGTTTCTCGGCGTCCAGACGCTGTTCACCATCCACAACCTGGGCTACCAGGGGCTATTCCCGCGCACGGTGCTTCCCGAGGTGGCTCTCGATCCGGCGGTTTACAAGCCCGACGGCATGGAATTCTTCGGGCACCTCAGCTACATCAAAGGCGGGATCGCCTTCGCCACGGCCCTCAACACCGTCAGCCCCACGTACGCCCGCGAAATCCAGACGCCCGAATACGGCTTCGGCATGGATGGGGCCCTGCGGGCGCGCGCCGCGGACCTGACCGGCATCCTCAACGGCGCGGATTACGGCGTGTGGAGTCCGGAGGCCGATGCCCTGCTGCCGGCCCATTACAGCGCCGCCGATCTGGCCGGAAAACGGGTCGTGAAGCAGCACCTGGTGGCGGAGTTCGGGCTTCCCGAAGAGGCGATGGACCGCCCGCTGATCGGGATCGTTTCGCGCTTCACCCGGCAGAAGGGCACCGATATTCTGGCCGAAGTGGCGGGGCAGATGGTGGCCGAAGGGATCTACCTGGTGGCCCTGGGAACCGGCGACCCGGAGTACGAAGAGTTCTTCCGCGGCATGGCCGCCGAACACCCCGGGCAAATCGCCGTGCGGGTGGGCTTCGACAACCGCCTGGCGCACCTGATCGAAGGCGGCGCGGACATGTTCCTGATGCCCAGCCGCTACGAGCCCTGCGGCCTGAACCAGATCTACAGCCTGCGGTACGGCACGGTTCCGGTGGTGCGCGCCACCGGCGGTCTGGATGATACCATCGAGGAGGGTACCGGTTTCAAATTCCGGGAGTACTCCGGGGCGGCCCTGCTGGGGGCGGTTCGAGAGGCGGCCCGGGCGTTCGGGAACCAGGATCTGTGGCGGGAGATGATGGTGCGGGGAATGCAAAAGGACTTTTCCTGGAAGGCGTCTGCGGCGGCCTATTCGGCGCTCTACCGGAGGCTTCTGGGCGGCTTGTGAATCCTTTCGGGCCCCGGCGATTCTAATACATTCGGGAGATCAAATGGCAGGTCAGAACACGCTAACGTTTACCGATTCGGGCTTCGATCAGGAGGTTTTGCGCTCCGAAGTTCCGGTTCTGGTGGATTTCTGGGCTGAGTGGTGCGGCCCTTGCCGGCAGATGGCGCCGACCATCGATGTGGTGGCCAACGATTACGCCGGCCGAGTCAAAGTGGGCAAGCTGGACGTGGACTCCAACAACGGCACCGCCATGCGCTATAACATCCGCGGGATTCCCACGCTGCTGCTGTTTAAGGGCGGCCAGGTGGTGGAGCAGCGGGTGGGCGCGGTGGGCAAATCCGAAGTCCAGAAGATGCTCGATCCGCACGTGGCGGAGCCCGTTCACAAGTAGTCGAATTCTCAACAGTTTCCGGCCGGGATCGCGCGCCTGCGGGTCCCGGCTTTTCGTGTTATAGAGGGATTGTCTCGGCGCTCATTTTCTCCTGGCACTTGACGCAGTAGCGGGCCCAGCTCACGGCTTTCAGCCGCTTGGGGGCGATCGGCTCCTCGCACTCCAGGCAGATGCCGTAATCGCCCGCTTCGATGCGATCCAGGGCTTCTTCCACCAGCCGGAGCTGCGTAAAATCCATGCGGTTGCGGTGCAACGAGAGGTACTCGCTGTGGCTGATCTGGGCGCGGTCGTCGTCGGCGATGGGTCCCATGGCCGCCATGCCGTCGAACCGCAGGCTCAGGCCGCTGAGCACTTCCTCGCGCCTCGCCAGCAGTCTCTGGCGGTAATCGTCATGGGTATCCGCGACTGCGATGCTTCTTTTCATAGTCCCTCCGGATTTCTCCGATAACGGATACTTGAATGGTTGAGAGAGGGTGTGAGAATTCTCTACAAAAACCTTTAGGGCCTCGCCGGGCGATTCGACATATAATCACAGGCATGATCCGACTGATTCTGGTTTGTGCGCTGGCGGGCGCGACACTTCTGCTGGCCGCCGATCCGACCGGCACCTGGACTGGCGACCAGCCGGGTCCGGGCGGCAATACCTACCCGATTACCTTCAAATTGAAGGCCGATGGCGACAAATTGACCGGCACAATGGGCGGCGAACAGTTCGAACAGCCCATCCAGAACGGCGAGATCCACGGGGACGACATCAGCTTCACGGTGCACCTGGATTTCGGGGACGGCATCGATTTGAAATACGCCGGCAAGGTGGCGGCGGACAAGATCGATTTCAAAGTCCAGCGGGCGGGCAACGACGAGGCGCAGGCGTTCGTGGCCAAGAAATCCCAGTAGCGGGCCTCCCGTAGCGCCGGCAGGTTCACGCCCGCGAAGCCGGCAGGCGGCCGGCAAGCATCGCCCACAGCGCCACCCAGGACGCCGCCAGCGCCCAACCCGCCACCACGTCGCTCGGATAGTGGTAGCCCAGGTACACGCGCGAGAGGCCTATCAGCGCCGCCAGCACCACCACCGCGCCGCGTCCCGCCGGGCCGGTCTCCAGGATGCCGGCCAGCAGCCCGAAATACACCACCGGCACAAATGCGTGGCCGCTGGGGAAGCTGTAGGTGACGGCGGGCGGCAGGCCGAAGAAAACCTCCGGGCGCGGCCGGTGAAAGAGGGTCTTGAGCAGTTCCGACAGCAGCTCGGCGCTGAGGCTTCCGGCTACCAGGAGA
>JASHSS010000370.1 GCA_030038565.1 Bryobacteraceae bacterium
TTCCGCAAGACCGATGAGCCGCAAGTTGTGGAAATTCAGTATCCCTACCGCGAAATCCAGACCGGCGCGGTGCATTTCGGCGATACCCTGACTTTCCAGCTTGGCGGTTACGAGCAGATGGTGTTCGAACTGCGCCCCGCGGCCGGCGGCGAACTGCGCATCGAAGGCACGCGCTACACAGCCACCCAGGCGGCGGACGGTTCGGAAGCTATTCGCCTGTATGCCGCGGCAGGTGCGACCGCCACGTTCCGGATCGCGGGAGCCGATTCCTCCGAGATACGGGTGGATGGCGCTCCGGTTCCGGCCGGGTCGCGCGCGGGCGATGCTCTGAATCTGCGGTTCGGGACCGCCGCCGAAAGCGAGTTGACCTATTCGCCGGCCTCGCTGCGGGTGGAGCACGGTGCGGGCGGCGAGCGGATCTTGCATGTGACCGCCGCAGCCGAGGTTCCGGCGGATTACCGACAGGCCAGGCTGGCTTTTCTGATCGAGCCGGAACAGGATCTGCGGGGCGTGAAAGGCGAAGCCGTGGACAATGGCAAGCCGCTGGGCCTGTCGCTCGAAAACGGGGGCCGCGGCGTGTGGCATTGGTTCTGGGCCGGGCTGGCTCCCGGTAAGCACAGCCTGGAGTTGACCTTCCACCTGCCCGCCGCACCCGGCGGAGCGCACATCTCCGGATGGCTGCTGAGCCAGCGCGGGCTGGCCTCCAAGCGGCTCGAGGTGGCTTTGCCGCCGGGGCAGACGGTCCGCTTGCCGGAGAACAACCTGCTGCCGGCGTCCTCGGAGATCGAGCGTAAGACGTACGCCTTGCTGGACGAAGCCATCCGCTAAAAGGTGGGACCAAGGCCCATCAACAGGCGAACAGACGTCGTGATTTCCGACCAGTTGGTCAAGGACATTGACACGCTGTTAGGCGTTAGACAGGCGCAGCAGTGTTATCACCCAGGCCGCTGTTGCAGATTGAAGCGCTGAAAGCCGCTGCCGGCTGGCGGCGCACGAGAGAGAGACCCGACGGCTTGACGCGGGACCTGCGCGTCGTTACTATCTCATGCGTCTGGCCCGCGAGGACCGACAGGATCAATCATGAACCGCAGGCAATGGATGGCGCTTCCCTGGGTGGCCGCGGCGCTTGGCCGGAGCAGTGCCCAGGAACCGGCGGCCAGTCCGCAACTTCCCTCCGGGGTGCCCGTCGAGGAACCGGACAACGTCCTGCTCAAGGACTACTATCCCAAATCGATCTACAAGATTCCCCAATCCGCTATTCCGAAAGCCAGGTATCCCGCCATCGACGTGCATTGCCACGGCTTCCGCCCGCCGCAGTCCGTGGAGGAAGCGGTCAAGTTCATGGACGCGGCGGGGATCGAAAAGAGCGTCATTTTCACCGGCGCATCCACCCCCGAGCGCTTCAACGAAGTTAAAGCGCCCTATGCCGGCCACGCCGGGCGTTTCGACCTGTGGTGCGGTTTCGATTTTACGGGCGCCGATCAGCCGGGCTTTCCTTCCAATGCGGTCAAGGCGCTCGAAGAGTGCCATCGCGCTGGAGCCGTGGGAATAGGGGAGCTGAGCGATAAGGGCCGGGGCTTCGGAGCGCGGGGCGGAGGCCGCGGCGGGCGGCGCGGCGCTGGCGACCGCGGGGGCGCGGATCGGGGCGGCGCGGCCCCATCCAACGCCGAAACCATCGGTCCGCATCCGGACGACCCCCGCATGGACCCGCTGTGGCAGAAATGCTCTCAGCTCGGCATGCCCGTCAACGTGCATGTTTCCGACCCCATCTGGTCGTATCAGAAACTCGACAACACCAACGACGGCCTGATGAACGGCTACACCTGGCGCATCGACGTCAAGCCCAACATGTACGGGCACGACCAGCTCATCGAGAGCCTGGAGCGCGCGGCCGGCAAGCACCCCAAGACCGTCTTCATCGCCTGCCATTTCATGAACCTGGATTACGACCTCACGCGCCTGGGCGGGATCCTCGACCGGAATCCGAATCTATATGTGGATGTTTCCGCGCGATTCGCGGAGACCGCCACCATTCCCAAATTCGTCGCCCAGTTTTTCCAGAAGCATCAGAAGCGGATCTGTTACGGGACGGATATGCCGTACAACGCCCGCATGTTCGCGACCACCTTCCGGATCCTGGAATCCAACGACGAGCATTTCTACGAGCGCGACCAATATTTCAACTACAACTACCATTGGCCACTCAACGGATTCGGCCTGCCCGCGCCGGTCCTCAAAGACGTGTACCACGACAATGCCCTGAGGGCATTTCAGCAAGCCAGGAAAAATGCCACCTGAATCCCAGACCTCCGTTCCGTCGCGCCTGACACGCCGTGACGTTTTGGCCGCCCCGCTTGCGCTGGCCGCCGCTGCCGCCGCAAGCGCCCAATCCAGTTCCCGCTTCACCAAGGGGATCTGCTCGATCATCTTCCCGAGGGAAATGCCGCGGCCGGAGTGTTTCGCCGCCGCCAAATCCGCCGGATTCGACGCCATCGAAATGGCCATCGGCCCGGATATTCCGCTGGAGGCGAGCCACGACGAGGCCCGCCGCATGGCCGATGCCGCGGAGAAGGCCGGAATCCGCATCGCTACGCTGTGGGTGTCGGACCCGCTGCACGCCAACCCTCTGAACGCCCCAGACCCGGCCGTTCGCGCGCGCGGCGTGGACGCCATTCGTAAGGCTCTGGCCATCGCCGCGGATCTGAATTGCGGCGCCCTGCTGCTGTACGCCGTGCGGCTGGGCAGCGGCCCGCGCCTGGAGGTGGGATCGCAGGACACCTGGGATCGTTACACCGCCGAATTGACCAAGGTGATTCCGGATGCGGAGCGCGCCAAAATCTTCCTCGATCCGGAAAACGTGTGGAACAAGTTCCTCCTGAGTCCGCTCGAGATGCGCGCCTTCGTGGATCAATTCCACAGCCCCTGGGTGGGCACGCATTTCGATGCCGGGAACGTGATGGAATATGGATATCCGGAAGATTGGATTCTGACTCTCGGCCAGCGCATCAAGCGCGTGCACTTCAAGGATTTCAAGCTGGCGAGCCGCGGCCAGGCGGCTCACTTCGCGGACCTTCTGGAAGGCGACGTGAACTGGAAGGCCGTCATGCAGGCCTTAGTCCAGGTCGGCTACAACGGGTTCCTGTCGCCGGAAATCGGGCGGAACCCCAGCAAGCCGGACCAGTTGAAAGAAGTCTCGGCGGCCTTGGACAAGATTTTGGCTTTGGCTTAAAAGGGAGATCGACATGCAGGAATTGACGCGTAGGGATCTGTTGAGGACCAGTCTGGCTGCGCCGGCTGTGGCGGCGGCGGTGACCGCGGCGGAGACGGCCACCAGCGAGGAAGCCCAGGCCCAGAGCGCGGGGCCTGGTGGGCGCCCCGGTGAGCACGCTGCCGTGAACGGCGCGGGGCGCGAGCGTCTGTTGTTGGATTTCGGCTGGCGCTTTCATTTCGGCCACGCCACCGATGTGGCGCGGGATTTCAATTTCCGCGGCAACTTCTCGAAGACCGGGAATTTCGGCCCGGTGAGCACCCTGCTCTTCGACGACAGCGACTGGAAGTCCCTCAATTTGCCGCACGACTGGGCCATCGAATTGCCGTTCCAGAACGATCCGGCGCTCTCCAGCAAGGGGTTCTATCCGCTGGGCCGGACCTACCCCGCCACCAGCGTGGGATGGTATCGGCGGGTTTTCGAATTGCCGGCGTCGGACGGCGGCAAGCGCCTCACGATCGAGTTCGATGGCGCGTATCGCGAGGCCACCGTGGTGCTCAACGGCTTCTACATCGGCCGGCACATCGGCGGGTACGATCCATTCAGCTTCGATGTGACCGATTTTGCCGCGCCGGGCGGGCGCAATGTGCTGCTGGTGCGCGTGGACGCGACCCAGAGCGATGGCTGGTTCTACGAAGGCGCCGGCATTTACCGGCACGTCTGGCTGGTGAAGACCAATCCGGTGCACGTGAAAAAGTGGGGCACCTTCGCGCGCTCGGAAATGCGCGGCGGAGCGGCCTTGATGCGCATTCGTACCGAGGTGGAAAACCACGGCAAGGGTGTGCAGACGGCGCGCGTCACCTCGACGATTGTGGATCCC
>JASHSS010000371.1 GCA_030038565.1 Bryobacteraceae bacterium
CTGCCTTCGAGAATCAGGAAGATGCCCGCGCACGGCTCGCCTTCCCAGAACAGCATCTCTCCGGCGGCAAACCTGCGCTCCACGGCCCGCTGGCTCAGGGCCAGCGCCTCGCTCGCGCTGAGGCTGGCGAACAGCGCAATCTCGGACAAGGCCGCGGGTTTGGAGAGCAAGCTTCATCGTAGCATCCGAAACCGCTCTACCGGCGCCCGCAAGTTGTTGATCCTTCGCCCAGAGGGGCGGGCGATACACCCAGAAGCGCCGTCCATCTCATTTGAGCCTGCGGAACACTCCGGACTTAAGGACATCGACGGCGGCTGGCGCCGATTTGGGGAACTCAGAAGCGACGACAATTCTACGGCTTAGTCGTTCATCCGGTCACGTAGCAGCTTGTCTTAGAATGGCATTTCCCCTATCCTGAGGGAATGGAAGTACATTTCCCGCCCGACGTTGAAACGCGGCTCCAGCAAGTAGCGCTTGCCAATGGCAAGGACGCCGAGCAACTGGTGAAAGACACCGTTGGCCACATGCTGGAAAATCACGCCCGCTTCGTTGCCGGTGTGGAAAAAGGCATCGCGCAGGCCGACTGTGGCGAGCTCATCGACCACAAAGACGTGGTGACCCGCATCAATCGGCTGTGCCAAACGTGACGCGTATTCGGTGGACGACCGAAGCCTCTGACCAATTTCGAAGCCCTCGTTAAGTACATTCAGCAGGACAATCCCGAAGCCGCCCGCCAAGCCGCTCAGACGACCATTGACCGCATCGAGCAACTGGCGACGTTCCCCGGCATGGGCCGACCCGGCGAGGTAAAAGGCACTCGCGAGCTTGTTGTTTCGCCGTACGTAATCGTCTACCGTTACACCGACGAGGTCGTTCAAATTCTCTACATCTGGCACGGAGCGCAGGACTGGCGTTGATGTTCTATCCCTTCGCGGAGTGGTATCTTGACCGGAAGCTGTCGAGCGCAGTTGGGCGGCGGGGGGCCGCTCACGGAACGGCATCGGCTTTGGTCCATGTGGCCTACAACGACCCGGCTTTCCCATCTTGCCCTGCGCTCTTCCAGTTCTGACAGTCCGCCTGGATGCCTTGTCCCCGTTCCGCTGATATGCCCGCCAGAGGATCCCCGGTCGCGACTCGATCCCGGCAAGCCGCTCAGATCTTAAGTTAGCACCCTCTGGCGATTCGCCTGCCGCGTAGCCTCTTAACAGCCGGGCTTCCCCGCGGCGCGCCACTCAAAGAGTGTTCAGATACGCGATCAGGTCGGACATCTGTTCGTCGGTGAAGCGCGGCCAGGCGAGCTTGCGGCGGGTCATCTCTTCCAGCCTGCGCGGACCGTGGACCCAAAGCGCGGCCACCATGGTAATGTCCGAGTAGTCGCCTTTGTGGCCGGCCAGGTCGGGCGCGCCGCTCGACCGGTCGTTAAGCTCTGCAACCGGAAACTCTCCGATATCGATTGCTGCCGTTTGCCGCCCGCGATCGGCGAATACTCCACTTACGGAGTGGAGGAGGTTGGGCTTAACCGGGCAGCCCGTACAGATCAGTTCTCCGTGGGCGTTTTCTCGGCGTGGTCGATCACCAGAACGTCGATCGACGCTTTGGACGGTACCAGCTTCAGGCCAAGCTGCTCTTCGAGGGCCTGCTCGATACTGGGGGCGTTGATGTCCGGGCTGGACGGAGGGTTGATCGGGGAGCTGTAGTAGAGG
Source organism: Bryobacteraceae bacterium (assembly GCA_030038565.1). Taxonomy (GTDB): domain Bacteria; phylum Acidobacteriota; class Terriglobia; order Bryobacterales; family Bryobacteraceae; genus JOPF133. The sequence continues at coordinate 1,704 of JASHSS010000371.1, forward strand.
GTAAGGTCGTATTGCCCGGTGAGGCCGGTTTTATCGACCACTCGGAGGGTGCCAAACTGGGGCGAGCTCAGTCGCTGAACCAGCATCCCCAGCGCCAGCATGCGGAAGGTGCAGTACGAGCCTTGTGGGAGGTGCCCGCAGGCGACATTCGGCCGGCCGGGCGGCAAGATGGGAAAGTTGTCGCGGTCCACCCGGCGGGGCCCACTACCGGGAACGAAATCGTCCGTGCCGCTCCCTTCGGCCGCCGGCTTCAGTTTCGGCCCGTTCTTGGCCACCGTCAATTCGTAGACCGGCTCCATGCGTGATTCGTGATGCACCTGCATCCGGAAACGCTCCACCAGCAGCTCCTGCAGCATTTTCCGAAGCTGCTCCGCCGTTGTTTTTGGCGGAACTTTGGCTACCACGTCGAATTGGGTTGTGTCTATCCACGCCGGTCCTTTAAGTTGCTCGTATTGGATGCCATAGGCACGCATCAGGAGCATGCTGAGCTCAGCGTTAGTGGCCGTAAACCGGCCCGGGTCGCTTGTCCCTGGGCCGCCCGCCATTCTGGTGACCATTCCCTGTTTCGCCGACAGCTTAATTGACGCTACCTCAAAGGTGAGACCATGGTCCTCATTCTGCGCCCACGCCGCGACGACGATAACGATCCCTAAAGAGAACCGCAGCACCCTGCATTCCTCCTGGCTGGCCCTGTACGCCAATGGATAACTGAGCGCAACTCAGAGGCTGTTCAGATACGCGATCAGGTCGGACATCTGCTCGTCGGTGAAGCGCGGCCAGGCGAGCTTGCGGCGGGTCATCTCTTCCAGCATGCGCGGACCGTGGTCCCAAAGCGCGGCCACCATGGTAATGTCCGAGTAGTCGCCTTTGTGGCCGGCCAGGTCGGGCGCGCCGCTCGACCGGTCGTTGTGGCATACGGCGCAGTTCTTTTCGGTGAACACGCGCTTACCGCGCTCGGCGTTACCATCGCCGCTGAAGTACTGGCGGGCCCAGACGTAGTCCAGAATCTGGCGCATCTCCTCCTGCGACAGCACGGGCGGAGGCTGCTTCATATCGGGCTGGTGGTTCCACATGTCGGCCGCGATCTGAGTGATGGTCTGGTTCTTGAGCAGGGTTTCCAGGGCTTTGCTGCCGGTGTGGCATCCGGCGCATCCCTTGGATTGAAAGAGCTGTTCGCCGGAATCCGAGGGGCCGAATTTGAAGTTCCCCGCCAGGTTGCGCGTCTCGGGCAGGTTCTGCAGATACACCAGCAGGTCGGTCAGCTCCTGGGCGGTAATCTGGCTCCAGGCGAATTGTTTCTGCGTCATGGCCTGGTGCATTTTGGCGCCGTGGTCCCACATCTGCTGCGCCAGCACAACCGGATCGGCCAGCGATTCCCAATGGGCCACCGGCGGGGCGCCCGGCTCCTTGACGGTCGAGATGCCGTGGCACTCGGAACAGTGTTTGGCATTGAAGACCGCCTTGCCGCGGCCGGCATCGCCGGGCTTTTCGAAGAAGCGCGCCGACATGAAATAGGCGAACAGGTCGGAGGCCGATTCCGGGCTGAGGGAGGACTTCACGACGCCCTGCTTGCGCATCGCCGACCACATATTGGGAGCGTGGTTCCACATCAGGCTGGCCATCACGCCAGGCGTGAAGTTGCGGTCCACCCTCCGCCCCAGGTCGGGCGCCGAAGCGCCTCCGTGCCCGTTCACGCTATGGCATTGGACACACTGCTCGCTATCGAACAACTGCGCGCCACGCCGGGCGTCTCCGGGAATGATGTTGGCCGCCCGCGCCGCGGGAGCGCCCGCCACTCCCGCCAGGACGCCCGCCAAAACCACTTGCAGTATGCGCATCGTTCGCCTCCTATCTGGTGTAGCGCAGCCCCGTCGTAAACATGTGCACGCGGAAGGCTTCATAACCGTAGAACTGCTCATCGTACCCGTACCATTGCCATTCGGAGTTCCATTGCAGGTGCTTCACCACCGGGATGGACAACCGCGCCAAAGGCTGGTAATACTGCGAAGCGCGGCTGCCCGACGAGATGAACATCGAGCCTCCAAACTCCAGCTTAGCGCCGGGCAATCCGGGAAGGGCCACGTCAATGGCCGAAGTGGCCGTGTGGGCACGATCGATGTATTGGGAGACCACCGGCGAGAAGGTGGGCGGCAGCAGGTAATCGATCGACGAGTTCAGCGTCGAGCGGTCGTACTCGCCCATAAAGGTGATGCGCTTCCCGCCTTTGGGCGTCCAGTAGATGGCCAGCGAATTATCGCGGCTCTGGAAGCTGTACTGAATCTGCGCGGCCGGATTCTGGTTGTTCAGCACCTGAAAATTGGCTTGCAGGGTGAGCGTGCTGGCAAGCTGATAACGAGCCCGCGCGCGGGCCTTGTTGTAGTTGTTGAGATCCGTGCGGAAGTAAATGCGGTCGCTCGAAGCGCCTTCGTAATCCAGGTTGATGGAGAATTTGCCGGTGGCGCGGTAAGTGGCTCCCGCCAGCGCCACGTTCCGCCGCAGCGCGCCGGAGAGCAGGCTTTGGGGCTGGTTGAGCGCGCCGGGCAGCACCACGGCGCTGCCGTCCAGCAGGCGATACCCAGCGCGCAGGGTGATCTTGTCGGTCAGGTCGTAAATCAGGTCCGTCTGCGTCTGGGTGTAGTTGACCACCTGGCTGTAGTTCAGGGCGGTGGAACTGTAGCTGGCCGAGGACGGGAGGAGCAGGGCGGTGGTGATGAGCGGGGAGACGGCGTCGTGCGACCGGTCTATGGTCACCGTCTCCATCACCCGCAGGCGTTTCAGGGGCCGCATCTCCACCCCGCCCGTGCCGGTGACGTGTGGTTGAACGGCCGCGCCGATGCCGAGCGTCTGCTGGCCGGGGTAGAACAGCAGCGAGCTTTCGAGCAGGAAATTGCCGGCGGCCGATTCGTTGAAGTGCACCGCGGTCTGGGGCTCGCTGTAGAGGAACTGGCCGTACACGTTGATCCAGGAGGCGGGAGCGCCGGTGAGCAGAGCCTTGGTATACGGTCCATGGCCCCGGATAGCGTAGGCCTGCGCCAGGCTGGTGAGGTCCAGGGTCTGTCCCAGCAGCGGGAAGGGATTATCCCCCTGATTGAGGCCGCTGTAGGAGCTCTGGTCGTCGTCTTTGAACTCCGTGCCGCCCTGTTCCAGGGTTACGTGGAAGTGCTTGAATTCCAGGCGCACGCCGCCGCGATAGTTGAGGGTGCTGTCGCGGAATAACTCGGAAACCGGAAACTCATCGTTTCCGCCCTGCACCCACATATCGACGCCATTGCCGTAGCCCGAGTTTTTATCGAACTCCAGGTAGGGGATGATCTGCTTGCCGGGAAACAGGTCCAGGCTGAGGGAGTAGTTGCGGCGGCGCTCGTTGTAGGCCTGGTCGTCAAATCCGGCTGGCGCCAGCGGATTGGCATACGAGGGAACGGCGTTGAAGTAGGCGATGTTGCGGTAATCGAAGGTGAAGTCGTAGACGCCCTGTTTGCGGGCGTCCAGGTAGGCGGTGGTGTAGGGTTCGCCGCCCCAGCCGTAGGCTCGTACGTCGAGACGGTCGAAGAGGCGCTTTTTGGGGTCGGTGAAGGTCAGATCGAGGCCAAAGAGGCGCGGGCCGGCGCCCAGGTCCAGCACGCTGCGGTATTCGGCGAAATTGCCGCTGATACCCGAAATCCAGCGATAGCCGACATCCACGCTGCCGGTGAGCCAGTTCTCGGCGGA
>JASHSS010000372.1 GCA_030038565.1 Bryobacteraceae bacterium
TGCAACTTCTGCACCACCTCGGCCTTCTTCGGAGGCAAGGGCCGTTATCTGAATTTCTACCAGACCGGCAGCGAGTTGTACGGGGTGATGGCGGAGATGGAATCCAAGCTGGAAGTACAGTCGTTCTTCATGATGGACGAAAACTTCCTGCTGCATAAGCGCCGCGCCCTGGAGCTGCTGGACCGCATGCGCGCCAACTCCAAGCCCTGGGCCCTGTACGTCTTTTCCTCGGCCAATGCCATCCGCCAGTATTCCATGCGCGAGCTGGTGGAGCTGGGAGTTTCGTGGATCTGGATGGGCCTCGAATCGCCCCATTCCAGCTATACCAAGCTGAACGGCGCCGACACCCTCAAGCTCACTCGCGAACTCCGCCGCCACGGCATCAAGCTGCTCGGATCCACCATTGTGGGCCTGGAGCACCACACCCCCGAAAACATCCGCGGCGAGATCGAGCACGCCGTGGCGCACGACACCGATTTCCACCAGTTCATGCTCTATACCCCCGTGCCCGGCACCCCCCTGTTCGCCGAAATGTCGGCCGAAAACCGCATGCTCGAGGGCGTGGACCTGGCCGACATCCACGGCCAGGACCGCTTCAATTTCCGCCACGCCGCGATTTCGCGCGAGGATTCCAAGAAGCTCCTGGACTGGGCCTTCCGCCGCGATTACGAGCGCAACGGCCCCAGCCTCTACCGCATCTGCCGCACCACCCTGGAAGGCTGGCGCCGCTATCATAACGACCCCGACCCGCGTGTGCGCGCGCGCTTCGCCTGGGAAGCCCGCTCCCTGCGCGACGGCTACGCTTCAGCTCTCTGGGCCATGGAGAAGTACCTGCGTGGCGCCAATTCCGCCGTAGCCGAAAGGATTCGTGCCTTGCGCCGCGAAATCGGCCGCGAGTTCGGCCTGATGAGCCGCGTGGTGAGCCGCGTCCTGGGTCCCGCGATTCTGTGGTCCGCCCGCCGCGAAGCCCGCCGCCTAGCCGCCGGCCAAACCTACGAGCCCCGCACCATCATCGAGCGCCGCAACTGGGATTGGCCGTCACCCCAACCCCGATGAAGGCAGCGTCGGCGCCCCGCGCCCGGCCGAGCACCCTTTCTCCAAAATCCTCTTGGCGGAACTTCGCGCCTTGGCGTCTTAGCGAGAGCCGTTCCTCGCCAATCCCGGCCCGCGCCTCGATCCCCATTTAGCGGCTTCCATCACCCAAAATCTTCTTGGCGGAACTTTCCATCTTTGCACCTTAGCGAGAGCCGCCAAGCCTCATCTCTCCCGGCGCCTCAAGCCCATCCCCGGGCGGCGACTCAAAATGTGATCTTCATCAGGCTGATGACCCCGTTCCTAATGTCCACCGACTTGCCGGGGCTCTGCTTGCCGTCCTTCTCCACCTGGATGGTGTAACTTCCCGGCGGTAGTTGAATCTGCGCGGGGGTGGTCTGCGAATACCGCTTGCCGTTCACCAGGATCGCGGCTCCCGAAGGCATCGAGGTCAGCATCAGCGTCCCGCTCTGCTGATGCAGGACAATCGCCGGCATCTCCTGCGGTCCCGCGTCCACCATAACCTCGCGCCGCTCCATGCCATAACCCGGCAGGCTGACGGTCACCACGTGCCGGCCCGGCGTCGCGTCCAGATCGCAAGGCGTGGTGCAGGCGGTCTCCTCCTTCCCGTCCAGAATCGCCGTGGCGCCCCCCGGACTGCTGATCACCGTGACCGGCTCCGGTTCGGCCGCCGGCACAGACCGCGGCGCCCGTCGCGCGGGTGTTTCCACGGGGGCCTCTTCCGGCTTCTGCGGAGCTGGCTTGGCCGATTCCGGCGGCGCCATCGGGCTGGGTTTGGCTTCCTGGGGAGGAACCACCGGCGCGGTACCGGAACTCGCCACCGGCGTGGCCGGATTGCCGGCGGGCGGCGCGGCTGCCGAATCCCCCGGATTTGCCGCCCGCGGCGCGCCCGGAGTACTGGGACCAGGCGCCCCCGTGGCGGGCGCCGTTAGCTGCTGCTGGTCCGCCGGCGCCTGGGAAGAGTCTGCATCGCTCTTGGGCGCCTGCCGCAGCCACGGCATGGCCTGTGTGCCGATCAGCACCAGCAGCCCCACCACCAGCAGCATGGCCAGCAGAAAGGTGAGAAATCCCGCCTTGCGCCGCCCCGCGCGCTCCGTTGTGGTGGTCTCCTCGATCCGCCGCGCCGGCCGCGCCGGAGGCAGTTTCAGCGCCGGCGCCGCCACGTCCGCCACCGTCGGCTCGCTCAAACTGCCGCCCCGCGCCATGGTTTTCCACCCGCGGGTGGCCGCCGCAGCCTGCTCCAGCGCGTCCATGAATTCCTGGCAGGTGCGATACCTCTGGTCTGGTTTCTTCGAAAGCGCCTTGCGCACCGCCGCGTCCATGGGCCCGCCCAGGGTCGGATTCAGCCTCTGCGGCGGCACTGGTTCTTCCGCCACGATCTTGTAAACCACGGTGGTGAGGTGCTCGCCGGTATAGGGCTTCTCCCCGGTCAGCATCTCGAACGCAATCACGGCGAGCGAAAACTGGTCCGACCGCCCATCCACCGCCAGCCCCTGCACCTGCTCCGGAGACATGTAATGCGGAGTCCCTACAATCGATCCGGTCATGGTCAACTGCTCGGAAGCGGTGATCTTGGCAATCCCGAAATCCGTGATTTTGGCCGTGCCGTCCCCCGTTACCATGATGTTGGCCGGCTTGATATCGCGGTGCACAATGCCCTTCCCGTGGGCGTAATCCAGCGCCACCGCGGTCTGCCCCAGGATGCTGAACATCTGCGCGCCGCTGAGCGGTTCCGGCCGCGACAGCATCTGGTCCAGGGTCGGCCCGTCCACGTACTCCATGGCGATGTACGCCAGGTCGCCCTGCTGCTCCACATCGTAGATCGTCACGATGCCGGGGTGCGACAGGATGCCCGCCGAGCGTGCCTCCCGGAATAGCCGCTCGCGCAACCGCGCCTGCTCCTCCGGTTGCCGCACTCCGCCCAGTTGGATGGTTTTAATTGCCACCGGACGGCCGATATTCGGGTCGATGGCGTGATAAACCACACCCATGGCGCCACGCCCCAATTCCCTGACGATCTTGTAGCGCCCGATGCGATCCATTCAGTCTAGTGATAGCACGCCCTAGGGATGCGCCGGGCAGAAAAGGCCGCGGCACCGCTTCCTATTTAATCTTACTCGTACCGCAAGGCCTCGATTGGGGTCCAAATCGGGCCGCTTGGATGCCCGGGGGAACAGCGGCGCCCCCCGGATGGCTGGCGTCAGCGCGCCGATGAAGCCCGGCAGCAGCCGCGGCCGGAAGTTGTTGAGCCACGCCTGCGCCTGCCGCACCTCGTCCACGGTCTGCTCCCGGAATACTAATTAGCCACCTGCGTCTTCGGTCCCTCAGGATTAGAAATGCCACGCCGCCAGGCACGAGACACGCACCTCCGATATCCGCCCCACTGAACGTTTCTTCCGGGCTGCCATAGGTAATTCGCCCTATCTACGAAGGTTCAAGTACCTTTCCTCCTATTAGTACTCGTGTAAATGGGTAATAGACGGACTAAACCCACGGTAGTGCTATACCCAGTGGGCCTTAAATGGTACCTCTGATTGATATGGCCCCCCATGCCTCCGGGCTAAAATACCAACTTCATAGTGGGTGAAACCATCCTGATTGTCGACGACACACTGGTAAATCTCAAGTTGACCCGAATTCTGCTCAGCAACCAGGGTTACCAGGTCCTGACCGCTGCCAGCGCCGAAAAAGCCCTCGAGATTCTCCAGACCACTCATCCGCGGTTGATCCTTACCGACATTGAGTTGCCGGGCATGGATGGCCTCGAACTGACCCGCCTGGTCAAAGGCGGCGTCGAAACCCGCCATATCCCGGTAGTAGCCCTGGCGGCGTTCGCCGGCCCGGACGAACAGGAGCAGGCCTTCGCGGCCGGGTGCGATGCTTGTATCCCCAAGCCGGTCGATACCCAAACGCTGGGATCGTGGGTGCGCGAGTTTCTGGAACAGCGCCCATCCGCGGCGCCGCCTGCCGCGCTCGCGGCGCCCCCGGCAATCGCGCCTTCCTCGCCATCCGCAGTACCAGCCCCGCACAATCCCCTGCTGAGCGACAACGATCTCCAACCCCTGCGCGACCGCTTTCTCGAGGAAGCCTACGGCCAGGCCCGCCAGTGGAGGACGGCACTGGACGCCCACTTCGATCCCGAACCGGCGGCTCAGAAAGTCCACCAATGGATTGGCGCCGCAGGCCTGCTGGGTTATCCCGAAACCAGCGAAAAAGCTCGCGCCCTGAGCATCGCTCTGCGCACTCGCCCCATCGATACGGCCGACGTTCGCGAAATTCTGGACGCCCTGCTGCGCCTTTTAGCCGCGTGCCTCGCCAATCGCGATCCCCGCCCCTGAATTCCGCCGTCGCAACACAATCCCACTGCAATGCGGGAAGCCGGCATCCCGCGCGTTTAACCCGCGGATGCCGGCTTTCCAATTCCCCGCTCCCTGCGTCACAGGACTAACTTCTAACTTCCGGCTTGCTGCTTCCCTCACTCAAACAGCAGCTTGGTCTTACTGCCGCCAATGCGGATCTCGGTGATGTTCTGTCTGCCTGCCTGCTCGGTATAGCGGACCGTCGTGGAATCGAATTTCTTATCCCCACTGGCGATCTTCACGTCCACCGTCCAGGTCAGCTTACCCATCATGAAGGTAGCTTTGTCTCCATTCACCGTGACATGATATTCACCGGCCGCCAACGGCGTTCCCCTTACCAGGGACGGCTGCAGCAGGGTTACCCGGCAGCCCGGCCCATGGGCCGGTACGGTTCCTGCAAAGGCGGCGGCAAGCGCCAGTATCGCAAAGGCTAGTATGAACTTCCGTAGCATAACAATGTCTCCTTGAACCGGTAGGTTCAACGTTTTCGGTCGGGCAGGTTCGCCTAACCAGGAATTTAGCACCACATTATCGTGGTTTGCAATAGCTCTTAGGTTACGAGCGGGGCAGGTACATGCAGTAGAACGGATGGACCCTAGCGCCTCGCGGGCCATCACTTTACCGTCGCGGCGCGTACCTCGTAATGCCGGGCCACCGTCAATCCGGGAGAGCAGCGCCCGCGCTTCCGGCTCGAAGACCGTGGGCCATCGGCCCGCAGGAGAATACCCTCCCCGATACCCCTCAATCGCCCGCAATCCGGGCAGTACCCTGTTCTTCAGGAAAGCCTCGTAAGCGTCCGCGTTGCGGACTTCGGTCCAGCCGCGCCAGTGCTGTGCGATCATGTCTTACCTCATCTGCCTCAGCCGCGCCATCACCCGCCGGTAGCCCTCCTGCGCCTCGCGCTCGGCGGGCGAGATCTGCAACGCAGCCTGGTATTCCACCAACGCCCTGCCGGGGTCGCCAGCCGCCTCCAGGGCGATGCCCAAATCCGCGTGGTACTCGGCCCGCCCGGGTTGAAGCGCCAGCAGCTTCTGAAATTCCTCGACCGCCGCCCGCGGATCCGAAACCAGCAGGATGTTTCCCAGGTTCTCCCGAAACGCCGGCGCGCGCGGTTCGTACTGGACTGCCAGGCGTTCCTCGGACAGCGCCCGGTCGAATTCGCGGCGCTCCACATAGACTCCCGCCATCCAGTTGTGCAGCCACCCCGAGGTGGGCGCCTGCCGCACGGTGACCTGGAAGAGCGTGTAATCGTCCCTCCAGTCCGGATTGCGCGTTACCGACCCGGCGGCGCAGGCCAGTAGCAGAATCCCGCCGGCAGCCATCGCCCACGCCCTCCGGTAATCCGCCAGGCGATCCCACGCCCATGCCGCCATCCAGCAGAACCCCACCGAAGGCAGGTAAAGATAGCGCTCGGCGAAGACATTCTGCCCCACCCCCGTCAGGTTGAAAACCGGCGCCAGGGTGGCAGCGATCCAAAAGATACCGTACCTCGCCACCGCCGCGCGGAACCGTAGAAACGCCGCCGCCACGGCGCCCAGCGCCGCCAGCGAAACGGCCAGCGCCGGCGTGATCCCCTGGGTGGGATGGAAGATATGAAAATAGCTCAGGTGCGCCGGGAACAGCATCGCGCCCAGGTACTGCCCCGCCACCACCACCGCGCTGAGAACGAATTCGATGGCGGTCAGATGGAAGAACGCCTGCTGTCCGGGCGCCAGGCTGCCCAGGGCCGCCCAGCGCATCGCCAGGTAGGCGCCAAACGTCGCGGCCATAGCCGCATACAGTGCCCGGTTGCGCCGCAATTCCTCCAGCCCGAGGCCACCGCAGAAAAATCCGTAGCCGGCATACAACGGCAGCAACATCGCGCCGGTCTCCTTGGTCAGCAGCGCCGCCAGGTACAACCCGCAGTGCCCGGCAATCGCCAGGCCGCGCGGCGGGTCTTCCTCGCCCGCCCGCCACGCCACTCCTAGAAGCACCAGCGTGGTCACCATCAGGTCGGGCAGTGCGGCCACCCAATCGACCACTTCGGTGTGGATGGGGTGTACCGCGAACAGCGCGCCCGCCGCCAGCGCCATCCGGCCCGAACCCAGGCGCCGCGCCAGCCGAAACACCAGCACGCTATTCAGGGCGTGTAGCAGCACCATGAAAAGGTGAAAAACGGGCGCCCGGAAGCCCGCGCATTCGTAGAGCGCCAGGTACACCAGAAATTGCAGCGGCCGGTAATAATTCCCGGGAGTGCCTGGGATTCCCAGGATGGACCACACCCCCGACCCGAACATGCGCGGAATCTGCGCCGCGGAGGTTACCAGCGGGTTCTGCAATAGCTGGATCTTATCGTCGCTGACGAAGCCGTTGGCCAGGCTGTTCGCATACACGGCGGCGGCCAGAGCCGCCAGCGCCGCGGCCGGCGGCAACCATTCCGGGAATCGACGCCGCGATGCGGGCGCCGCCTGCCTGCCCGGCTTTCGCTTGGCCATGAAGCCAAGGTAACAGAAGCACCGCGGCCGGTTCTCCGCTGCATGGAAAAGTAATCCCCCATGCGGCCCCTGGTGGCTGCCGTCGGCATTCATCCCGCCGGCGGGTCCTACCGCTTCGGTTCTGGGGCGGGCGCGGGCATTCGTGCGACCCCGTTGGGGATTGGACGGTGCCTCGGAACGTCGGCCGCGACCACGAGAGCCTGGGGATTGATCGCCGTGAGCCCCACCGGCATCCCTCCCGGCAATGCCATCAACCGAAGGCAACACGGCCGTTGCAGGTTCGCCATCCGCCAGTGGGGCCGTCGGGATGCCGGCTCCGTTTGCGCATTCCCACGGGCCGATTTCGCCAACCCGGCAACCCGGCGCGTCTCTTCCATCGCCTCTCCGCGGGCCGCGAATCGTGCCGGCGCCGTTCCAGGCTGGATTATCCAAAGCTAGCTGAGCCAGGCTATCCTTCGTCGTCTATCGCGCCCCGGCTGCGGATCAGACACTGGAAGCAGGCACGCTTGGACGGATTCCGGACGGTAAATGCCCGAGTACCATTTCATGGCCGCGGACGTCAGGGGAAG
>JASHSS010000373.1 GCA_030038565.1 Bryobacteraceae bacterium
CTAGGGTGCTGCGCCCAAAAGATAATCCGCTGGTGTCTCCCATGATCTTTCGGCAAATCGCCGCGGGGCCCGCAGGCAACTCCGAAGGGCAGGGGCGCACACCCGATCCGGGGCCGGATTACGCGGCCCAGATCGCGCAGCTCCAGCGGCAGGCCGAGCAGCGGGTGAAGGAGGCCCACGCGGCCGGAGTGAAGGAGGGGGAAACGGCCGGCCGGAGCCGCGCGGCGGCCGAATTGCAGCCTGTCATCGAACGCCTGTCCCGCGCCATCGAGGAAATCGCCGGCCTGCGCCCGCGCCTGCGCCGGGAAGCCGAAAACGACATGGTGAAGCTGTCTCTGGCCATCGCCCGCCGTATCCTGCGGCGCGAGTTGGCGGTGGATCCGGATGCCTTGCACGGGCTGGTGCTGGCGGCGCTCGAGAAGCTCCAGGGGCAGGAGATCGGCCGCGTTAAGGTGCACCCCTCACTGGCCGCTTCCATCACCGCTTGCCTGCGCAAGAGCCTGGCCGGCGCGGCGGTGGAAGTAGTCGCGGACCCCTCCGCGCCTCCGGGCGCGGTGGTGTTCGAAACCGGGCGCGGCAACCTGGATGCTTCCGTGGAGTCGCAGTTCCAGGAAATCGAGCGCGGTCTGACGGACCGCTTGCGGGGGGGCTCGTGAGCGACGCCCTTTCGCTCGAGCCCTATCTGGCCGCGGTCGAGCGCATCGAACCGGTGCGCTGGACCGGGCAGGTCACCGAAGTCACCGGCCTGCTGGTGGAATCGCGCGGCCCGAGCGTGGCCATCGGAGACTTCTGCGAGATCCAGACCAGCGCCGGCCGCCGTATCCGGGCCCAAGCCATCGGTTTTCGCAACGGCAGGGTGCTCTCTATGCCGCTCGAGGAAACCGACGGGCTGCAACTGGGCGATCCGGTGTGCGCGCGCAGCCAGGAGGCCCGTGTGGAGGTCGGGCCCGGCCTGCTGGGCCGGGTGATCGACGGGTTCGGCAAGCCTCTCGACTCCGGCCCGCCCATCGAGGCCACCGGCGCCTACTCGCTGGCCGGCGTGGCCGGCAATCCCCTCGACCGCGAGCACATCACTCAACCGCTGGTCACCGGGATCCGGGCGGTCGATTCGCTGTTGCCCTGCGGCAAGGGACAACGCATCGGCATTTTTGGGGGCAGCGGAGTCGGAAAAAGCACCCTGCTGGGGTCCATGTCCCGGCACAATTCCGCGGACGTAACCGTCATCGGGATGATCGGTGAGCGCAATCGCGAGGTGCGCGGATTCCTGGAAAAGGAACTCGGTCCGGAGGGCCGCCGCCGCTCGGTGGTGGTTTGCGCGACAAGCGAGCGCCCCGCGCCTCTGCGCGTGCGGGCCTGTTTCGTGGCGCTGGCCGTGGCGGAATACTTCCGCGACCAGGGAGCCAGCGTGCTTCTGGTGATGGATTCCGTCACCCGCCTGGCCATGGCGCAGCGGGAGATCGGGCTGGCGGCCGGCGAACCACCCAGCCAGAAGGGCTATACCCCATCCGTCTTCAACCTCCTTCCGCGGGTGCTGGAGCGGGCCGGCAACTTCAAAAAGGGATCCATTACCGGGTTTTTCACGGTGCTGGTGGACGGCGACGATTTCAACGAGCCGATCTGCGACGCGGTACGCGGAATTCTGGACGGACACATCATTCTGTCGCGTCAACTGGCGGGCCAGGGCCACTATCCCGCCATCGATATACTGCATTCCGTCAGCCGGCTGGTTTCCGCCATCGCCTCGCCCGAACAGAAAGAGGCGGGGCGCAAGCTGCGCGCGGCGTTGGCCGCCTACCGGGATGCCGAAGATCTCATCCAATTGGGCGCCTACGTGGCCGGCAGCAACCCCGCCCTGGATGCCAGCATTCGCCTGCGTCCGGAGTTGTTGGATTTCCTGCGCCAGGACCATATGACTCACTGTCCGATTGATGAAACCCTGTCGCGGCTGAGGGTCCTTTCCGCCAAGCTGGATGGCTCGGTACCGGGGGGCGCCCCAGGGGTTCCGGCCGTCGCCTCAGGGGGCTCACGGAGCGCTCCCTCGGCTCCCGCAGGGCCAGTCGGCCCAGGGGGAAGCCCGGGGGGCGCAGCCGCAGCTACCCCAGGGGCCAACCCCGCCGGAACCTCCAGGGCCGCTCCCGCGGGCATCCCGGCGCCTCCTTCCCGGACGCCGGCTGTGCGGCCGCCTGGTAAGACATGACCGCCTTCCGGTTTCGCCTCGACAAAGTGCTGGCCTGGCGGCGCATGCAGTTGGAACTCGCGGAGGGCGAGTTCCGCCGGGAAACCGCCGCGCTGGCGGAGTTGGACCAAGCCTCCGCCGAACTCCAAACCCGCGCCGTTCAAACCGAAGCCGAGGTGCGCGCCTGGAGTCCCGTGGCTGGACGCGACCTTGCCGCCCTGGGCGGTTTTCAGCTCTACGTCGAGCGGCGGGCCAAGCAACTTGCCGCCCGCCGCCAGGAGCAGGCTCGCAGAGTGGCCGAGCGCGAGCAGGCCATGCTGGAGGCCCGCCGCCGCTGCCGCCTGTTGGAGCGGCTTCGCGACCGCCGCCTGGCCGAATGGCAATCCGGCGTCCAGCGGGAATTGACCCAAATCGCCGAGGAATCCTACCTGGCGCGATTCGCACGCCAATCCTCCATAATGGATAAATGACTCCCCAGACCTCTGTCGAAACCGCCCTGCCCGCCGTCCCGCTCACGGTGGAAGGCTCCAGCGTGCTGCACCAGATGATGCGTTTCCGCCGGCCCGCATGGCGGAGCCTTTCGGCGGCCGCCCGCACCGAGATTCTGGAGGAGGCGGCCGGCGCCCTGGGCGAAATGGAACGCGCCGTCGAGGGCCGCGACCCTGCGCTCTCCGCGGCGGATCTAACCGGACCCACCGCTCCCGCGGTCCGCCAGAGCGCGGTCTATTCCCTTTTAGGCCACAAGGGCGATCTCCTGTTCCTGCACTTCCGCCGTACTTTTGAAGATCTCAGCCGGGCGCAGGCGGATCTGGCGCGGCTGCGTCTGAGCGACTACCTGGAACCGGCCAGTTCGTATCTCTCGGTGATCGAGCTGGGGCTGTACGAATCCACCGCCAAGGTCTATGGCGAGTTGGCCGCCAGAGGCGTGGAACCTCACTCCCCCGAATGGAAAAGACAGATCGAAGAGGTCCTCGACCGCCAGAGGAGCGCCATGGCGCCGCGGCTTTTTCCGCGCATCCCGGATGCCAGGTACCTGTGCTTTTACCCCATGGACCGGCGGCGCGGCGAAACCGCCAACTGGTACACCGAGAGCATGGCCGATCGCCAGCGCATGATGCACGAACACGGCCTGGTGGGCCGCCGTTATGCGGGCGAAGTACGCCAGATCATCAGCGGCTCCATCGGGTTCGACGATTGGGAGTGGGGCGTGGATCTGTTTGCCGAAGACCCGCTGGTGTTCAAGAAACTGATCTATGAGATGCGTTTCGACCGGGTCAGCGCGGTGTATGCCCTGTTTGGCACGTTCTACGTGGGAGTGCGGGCGCGGGCCACAGATCTGGGCGCGATTCTGGGCTAGCGGCCGCCCAGCCGCGCGGCGACATCTCGCCCTGCGGGCGGCGGCGCCGGCTCTACATGCACCAGCACGTCGGCCACCCAATCGAGAGTGTCCATGACATGCAGGCGCACCTCGTGGGCCACCTCGTGCGACTGGCGCACGGTCATCTCCGGATCGACTTCCAGGTGCAGGTCCACGTGATACCGTAAGCCGGTCTTGCGGGCAAAGCATTTCTCCACGCCGGCCACCCGCGGGACGCTGCCTGCGGCGGCGCGAATCTGGCTCATCATGGCCTCGTCGGGCATGGTGTCGATCAGTTGCATGGTGGTGTCCCAGGCCACCCGGACCCCCGCGGCAATCACGATCAGGCCGACCACGAAGCCGCCATACCGGTCGGCATCCAGGAAGCGTATGGGGTCGAGAAGCGTCAAACCCACCGCGCCCAGGGCGGCGATCGCGGAGATGGTATCCATGGCGTCGTGCCAGGCGTCGGCGGTCAGCGCGGCGCTCTTAATCCTGCGCCCATAGCGGAATTTGACGCCGGCCAGCGCGCTCTTTGCCGCCAGCGACAGAACCAGCGGCCCCACCACATAGGCGGCCAGGGGCGGCCGCGGCTGCCCCAGGCGCTGGATCGAAAAGGCCGTGATCAGCGCGCCGGCCACCGAGAGCAACACCCCGATCAGCAGGCCGCTGAGAATCTCGAGGCGCCCGTGACCGTAAGGGTGCTCCTGGTCGGGCGGCTTAGCCGCCAGCGTCAGCCCCAGCAGCACCATGCCGGAGCCGAAAAAATCCCCGGCCGATTCCACCCCGTCGGCCACTACGGCAGTCGAGTGGCCGGCCAAACCTACCACGATCTTGAGCACCGCCAGCATGGCGGTAACCAGCATGCCGGTAAGGGCAATGGTCTGTCCGGGGCGCATTCAGCGGCCGCGCGGCATCAGGCCCGCGCCGGGTCGCCGGTCTCCGTGGCAACCCCCAACTCGGCGAAGGCCGCGGCAGCCTTCTGCGCATCGAATTTGCCTTCGCGGGCCAGCCGCGAAAGGGCGGCGGCGGCGATGGATGCCGCGTTGATCTCGAAATGCCGGCGCAGGTATTCGCGGTTGTCGCTGCGGCCGAATCCATCCGTGCCCAGCGCCACCATCCGTCCGGGCAGCCAGGGAGCCAACTGGTCCGCCACCACCTTCATGTAATCGCTGGCCGCCACGATGGGACCTTCGGCGCCCTCCAGCGCCTTGACGATGTAAGGCACGCGGGCGGGCTCGGCCGGATGCAGGCGGTTCCAGCGCTCCACGGCCAGCGCTTCGCGTCGCAACTCGTTGTAGCTGGTCACGCTCCACACATCGGCCGGCACGCCATATTGTTCCGCCAGAATCTTCTCCGCGCGCAGGGCTTCGTTGAGAATCGGGCCGCTGCCGAAAAGCTGCACCATGGCTTTGCCGCCCGGGGCGGGCTGCAGGCGGTAAATGCCCTTCAGCACTTCCTCCGGATTAATCCCCTCGGGCATGGCCGGCATGGCATAGTTCTCGTTGTAGAGGGTGATGTAGTAGAAGCGATCCTCCATTTGCTGGTACATCCGGCGGACGCCATCCTGGACGATGATGGCGATCTCGTAAGCGTACGCCGGGTCGTAGGTGACGCAGGTGGGGACGGCTCCGGCCAGCACGATGCTATGGCCGTCCTGGTGCTGTAGGCCTTCGCCCGAAAGGGTGGTCCGCCCGGCGGTTCCGCCGCACAGGAAACCCTTGCCGCGGGCATCGCCAAAGGCCCACACCAGGTCGCCCACGCGCTGGAATCCGAACATCGAGTAGTAAATGAAGAACGGGATCATGTGCACCCCATAGTTCACGTAGGCCGTCCCGGCAGCGGTGAAGGAGGCCATCGAACCGGCTTCCGTGATGCCCTCTTCGAGAATCTGCCCGTCTTTGGATTCCTTGTAATAGAGGAACATCTCGGCATCGTGCGGCTTATAGAGTTGCCCCTGGCTGGCGTAGATGCCGAACTGCCGGAAGAGCGACTCCATGCCGAAAGTGCGCGCTTCGTCGGGGATGATGGGCACGACGTGTTTGCCGATCTCCGGGTGCTTCAGCATCAGCGTGACCACCCGGACCATGGCCATAGTGCTGGATACCTCCCGCCCTGCCGAACCCTCCAGCGATTCCTGGAAATACTCCAGCGGCGGCGCTTCGAGCGGCGCCACCTTGGGTGCCCGCGTGGGAATATATCCGCCCAGTTGGCGGCGGCGTTCGTGCAGGTACGCCATCTCCGGACTGTCCGACGGAGGACGATAGAAAGAGGTGGTGTGGACGGCCTCTTCGGGGATGGGGATTTCGAAGCGCGAGCGGAAATGGGCGATTTCCTGTTCGTTGAGCTTTTTCTGCTGATGGGTGATGTTGCGGCCCTCGCCGGCTTCGCCCAAGCCGTATCCCTTGATGGTGTGGGCCAGGATCAGACTGGGTTGGCCCTTGGTTTCCACCGCCGCCTTGTAGGCGTTGTAGACCTTGCGCGGATCGTGGCCGCCGCGATGCAGCCGCACCAGGTCGTCGTCGCTCAGGTGCGAGACCAGGTCGAGCAGCTCGGGATACTTGCCGAAGAAGTTCTTGCGGACGTAAGCGCCGTCCTTGGTCACGTAGGTCTGGAATTCGCCATCCACCACTTCGCCCATGCGCTTCTGCAGCAGGCCGGTGGAATCGCGGGCCAGCAGGGCATCCCAATCCGAACCCCAGATCAGCTTGATGACGTTCCAGCCGGCGCCCCGGAAGGCGGCTTCCAATTCCTGGATCACCTTGCCGTTGCCGCGCACCGGCCCATCCAGGCGCTGGAGATTGCAGTTGATGACGAAGATCAGGTTATCCAGCCGCTCGCGGGAGGCCAGGGTGAGCGAACCCATGGATTCGGGTTCGTCCATTTCGCCATCCCCCAGGAACGCCCAGATATGGCGCGGGCTGGTGGGCACGATTCCACGATTCTCCAGGTAACGCATGAAGCGCGCCTGGTAGATGGCGTTGATCGGCCCCAGACCCATCGAAACCGTCGGGAAGCGCCAGAAATCGGGCATCAGCCAGGGGTGCGGGTAGCTCGATAGACCCGGGTGTTCGCGCAGTTCGTGCCGGAAATTCTTCAGATGCTCCTCGGCGAGGCGGCCTTCCAGGAAGGCGCGGGCATAGACCCCGGGAGAAGCGTGGCCCTGGAAATAAACCAGGTCGCCCGGTTGGTCGCCGAACCGGGCGTGGAAGAAATGGTTGAAGCCCACTTCGAGCAGCGTGGCCAGCGAGGCATATGTGGAGATGTGACCGCCGATGCCGGGATCGTACTTGTTTTGCCGCACGACCATCGCCATGGCGTTCCAACGGATCAGGCTCTTGATGCGCCGCTCAACCGCGCGGTCGCCCGGATAGGGCAGCTCATCCTCTACGCGGATGGTGTTGACGTAAGGCGTGTTGAGCTGCGGAGGCAGCTCGACGCCGTTGATGCGGGCCTTTTCCGACAGTTGTTCCAACAGGTAAGCGGCGCGGTCCGGCCCGGCCTCATCGATCACCTGGTCCAGCGCCTCTACCCATTCCGCGGTTTCGCGCGGATCCAGATCCACAACCCTCTGATTTAGTTTCTGATGCATCGGTATTTTTATTATAAAGGGCCGAGGGCTCCGATGCGTGGCCGCAGGGTGTTCACACAGAGGCGCCGAGGGCCCGGAGCAAGTGAGGAACTTCCCCCGCCCCCCGTTTCTCCCCCGAAAATCCCTTGGCGGTACTTTGCGCCTTGGCGCCTTGGCGAGAGCCGCCCTCGCGCCCATTTTCACCATGCCGGTTGCGGCATGCCCTGTGGGGACTCCCGAGAAACCTCCCATTCCTCCTTGAACGCAACCACGCTCACCGCCGAGGGCGCCCCGTCGGCCCGGAGCCGCCGAGAGAAACGCAAGAACACAATCAATTCCTCTCCGTCTTGTCTCCGCGCCCCTCCAGAAACCTCTGCTTCCTCCCCGACCCTCGTGTTGGTTTTCTCCGTGCTTCCTCCGCGCCCTCCGTGTCTCCGTGTGAAGACCCCGCCCGCCCCCGCCCGAAACGTTTCGCTCCATGAACCTCAAGGCCCCGCGACTTCGCGCCTCCACGCTGAAAACGGCCTTGACCCGAGTACAATGGGCTCATGGTGAGGATCGAACATGTTCTGGATTCGTGGCGAACCATCCGCCAGGACAGCGTGGCGGCAGTGGAGGATTTTCCTGCGGAGGAGTTCTCTTTCCGACCGGTGCCGGAGGTCTCGACGTTCGGCGAAATCGCGCGCCATATCCTGAATGCGGGTCATGCGCTGACGGGCCTGATGCTGGCCGGCGACGTCAATTTCGCCACTCCCGATTTCCGGGAGCGTATGAGCCGCCACACCGTCCCGCTGGCCCCGGACGCCGGTCAGCCCGAACTGGCCGCCGCCCTTCGGGAATCGATTGCCCGGCGGACCGAAGCGCTGGCCGCCCAACCGGCCGAATTCTTCAGCCAGACCATGACCCGCATGGACGGTCAGCAGGTCACCCGGCTGGAAATGTTGCAGATGATTAAAGAGCACGAGCTGACCCACCGGGCCCAGCTTTTTCTGTACCTTCGGATGAAGGGGATCGTACCCTCGACCACCCGTCGGCGGATGGCTAAAGGAGCCGCCAAATAAAAAATCGAGCGTGCCGGGGATTCAGGTTGCAAACGCGGGATTCTATCGTATAACAGTATTTTTGGGGAGGAATTGAAAATCCATGGTCACGTGTCCGGTATGCGAAGGCGCCATTGACGTCGACGAGGAAGACGTCGACGAAGGCGACACGCTTAGTTGCGACGAGTGTGGGGCGGACCTGAAAGTGGTGAGCACCGATCCTCTGGAACTGGAATCGGCCGAGGACCTCGAGGAAGAGGAAGAAGAGGAAGATTTTATGGAAGACGAGGAAGAGGAGGAGTCCGACGAAGATTGGCACTAGAATGGAGAGGGCCGGCATGATGACAGGCAGGCGATCCTGGACGGATTTCTGGCGCCGCAGGCTTCTGGCGGGCGGCGGATGGCTGGTGTGCCTGGCCGTCGCGGCGTTCTACTGCGCCCCGCTGGGATGGGCCCAGGGGTACAAAGATACCTATGGGAAAAAGGCTGACAGCCATACCCGCAGCGTGCAGGGGGTGGTGACGGGCGCCGATGACAAGCCTGTGTCCGGAGCCGTTGTGCAATTGAAAAACACCAAGACGCTGCAGATCCGTTCCTTCATCACACAGGACAACGGTAGCTACTACTTCCACGAGCTGAGCACAGACGTAGACTACGAGCTCCGGGCCGATTTCCATGGGGTTTCCAGCCCCACCAAATCGCTGAGCTCCTTCGATTCCCGCAAGCAGGCGATCCTCGATCTGAAGCTGACCAAAAAGTAGGGCGGTCCATTCGTACAGGGCATCCAACCCAGCCGTTCGCCGGTGCGCGGCGGCCTATTTCCTGAAACCTCCTGGTGAACGCCCGGGTACGGGCGCGACTCGCCGCCTCAGGCTCCCTGCCCGCGCCGCAGGCGGGTGGCGAAATGCTCCCGGAATTTTTGCACCTTGGGCGACACTACGAAGGCGCAGTAGGGTTGCTCCGGGTGATTCTGAAAGTACTCCTGGTGGTAATCCTCGGCGCGGTAGAAAGGAGCCACCGGACGCAGCTCGGTGACCACAGGGCGGGCGTAGGCGCCCTCAGCGTTGAGCTCGCGGATCAGCTCCTGTGCCGTGGCGCGCTGGCGGTCGTCGTGGTAGAAGATCGCGGAGCGGTACTGGGTTCCGGCGTCGTTCCCCTGGCGGTCGCGCGAGGTCGGATCGTGGATCGCGAAAAAGACCTCTAGAATATCCCGGTAGGAAGCCTCCTCGGGATCGAAGGTCACCTGCACCACCTCGATGTGGCCGGTGCGGCCCGTGCACACGTCCTGATAACTTGGGTTATCCAGGTGTCCCCCCATGTAGCCCGACTCGACACGGTTTACGCCGTGCATCTCCCGATAAACCGCTTCCAGGCACCAGAAGCATCCTCCGCCCAAAGTCGCGATTTCCTGCGCCATAGTTCCCCCTTGCTATTGTGTCAGACGCTACCGTCACCGCGATACTGCCGCCCGCGCCCGCCTTTACGGATCTTTACGCTCGCTCCGCGCAACTTGCCGGGGCGGTTCGGAGTTTATGATGTACAGAGGAAAGCGAATGCACGGTAAACGGGTTGTCGCGCTGGCGGTAGTGGGCGGGGCCATCGGATTCTCCGGCGTGGCGGGTTACGCCGCGAAAGAGGATGCCGCCCAGGCGCGCGAATTCCTCCGCCAGATTCCCCGCGATCAACGGATCGCCCAGGCGCTCAACCGCCTCACCTTCGGCCCGCGCCCCGGCGACGTGCAGGCCCTGCGCGCCATGGGTCTGAAGAAGTGGATCGACCTGCAACTGCACCCCGGGCAGATTCCCGAAAATCCGGTTCTGAGCGAAAAGCTGAAGTATCTCGACAGCCTCGGCATGACCAGCGAGCAACTGGTGCGCAATTATCCGGCGCCGCAGATCGTGCGCCTGATGGTAGCGGGCCAACTGCCCTTCCCAAGCGATCCGGAGCGCCAGGCCATGATTCAGAAACTGGTGGCGCGGGCTGAGCGCAAGCAGGGCGATGCCGCCGGCGCCGCCAATCCCGGCGCTCCCCAAACGCCGCCGCTGGCGCAAATCCTGAATGTCGTCCAGATCCGCACGCTGCGCCGCGGCACGCCCCTCGAGCGGGTGGCCTTCTTCGAAACCCTGCCCAGGGACACGCAGGATGAAGCCATCGCCGCCATGCCGCCGCAGATGCGCCAGGGCATGTTTCCCTTCGCCTCGCCGGATCTGCGCCGCCGCATCGAATTGACCAACGGCCCCGCGCAGGTGGTGGCGCGCGACCTCTCGGAAGCCAAAATCCTGCGGGCCGTTTACAGCAACCGGCAGCTCGAGGAAGTGCTGGCGGATTTCTGGTACAACCACTTCAACATCTACCTCGACAAAGGCGCCGACCACTACCTGGTGACGGAGTACGAACGCGACGCCATCCGCCCGCACGTATTGGGCAAGTTCCGCGACTTGCTGGAAGCCACGGCCAAAAGCCCGGCCATGTTGTTCTACCTGGATAACTGGCAATCGGTCGGCCCCTCCGCGCCCCGTCCGCGCAACCCCGCCAACGCGAAACAGGCCCGCCGCGGCTTGAATGAGAACTACGGCCGCGAGCTGCTGGAGCTGCACACGCTCGGAGTGGATGGCGGCTACACGCAAAAAGACGTCACCGAAGTAGCCCGCTGCTTCACCGGCTGGACCATCAACCAGCCGCAGCGCGGCGGCGCGTTCGTTTTCAATCCGCGGCTGCACGACCAGGGCCCCAAAACCGTGCTGGGCATCCAGATTCCGGCCGGCGGCGGCCAAAGCGATGGCGAAAAAGTCCTGGATATCGTGGCTCATCATCCTTCCACCGCGCACTTCATTTCACGCCTGCTGGCGCAGCGCTTCGTGGCCGACGATCCACCCGCGGCGCTGGTGGATCGCATGGCGCAGACCTTTCTGAAGAGCGATGGCGATATCCGTGAAGTGCTGCGGACCATGCTGGCGTCGAAGGAGTTCTGGTCGGCGGGGGCGTACCGCTCGAAGATGAAATCGCCGCTCGAAATGGTGGCCAGCGCGGTGCGCGCGGTGAATGGCGACGTGGATTTCGCCTTCCCCCTGGTGAACCAGGTGGCGCAGCTTGGCGAACCGCTCTACCGCAAGCAGGAACCCACCGGATATTCCAACTCCAGCGAGGAATGGGTCAACACCGCCGGCCTGCTCGCGCGCATGAATTTTGCCCTGCAACTGGCCGGCAACAAGATGCCGGGCGTGAAAGTGGATGCCTCGAACGCGCCCCGGCCGGGCGACCTGGCCGGGATCGCCCTGGGGTCTCCCGATTTTCAGAAACACTAAACGCGGAGGGACTATGAGCACACGGCGTATTTTTCTTCGCAATTCGGCATTGGCCATGGTAGGAGTGGGCAGCGCGCCCCTGTGGTTGAAGCGGGCCCTCTACGCGGCCGATGCGCCCGCACCGCGCAATAAAATTCTGGTGGCGATTTTCCAGCGCGGCGCCGCCGATGGATTGAACGTGGTGGTCCCCCACGGCGAGAAGGCCTACTACGATCTGCGCCCCACCATTGCCGTGCCGCGGCCCTCCAGCGCCAATCGCGAGGATGCCGCCATCGACCTGGATGGCTTCTTCGGCCTGCACCCCTCGCTCGCGCCCCTCAAGCCGCTGTTCGACCAGCAGCATCTGGCGATTGTGGACGCCGTCGGGTCGCCCGATCCGACCCGTTCCCACTTCGACGCGCAGGACTACATGGAATCGGGCACCCCCGGATTGAAGGCCACCCACGATGGCTGGATGAACCGCGCGCTTCCCAAGCCGCCGGGGCTGAAGCCAGTCTCTCCCGTGCGCGCCGTCTCGCTGGGGGCTACGCTTTCGCGCTCCATGGCGGGCGCCAATCCAGCCGTGGCGTTGCAGAGCCTGGCCGGCTTCCAGGTGCGCGACGCCGAAGCGGCCCGCCAATTCCAGGAAATGTATGCGGAGTCCAAAGACCCGGTGCTGCGCGCGGCCGGCAAGGAGACCTTCGAGGCCGTAGCGATTCTGCAATCGCTCCAGAAGCAGCCCTACACCCCCGCGGATGGCGCCCAGTATCCGCGCGGGCGCTTCGGCGACAGCTTGCGCCAGATCGCCCAACTGATCAAAGCCGATGTGGGCATGGAGATGGCCTTCGCCGATATCGGCGGCTGGGATCACCATGTGAACGAACTGGGCCAGCGCGCCTCCGAAGGCCAACTGGCCGTCCTGCTGCGCGAATACGGGCAGGCGCTGAGCGCGTTCTGGCGCGACATGGGCGACCGCATGGCCGATGTGGCGCTGGTCACTATGTCGGAATTCGGCCGCACCGCCCGTGAGAACGGCAACCGCGGCACAGACCACGGCCATGCCAACGTGATGTTCGCGATGGGCGGCGGCATCCGAGGCGGAAAAGTCTACGGCCGATGGCCCGGGCTGCGGCCGGAGCAACTCTACGAAGGCCGCGACCTCGCGCTCACCAGCGATTTCCGCGACGTGCTCGGCGAGTTGGTGGCGCGCCACATGGGCAACCCCACGCTGGCGGGCGTGTTCCCCGGCTATCAGCCGCGGTTCCTCGGGTTGGTATAATCCGGAAAGCGCCCCGCGGATGTGGCGGAATCGGCAGACGCGCTGGACTTAGGATCCAGTTCCCGCAAGGGAGTGAGAGTTCAACTCTCTCCATCCGCACCACCAAGGTCCTTGGTGTCAAGCGCTTGCGTATAGGGCTACTGAAGAGACCTGAGGCCGTGTCTGCCCCGAAGTAAACGAGTCAAATCCAGCCCGTCTTGCGCCGCTTCCGTCAGCTTGCCCACCTCAATCCAGATCGTAGGCACTGAACTCCGAGGGTTGACCATTCGGAAGAGCCTTGCGCTCCAGTACTCTCTCTCTGAATTCACGAGCATAGGATTCTGGTAGGTCTTTTCTGAACGTTCGCCAAGCCTTCTTCAACTCGTCATATAGGGCTAGCTGCACATCTCGCGTTATTTCCCTCGGAGCCACATCCCGCTCAAAGGTCACATGGGCGAGTTGCTTGTTGATCGACTTCCGCCACTCGTCGGACACCGGCAAGTCGCCCTTATAGCCGCTGATATAGTGCATCGCCAAAACATCATCACCCTCCCGACCCATTTTGTTCTGGAAGAAATCAGCAAGTTTCCGGCAGTTCATATAGAAGGCGTGGCTAACGTGCGTGTTGATAGGCGGCTTGAAGCAGTTTCCGTCTATATCTCGACCAAACAGAACCATCTCTGCGGACGAGACGAAGTTCGCATACTCGTGAACAATGTGTAGAGCGGCTAGGAGGAGCGGTTCACGACCAGGGGAGTTTAGCGGCACTTCTTGGGGAGGCACTCCTAATGAAATCACAGGAACTTGCCCGTATGCAAATGGAAGACGACCGAACCCGGCGAAATCAAATCCAGGAATGAATACGTGATTGCGACCAAGCCGGCACCGCTCGCCGGCGGTACCATATCACTTGCGGAGAAAGAGGTTCCCATGCTCGGAGTGAATCTTCCAAGGATCTGTATGCTGGCCGGATTGACGGCCGCCGGTTGGGCGCAACTGGCCCCGCCCGCTCGGGAAATCCCGCTTTATCCGGGCGTGGCGCCTGGCTCGGAAAACTGGAATTATCCGGAGAGAACCGCCGGCACGCCGGAGAGGCCGCAGGCGCAGAACATCGTTCGGCCGGTACTGCTGTATTACCCGGCCGGCAA
>JASHSS010000374.1 GCA_030038565.1 Bryobacteraceae bacterium
TGGAACCGGCGGTCCTTCTTCAGATCGTTGACGCGGTCTTTGAAGGCCCACAAAACCTCTTCGATCTGCTTTTCCTGGAGTTCCCCGAAGGTGAGCGCGTGCTGGGGCGTCTCGATAATCACTTCGTGGGCGCCGATGCCGTTCATGCGGTCGTACATGCCTTCGCCCTGGCGGTTCAACTCGCCTTCAATGCCCAGAACGGGAAACTTGTTCGGCACCACGCGCACCCGCCAGCCTGGCTCGTCACGGCCCCCACCGTTGCGGTACGCCAGCACTTCGGGCGGCGTCTTGTGCTCGTTGCCGTAGCAGAACGGACAAACCCCGGCTATAGCGGGCGGCACGGGTTGGCGGATGAAATCGCTGGGGCGCTTCGCGCGATCAGTGGCAATGATCACCCATCGGCCGGTGATGGGATCCTTACGCAGTTCGGGCAAAAGGGAACGGACCTCCGGAATCGAAAGCGGGGCTCGGCAACAGACGATTATAACGTGACACTGTGCGCTTGACAGCGCATACCCTGCGGCGGACACTGAAACGGTAACGGTACCGCAAGACCGAAATGAGGTTTTACCCGCATGGCACGCTGCTGTTCCTGGGCCTGACCGCGACTCTGGCGGCGGGCGCTCAGGATCGCGCCCAATGGATTCCCGAGGCGCGATTCGGCGTCATGACCCACTACCTGGCGGATTGGCAGGCACAGGTGCACCATCTGGATATGTCGGTCGAGCGCTGGAACCAGCTCGTGGATGGCTTCGATGTCGAGCGCATGGCGCGGCAGTTGGAAAGCGTGGGGGCCGGCTACTACCAGATCAGCATCGGCCAGAACTCGGGGTATTACCTGGCTCCCAACGCGGCCTACGACCGCCTCACCGGCATCCGGCCCAGCAAGTGTTCGCGCCGCGACCTCGTTTCGGATCTGTATCAGGCCCTCGACCGGCGTGGCATCCGGTTGATGGTGTATCTGCCTTCCGGCGCGCCCGCCCAGGATAAGGTTGCCGATGCGGCTCTGGAGTGGCGCAACGGTCCGTTCCCCAACCGGGAGTTTCAGGGCAAGTGGGAGCAGGTGATCCGTGAATGGTCCCAACGCTGGGGAAAGAAAGTGGCCGGATGGTGGTTCGACGGCTGCTATTTTCCGAATTCGATGTACCGCTCCCCGGAGCCGCCGAACTTTGCCAGCTTCGCCGCCGCCGCCCGCGCCGGCAACCCCGATGCCGCGCTGGCTTTCAACCCCGGGGTGGTCTATCGCATGCTATCGCTCACCCCGCACGAAGATTTCACCGCTGGAGAAATCGACAAACCGGACCTCGTGACCATCCGGCGCGCGACCGGCGGCAAAATCGACGGCGTCCGGATTCACATGCTCAGCTACCTGGGAGAGACCTGGGGAAAAGGCGCGCCGCGCTTCACCACAGACCAGGTGATCGCCTATACGCGCAAGGTGCGGGATGCGGGCGGGGCGGTCACCTGGGACGTGCCCGTAGATCTCGATGGCGCCATCCCACAACCCTTTCTGGATCAACTGGCGGCCTTGAACAAGGCGTTGGGAAAGCCCTGAAATCAGGCGGCCTGGCCGATTTCCAAAGTGTAAGTCGTATCCCCGGGAATCCAGGAGACCGCCAGGGTCTGGCCCCCTTGCAGGAAAACTCCTAACGGCACGATCAGTTCGGGATCGGCGCCCAGGTTGGTGTAGAGGGCCTTGCCCGAAACATGATTCCAGCGGACGGCTGCACCCGCCCCGCCCCGGCTTGCCTGGCAGCAGGCAGCCATTAAGGCGGCCAGCCAGATAGGCATTGGTTCAGCGCGGTTGGTGCTTTCAGTGGTCATCGGATTTCCCTGTTCACGAAACAAGGGTTTCGAAGAGCCTCTACGGATATATCATGCCACAAGAATTCTCGAATCTACTTTAGCGTAAAAGTACTAAGGTCCTAAAAGACTTACCAGTACCAAAGGGTCCACAACCACCGTTAGCCGGTGGCTAGCGGACGAAGGCGTCGCGAAGCCACTCCACGCGCGCCGGCCGGCCCAAAGTCACATTGACCACATCGAAACGGGTCTTTCCCCAATCCACTCCGGCGCGCCGGGCGTAATCCCTGGCAGCCCGTCGCAGGCGGCCTTCTTTTTCCGCGTCCACGGCGCGGTCCGGTTCTCCGAACTCGTTGGTGGCGCGGGTTTTCACTTCCACGAACACGAGGACCGGTCCCTGCCAGACCA
The DNA here is from genome assembly GCA_030038565.1 of Bryobacteraceae bacterium. Taxonomy (GTDB): domain Bacteria; phylum Acidobacteriota; class Terriglobia; order Bryobacterales; family Bryobacteraceae; genus JOPF133. Next base: position 2,212 of record JASHSS010000374.1, read on the forward strand.
CCAGGTCGATCTCGCCCGATCCCGACATGGTCCGGTAGTTGCGCGCCACCACGGTGCACCCATGGCGGCGCAGAAAACGGTGGGCCAGGTCTTCGCCCATCCGCCCGTGATTCCCGCCCAGACGCCGCCTCCGCAGAGCGTCCGCAGCCCGGTAAAGCCAGCCCATCATTTCAGGACTTCAAATTCGAATTCCATAACTTTCCCGCGCACCACATAGCAAAGGTAGTACTCCCAAAAACGGCGGTAGCGCGGAAAATGGTTGACCAGGAATTCGAATCCCAGCCATCTCCAGAATGCAAGTAGCTTGAGGCGGATGGAAATCTCACGAAATCTGACTGGCGAATAATAGCCGAAACCGCCGTGCTTTTCGCCGAAGTACCTGAAACTAAAGCTGTTGAGGTGGCTTTTGTGGGTCGGATCGCAAAACGAGCTGAAATCTGTGTAGTGGGGTGTCTCAATCCGCACGGTGCCTCCGGGACGCACCAGCCTGTGGAATTCTTCCATGGTGCGAATGACATCGTCCACGTGCTCGATCACGTGGATGGCGGTGAGGCGATCGAAGGAACTGTCGGCGAAGGGGTAAGGGAAACGGTCCAGGTCGGCCAGCACATCGGCGCGGCTTGCGGGATTCCGATCCAGCCCGATGGCGCCTGGCTGTTTGTGAATCCCGCAGCCCACGTCGAGTATTCTCATGCGTCTCCGATCGCCTGACCGAGGCACTCTTCCAGCGTTTCCACCGCGAAATCGCACTGCTCGCGGGTGATGGTGAGCGGTGGGCACAGCCGCAAGGTGTTCTCGCCGGCTCCCAGGATCAACAGGCCGCGCTGGAACGCCAGGTCCACCACCCGGTCGCGAAGCCCCGCGGCTTTCTCCTTAGAAGCCTGGTCGCGCACCAGTTCCACTCCGATCATGAGGCCTAGCCCCCGGACGTCGCCGACTACCGGGAAGCGCGCCGGCCACTCGCGCAGCCGGTCCATGAAGTACGCTCCCGTGCGAGCGGCGTTTTCGACCAATCCGTTTTCCAACAGCCCGATGGTCGCCAGGGCCGCCGCGCAGGCCACCGGGTTGCCGCCGAAGGTGGAGGCGTGCGCGCCCGGCGCCCATTGCATGAGTTCCGCCCGCGCCACGGTCGCGCCCAAAGGCAGGCCGCTGGCGATGCCCTTGGCCACCGCCAGGATATCCGGCACGGCGTCGAAATGCTCGGCCGCCCACATCCGGCCGGTGCGCCCCATTCCCGACTGCACCTCGTCGAAAATCAGCAGGATACCATTTTGCCGCGCGACCCGCTCCAACTCGTCGAAGAACTTCCGTGGCGGCACGATGTAGCCCCCCTCCCCCTGCACCGGCTCCACCACGATGGCGGCCGTTTCCGAGGCTGGAGCGATGGTTTTGAGCAAAGTGTTCTCAATGAATTGGACGCACTCCACGGCGCAGCCCTGGGGCTCTTTTCCGAACGGGCAGCGGTAACAATAAGGATAGGGCGCATGCACCACGCCGGGCACCAGCGGCCCGAACCCCTCGCGCTGTGCGGCTTTGCGGGCAGTCAACGAGAGGGCCCCCATAGTGCGGCCGTGGAAGCTGCCGAAAAAGGCGATCAGTTTCTCCCGCCGGGTGGCGTAGCGGGCCAGTTTGATGGCCCCCTCGATGGCCTCGGCGCCGGAATTGCCGAAGGAAACCCGCCGGGGAACCCCGCCGGGCGCGATGCGCGCCAGGGCTTCACCCAGCGCCGCCAGTTCTTCGTAATAAAAATCCGTGCCCGACATGTGAATCAGCCGGGCCGCCTGGCGTTGAATGGCCTCCACCACGCGCGGGTGGCAGTGGCCCGTGGCCACCACCGCGATGCCGGCGTTGAAATCCAGAAACCGGTTGCCATCCACATCGTGGATCACGGCCCCTTCCCCGCGCTCCACCACCAGTGGATAGCCGCGCGTATAGGAGGGGGAAACCACCCGCGAGTCGCGCTCGATCACGGCGCGCGCACGGGGCCCCGGCAGCGGACCGAGGATGCTCGGCAAATCCGGATGCACCCCGGCCGAAATCTTAGCCATGGAAATTCTCCTCTAGTTGTGAAAGTTGAGGATTTGCGCACCGGCACAACGGCGCGCGCCGCCGGGGATGGCGCGGTTAATCGGAGCCGAAGAGGGCCGGCCGGGAGGTGGATGGCGTGTACGCCATGGCTTCTATTTTAGCTCCGGAGGAGTGCGGCGCGCTGAAACGCGCAAAAGCCAGCGTGGAGCCGGGCGGACACGCCGAGCCAGGCTCATGAGCGCGGCACGTTCAAGGGCGGCGTCCACGGTAGGGATCATCTTTGCCGCGGTCTACTTCGAGCAGACCGCCGTCAAAAACCGGCCGTCGGAACTTTCGTGTTCGCGCAGGATCTGCAGGCCGCCCTGCTCCTGCACGAGCCAGCGGAATGCTTCGGGCGTATAGGAGTACTGGAAATTCAGCCCGATGCGCTCGCCGCGCTCCATGGGCATCTCTTTCCCCATCACCGTCACCGAAATGTCTCGATCGGCGCGGAAATAGCGGGTGTTCAGATGCAGGCCGGCATGCCGCTCGTCGTGCTTGGCATTGATGCGCAATTCGCCATCGGCATCGGAAATTCCAACGGACGCCAGCAGCGACCAGAGGAATCTGCGGGCTGCCGGGTGGTCGCGCCGAGCGGTGGTTTTCACCTCGTCGAAAAGTTCGCCATCCACGATCAGCCGGTCGCCGGTTTTCATGCACTGGGCCACGTAGCGGATCTGCGCCAGGGGGTCGAAGGCGCCCATGGTGTTGCCGGAAAATACGAGCAGGCGAGGCGCCTCGGCGGCATCCGCGGCAAATACCATGTGGACCGGGCTGGAGATGTCAGCCTTGATTCCCACCACTTCGATATCGTCGTCGTCGGCCGCGGCGCAAGCCCGTTCCAGCATGGCCTGGCTGGCGTCCACAGGGAAATACGCGCATTCGCGTCCGGCGTTTTTGAGGGCATCCATGAGCATCCGGTCGCGGGTTCCGTCTCCAGCCCCGAAGCTGATCACGGGGATCTGCCCGGCGAAATGGTGCGTCATTGCCTCGGCATATCCCGTCATTCTCCCCCAGGTTTCGGCCAGCCCGCCGTAGAGTTCCGGGTTGGCAGCCAGCGCCTCCCACTCCTTCACCGAGCGGGGGAACCAGTAAAAGAACTTCTCCGGGAGGTCGCGCGCCTCCATGGCCTCGGTGAATTCCTGGGCGATATCCGTTTCTGTCAGAACGACTTCCACTCTCATAAGGAACCCCTATTATAGGCCGCTGCAAGCCCGCACTGGCCGGCTCTTACGGGTGATTTTGCAGTTGGCGGGCGCATCGCCGCGCCGCCGGGAGGAACTGGCCCGGCGAGTGGCACGGGGTACGGATACACCGCGCGGGCGTGGGCTATGCCTGGCGCCGATGGCGCGCCGGCTGAAAGAGTTGGCGCCGGCTCGGGGATTGGAGTACGGGCGAGGCCTGTGCGCGCCAGGGCAGGGCGCGGAAACCGGGTCCGAGCGACGGATCGGCGTGCGCTTGAAACCTATCGCCGCCTTGGTTCATCCATACCATTGGAACTCCAGGCGAACTCTCGGCTAAGGTCCGTATTCCCGGACCCGGGCGGTCCGGCGCTTTCGTTCAAGTTCGGCCCGGCGGCGAGAGGCGACGCCTGCACCGGCTCATGAACTGGCACATCATTAATCATCGCGATTATATCGACGGCCCCTTCGATAGCTACGAGGCGGCCTTGAGAGAGGCGTACGCGTTGGGCAAGGAGACTCGCATCGAGCCGCGGGTACGCCGGCGCGCTCAGGGATTTTTCGTCTACCGCCCGCCTTACGACCGGCAGGAGCACTGGCAGGCCGAGTACTGGATCTGCACCAAAGAGGCCGCCATCGCCCAAGGCATCCCGGAAGATATTTTCGTGCAACCGCTTACGGAAAGCTGGAGCTGACGAGCACGGCCCTCCGAATCCGCCCTTCGAACCCTGCCCCATCAGGAAACTTGCGGACGCCCGGCGGTTTCTAAGTCAGGATGATGCTGTTCCAGGACTTGGCTTACGGGGCCCGTGCTCTGGCGCGCCGGCCCGGATTTACACTGGCCGCGGGTCTTTCGCTGGCGCTGGGAATCGGCGCCACCACGGCGGTCTTCACGGTGCTCAACGCGGTGGCCATACGTCCCCTGCCGTACCCCCAAGGCGATCGCCTGGCGTGGATGACCCAGATCCTTAAGGGCAGCACCACCGACGACGTCACCCTGACGGCGGCTTTTCTCGAGTGGCGGCGGCAGAACCAGTCCTTCACCGACCTGGCCGCGTACATGTACGTGTCCCGCAACCTGTCCGGGGGTGAGCAGCCCATCGAGGCCCAGACCGCGCGGGCGTCGGCTTCCTTGCTGCCGATTCTGGGTGTGCAGCCGGCAATGGGTCGCAATTTCCTCAAAACCGAAGATTACAAAGGCCGCGACGCGGTGGCGCTGGTCAGCGACGGTCTCTGGCGCGGTCAGTTCACGGCCGACCCCAAAATCATCGGCCGGCCGATTACCCTGGACGATCGCCAGTACATCGTGGTGGGCGTGCTGCCGCGCGATTTCGTCTTTCCCGGTCCCGATGCCGTCCAGGTGATCACCCCGCTAGGCAAGGATGAAGCCGGGGAGCTGGATCTCCAACATCCGGTGGGGTCGATCGTCCGTAACGTGATCGGCCGGCTGCGGCCGGGCGTGCCGCTGGAGCGGGCCCGCGCCGAGATGAATGCCATCCAGGCCCGCCTGCCGCTGCCGCCCTTTAAACCCATCATTACTATCCAGATGATGCCATTGCGCGAGCACCTCTTCGGGGATGCCGCCAGGGCCGGGATGGTGCTGGTGGCGGCGGCCGCGTTTCTGCTGCTGATCGCCTGCGCCAATGTCAGCCACCTGCTGCTGGTCCGCCTGATGGAACGCGACCGCGAACTGGCCATCCGCACGGTGTTGGGAGGCTCGCGGCGGCGGCTGGTGTCGCAACTCCTCACCGAGAGCGGCCTGCTGGGAGCGCTGGCCTCGGGCGCCGGAATTCTGATCGCTTACGGGGCGCGCTATCCGCTGCTGGCGTGGGGCAGATACCGCTTACCGGGTCTAGAAAACCTGCCGTTCGATGGGCGCGTGCTGGCGTTAGCCCTGGCCACTGGCCTGCCGACCACCCTGCTGTTTGGGATGGCGCCGGCCTTTCGCGCCACCGAAATCCGCCTGGGGGAGGCCATCAAAGTAGGGGCCGGGCCGGTGATCGGAGGGCGCGGTGCGATGCGGACGCTCTCCCTGATCGCGGCGGCGGAGATCGCCACGCTCTCGATTCTGGCGACCGGCGCGGGGCTCATGATCCAGAGCTTCTGGAAGATGCGCTATCGCGAACTGGGCTTCCAGCCGGGCAGGCTGATGGCCGCCACGCTGAACCTGGCGGGCGCGCGCTACCGGAGCCAGTCTCAGCAGGCCGCCTTCGTGGAACAGCTCTTAGAGCGGGCCCAGGCCATTCCGGGCGTGGAAGCGGCCACCGTTACGCAAGCCGGCGAACTGCCGCCGGGGTCGTGGCATGCCACCAACACATTCTCCATCGTGGGCCGTCCGCCGGCGCCTCCGGGCCAGCGGCCCTTTGCCCGCTACCCGCGGGTGACCCCCGGATACTTCGCCATCCTGGGCATTCCCCTGGTGCGTGGGCGCCTGCTGGCCGATTCCGACGCCCCGAATGCGCCGCCCGTGGTGGTGGTCAACCAGGAGCTGGTGAGGCGCTATTTTGCCGGCCAGGAACCGCTCGGCCAGCAAGTCCAAGTGGGGCCGCCGCCCACGCGCTATCAGATCGTGGGGGTGGTGGGCAATGTCAAAGGCTCCGGCTTGGCGGCGGCGCCCGAGCCGGCCATGTATCTTTCCTACCGCCAGGCGCCGGGGATGACCGAACTGGGCGTCATTTTG
>JASHSS010000375.1 GCA_030038565.1 Bryobacteraceae bacterium
GCCTGGCAGTGGCCACGGGACTTCTGTTCGGCCTCGCTCCCGCCCTCCGGGCCACCCAACTGGCGCCCCAGGCGGCCCTCAAGGAAGGCGCCCGCGGCCTCACCGATTCGCGCCACCGTTTAGGGCTCGGCCGGGCGCTGGTGGTGCTGCAGGTGGCGGTTTCTCTGATCCTGCTGATTGGCGCCGGTCTGTTCGCCGGCAGCCTGCGCCTGCTGCTCACCCAGGACACCGGCTTCCGCCGCGACCACATTTTACTGGTGGATCCCGATCTACGCGCCGCCCGGTATTCGCGCGAGCGTCAATCGGCCGTCGCCGCGGATCTGCTGGACCGCCTGCGGCAACTCCCCGGAGTCGAAGCCGCGGCGCGTTCGGTGGTCACGCCGATCAGCGGCCAAACCTGGCAGTGGAACGTCCAGGTGGATACTCCCGGCCAGGCCACGCGGGATATCCACGCCTTCTTCAACCTGGTGTCGCCGGAATTCTTCCGGACCATGGGCACGCCGCTGCTGGCGGGCCGCGATTTTACTTCCGCCGATACCGCCGGCGCGCCATGGGTCGCCATTCTCAATGAAACCGCGGCCAGCCAACTGTTTCCGGGCGGAAAACCGATCGGCCGGGTGTATCGCGACCAACTTCAACTGGCCGACAGAACCAAAACTCAGGTGCAGGTCGTGGGCGTGGTCAAAGACGCTAAGTATCGCCGCCTGCGCGATCAGCCGCCGCCCACCATTTATGTGCCGATCGCCCAGAACCCAGCGCCTTTCCAGGTGAACGGCATTTACGAACTGCGTTTCACCGGCCCTCTCGCCGATCTGGCGGAGCGCGTCAAACAGGTTATCCGCGCTGCCGATCCGCGCATCGCCCTGGACTTTCAGCTTCTTTCGACGCAGATCGACGACTCGTTGTTGCGCGAGCGCCTGGTTGCCCGGCTGGCCTCGTTTTTCGGAGTCCTGGCCCTGGTGCTCGCATCGATCGGCCTGTACGGAGTGGTGGCCTATGCCGCGGCGCGGCGGCGGGCCGAGATCGGCATTCGCATGGCCCTGGGCGCGACGCGTCGCGGCGTCATCTGGCTGGTTCTGCGCGAAACCGCCATTCTGCTGCTGGCGAGCATCCCGTTGGGGCTGGCGGCCACCTTGCCGGCGGTGCGCCTGGTGCGCTCGATGCTCTTCGGCCTGACTCCCACCGATCCGGCCATCGTCTCCCAAGCCGTCGCCCTGTTATTGCTGGTGGCCGCCCTGGCCGGCTATATTCCGGCGCGCCGCGCCGCGCGTGTGGATCCGCTGGCGGCCTTGCGCGAAGAGTGACACTTTCCCGGGGCCACCCTTCCTTGGGCAGCCCTTCCGCTATGAATAATTGGGAGGAACCCTAAAGTTGCCGGGGCATTCTGCCGATCACATGTACGGAGTGTGTGATGACCGAACTACTCGCCCGTCCCCAGGCACCCTGGGCGCTTCGCCTGGTGCCGCCATTTCCCGCGGTTGCCCACCGTATCCTTGCCCTCGTCGGCAAGGAAGAAGTCAATGTCCATGAACTTGGCGATCTCGTCAAGATGGACCCGTCTTTCTCGGCGGAGTTGCTCCGCTATGCCAACTCCGCGCTTTTTGGCCTCCGCCGCGAGGTGACCAGCCTCGCTCAAGCCATCATGATGGTCGGCACCGACCGCATCAAGACCATGGCGACCGTGGTCGCTCTGAACCGCATGGTCCGCAGTTCGGTGCGGATTGCGGCACTGCGCAAGGTCTGGGTCCACAGCCTGGTCACCGCGGTGATCGCCGAGGAGGCCGCACGGGTGGGCCGATCCGACCGGGATGCCGCTTATACCACCGGCCTGCTGCATAATCTGGGCACCCTGGGGCTGATGTCGGCCTATCCGGATGAGTATTCGCGCATGCTGGAAGTCTCTGACGATTTCGGCTTCGATCTGCTACAGACCGAACGGGACCTCTTCGAGATCGACCATTGCGCGGCGGGCGCCTACCTGGCCCAGGACTGGGACTTCCCCGACGAACTGGCCGCGGCGATCGCCATGCATCACGAGGAGCCGGTTCCTGGTGACACCAGCCTGGATCATCTCATCCAGGTGAGTTGGCGCCTGGCTGACTCCCTCGGCTATGCAGCGTTCTCCCCGGACAAGCGTTGGTCGTGGGAGGAACTGATCGCACTCTGCCCCAACGCCGGGTCCTCCTGGCTGGGCGAGTCGCCCGAGGCAGCCAAGGTCAAGATCGACGGCGTGCTCGCCAACGCGCCGAGCTGAACAGGCACGGGAACCAGGGATGGGGCCGTGCACCTGCAGCGTGGCGACACGCGAAGATTCGTCGCCCTACCGGGCCCCCTCTTCCAACTCGTCCACCAACTGGCCTGCTCCATACAACTTCCGCAAAGCCTCGGTCATCGCGGCGGTATGTACGGCCACGGCGCGATTGGTCTCGCCCTCGTACACAAAATCCCCCACCAGCGACTCGATGTTGCCGTCGAAAATCAGACCGACAATCCGTCCTTCGCGGTCGATCACGGGCGATCCCGAGTTGCCTCCGATAATGTCATTGGTGGTTACGAAATTCATCGGCGTGGCCAGGTTCAACTTGTCGCGGCCCTCGGCCCATCGCGACGGCAGCGCAAAGGGCCCTTCGTTGTCAAAGCTCGCGGACCGGTCGTACAAGCCGAACATGGTGGTCTTCGAGGGCGCCTTGGTACCGTTCATCGGGTACCCTTTTACCTGCCCATAGGAAAGCCGCAGCGTGAAGGTTGCATCCGGGTAGGTCGATTTGCCGTAGGCCGCGAATCGCGCCTTGCCGAGTTGCTCGCCCGCGCGCTGCTCCACGCTGTCCACGTTATCTTCCGTCCACTTGATGAGTTCGCGCCGCATGGGGTCCAGCTTGCGCGCCTGCACGATCATCGGGTCGGTCGAGGCCGCCACCGCCGCTTCGCCTCCATCTACAAGCTGCTTGCGCACCGCCGGATCGGCCAACTTGGACCCCTGAACCAGTTCCGCGGCGGTCTCGGCCGGAGTTTTGCCGCCCAGCACCAGTTTGACCCATGGGTCGTCCTCGCCAGCCCCCTGAACGTCCAACTCCAAAGCTCCGGTGATGCGGGCAATTTCCATATCCGGATAAATCGGCGCAGGCGAAAACATCTGCTGCTTCAAGGAATCCAGTTGCGCTTCGTGATAACCGTCCAACCGCTGCCCGTCGGGCTTCTTGATTTCGGCCACGTACTGCACGATGTTCATCGCCAGGCCGGCCAGGGTGGAGTCCAGCCCATGATAAAACTGCTCTTTGTAGCGCGACCGAAACTTCTTCTCCGCCCCGGCGATTGCATCCCAGGCGTTTCCATATGCCGCCTTCCACTCCGGTTTCGCCATCACCATGGCTCTAAACTGCGCCTCGTCCTTACGTTTTTTCTCCATTACACGGGGGTCCAGCAGGCCCTTGTAGCGCCCCTCGTAGGCCTTGAGCGAATTCTCAAACCCGAAAATCCGCGCCGCGGCCTCGCGCGCGTGTTCCGGGCTCCCAGCCGAATACTTGCGCAGCGTATCCAGGCGAGCGTGCAGGATCTTCAAATAATTCGGTTCCACCAGGTCGCGCTCCTGCTCCAGCTGCGCCATGGTATCGGAGCGCTGCGTCGAACCCGGATTTCCGCTTACGAATACCAGGTCCCCATCGGCGGCGCCCTTGGCATTCCACTTCAGGTAGTTGGGAGTCTCCAGAGGCCTGCCGTTCTCGTAGACCCGAAACAGGGCCATGTCCAGGTCGTAGCGCGGGTAGGTGAAGTTGTCCGGGTCGCCGCCGAAAAACGCGGTCTGCTGCTCCGGGGCGAATACCAGCCTGACGTCGGTGTACTTCTTGTATCGGTACAGCCAATACTCGCCGCCCTGGTACAGGGTCACCACGTCCGAGCGCAGTCCGGTCTTCTGCAGGCTCTCGCGCTCAATCGCCGCAATGATGTCCTTGCGCGCGGCAAACTCCTGGTCCGCTGTTTTCGCGGACCTGGTCGCCGCCTGCACCCGCGCCGTCACATTCTCCATGGACTCCAGCACATTGATCTCGAGGTCCGGCGACTTCATTTCCTCTTCGGGAGTCCGCGCGTAGAAGCCGGTCGCGACGTAGTTATGCTCGGCAGTGGAGTTCTTTTGCAACTGGCCGAGCGCCACGTGATGGTTAGTCAGCAGCAGGCCGTGCGGGCTGACAAATGAACCCGATCCGCCATCGTTCAAGCGAACGCTGGCGAGGCGTACCCGGTCGAGCCACTGTTGCGAGAGGGTGAAGTGGTATTTTTCCAGGAGCTGTTTCGCCGGAGGGTTGTCGAAGGTCCACATTCCCTCCTCGGCGTGTCCAAACAGAGCTGCCAGCAATACACCGAGAGCCGGCAGAGCCAGCGCACAGGTGCGACACCTTCGGGAGCGGAAAGTAATCGATTTCATGCAAATTATGGCCCGGCGACAGCGTTTCAGAGCTGGTCCGTTTCCACGTACCTCCTTTCGAGATTGGGCGTGCGGTACACCCGGAGAGAACCCTGCACCGCCACGAACATCGCGTGTTTCCAGGACGCGCCGACGCCCCGTCATCGAGGTGCGGCAACCAGTGCATCTTACCTTCTATTCTAGACTACATCCCGTAAATGGCATCTTGCGTGCCATCCTACCCGGCCCTCCGGGCAAGGAGGAGCGATCGGTGATCGGCGTGCCCGGCGGGTTCAGCCTTGGCCGCCGCCTCGCGCACCCTGTCCGCCACAGTTGTTGACACCACAATCGTTGTCTTTGCCCCACCCGCGGAGTTTGTATAAACTAGCAGAACGTGCCCTCGGCCGCCAAGTTGAGGCACAGGAGGGGTCGCATGAAGTTCCCTATCGTAGCGTTGGTCTGTGCCTTAGCCGCCTGGGCCCAGCCGCCCGCCAAAGATGCCGAGTGGCCCACCTATGGCGCCGACCTCGCCAACAGCCATTACCGGCCCCTCAGCCAGATCGATGCCTCCAACTTTTCCCAACTCGAGGTCGCTTGGCGGTTCAAGACCGACAACCTGGGTAACCGGCCGGAGTTCAAGCTGGAAGGCACTCCGCTGATGGTCAACGGTGTGGTCTACGCCACCGCCGGATCGCGCCGCGCGGCCATCGCCCTCGACGCTGCCACTGGCGAGTTGCTCTGGGTCCACGGCGAAAAAGAGGGTGCGCGGGGGGCCGCCGCTCCACGCCAACTCTCCGGCCGCGGCCTGGCCTACTGGACCGACGGCAAAGAGGAGCGCATCCTCTACGTGACTCCCGGCTACCGCCTGATTGCGCTGGATGCCAAGACCGGTGCGCTAATCCCCACATTCGGGAAGGGTGGCGCGGTGGATCTGAAACTGGACGACGACCAGACCATCCAGCCCGACCTGACTACAGGCGAGATCGGAATCCAATCGGCGCCGGCGGTGGCCAAGGACGTGGTGATCGTCGGCGCGGCCTTCCGTGAAGGCATGACCCCCAGGAGCATGCGCAACAACAAGGGCTACGTGCGCGGATTCGATGTCCGCACCGGCAAACGCCTGTGGATCTTCCACACCATCCCCATGAAGGGCGAGGCGGGTTACGACACATGGGAGAACGGCTCGGCCGAATACACCGGCAACACCGGCGTTTGGACGCAGATCTCTGTGGATGAGCAGCTTGGCCTGGTGTATCTGCCGGTGGAATCGCCCACGGGCGATTATTACGGCGGTCACCGGCCGGGCGCCGACCTGTTCGGCGAGAGCCTGGTGTGCGTGGATCTGAAGACCGGCAAGCCAAAGTGGCATTTCCAGCTGGTGCACCATCCGCTCTGGGACATGGACATTTCGTCGGCGCCTCTGCTGGCCGATATCCAGGTGAATGGGCGCGCGGTGAAGGCCGTCGCGCAGCCCACCAAGCAGGGCTTTCTCTACGTCTTCGACCGGGTCACTGGGCAGCCGGTGTGGCCGATTCAGGAACGCCGCGTCGAGCGAGGCAGCGTGCCCGGCGAGTGGTATTCCCCTACCCAGCCGTTCCCCACCCGCCCGCCAGCCTATGCGCGCAACGGAATTTCGGTGGATGATCTGATCGACTTCACCCCCGCGTTGCACGACCAGGCGCTCACGCTGATCGCCAAGTACAAGATTGGTCCGGTGTTCACGCCGCCCTCGGAGAGCAAGGCCGATGGACCGCTGGCTACGCTCACCCTCGGCACGGCCAGCGGCGGCACCAATTGGCCGGGCGGCTCCTACGATCCCGAAACTCACACGGTCTACGCCTTCGCCTGCAATGCCTGCGTCACGCCGATCGGACTAGTTCATCCGCCCAAGGATCTCTCGGACATGCTGTATGTGGCCGGGACCGCGGGCCAGGAGGTGCGAATGCGCACCGGCCCGGGCGAAAGCGGCGGCGCCGATTCGCCCCTGCCCACCCGCTCCGGCGGCCGCGGCGAAGCTCCTTCCGGGGCGAGTTCACAGCCCGGTGGCCGCGCCGGCGGAGGGCGCGGTGCAGGAGGGGGCCGCGGTGCTGCCGGCGGGGGAGGCGGTGGCTTCGGAGGACTTACGGTGCAAGGCCTGCCGCTCATCAAACCTCCCTATGGCACCATTTCGGCGATCAATCTGGACCGCGGCGAGATCGTCTGGCAGACGGCTCACGGCGATACGCC
>JASHSS010000376.1 GCA_030038565.1 Bryobacteraceae bacterium
GGCAGACCGCCGGGCGCTGGGGCCGTTGCGGCGGCCGAGGGCCGCGGCAGGCCGCTGGGGCCGTTGCGGTGTCCACCGGGCGGTGTCCGCCGGGCCGGCGAAGGGCGGGAAGACCGATCGTTAGAAGTATCCGTAGGCCAGCCAGCCGCCATCCACATACAGGGACTGGCCGGTTATGAAGTTGGCCTGCTCGCTCAGCAGAAATACCACGGCATCGGCCACGTCGCCGGGTTGAGCCAGCCGCCCCAGCGGGATGCGCGCCTTGATCTGCGCCTCATCGACGTTGCCGGCCGCAATATTGCGTTGGGTCATTTCCGTGGCGACATAGGCCGGGCCGACGGCGTTCACGCGGATGCCCTGGCGGGCCCATTCGATAGCCAGGACCTTCGTGAGCATGGCCACGCCGGCCTTGGCCGCGCAGTAGGCCGCCCGCCGGGGGAAGGCCGCTTCGGCATTGGTGCTGGTGATGAACACCATCGCGCCGCCCGACGCCCACATGCGCCTGGCGCACGCCTGCGCCGCGTAGAACACACCGTTCAGTTGCACGTCCACCATGCGCGCCCAATCCGCGGGCGCGAGCGAGATGGAATCGTGCGGCCGGCTGATTCCGGCGCAGTTCACCACACCATCGAGCCGGCCGAACCGATCGACGGCGGCCTGTGCCGCATGTTCGCATTGCTGCGGATTGGTGATGTCGCACGCCACGCCGGTGGCTTGTCTTCCTTCGGCGGCGAGGCGCGCGGCCTGGACCTCGGCCTGGGCGCCGTCCAGATCGGCGATGACCACCCGCGCGCCTTGGGACGCCAGACGCGCCCCGGCCGCCGCGCCGATTCCGCCGGCTCCCCCGAAAACCAGTATGACTTTGTCCACGGTGTCGCGCATGAGCTGGAAATCAGAGCGTACCACTGAACACACGCTCCGGCGTCTCACTCGCGCCAGGCCCGGTTGTTTGTGTCATGCTGGAATTTCACATGCCCAATTCACTGCGCACGGTCTGCGTCTATTGCGCTTCGAGCGAAAGGACGCCGGCCATCTACCACGAGGCCGCCGCCCGGCTCGGCCGCCATTTAGCCGGCGAAGGCTTCGGGATTGTGTACGGGGGAGGCGCCAGCGGTTCCATGGGCCGGATGGCCTGCGCGGCGCTGGAGGCCGGAGGCAAGGTCACCGGCGTGCTGCCGCGCTTCATCGACGAGTTGGAACTGGGCTACATCTCGCTCACCGAACGCCACCTGGTGGACAACATGCATCAGCGCAAGCTCCTGATGCTGGAACTCTCGGATGCGGTGGTGGCCTTGCCCGGCGGCTGCGGCACCTTCGAGGAACTGCTGGAAGCCATCACCTGGAAGCGGCTCGGCCTGTTCCTGGGACCGATCGCGATCGTCAATGTGAACGGCTTCTACGATCCGCTGGCGGACCTGCTCGGGCGCGCCATCCACGAGCACTTCATGGACGAGAAGCACGGCGCCATGTGGTCGATGGTCGCCGAGCCGGAGGAAGTGGCCGACGCCCTGCGGGCGGCGCCGCCGTGGTCGGCCGCGGCCCGCGCCTTTGCCGTGCCGCGCTAGGATAGGATTTCCGGCATGCAAAAGCGCGTTTCCGCCGCGGGCCCTCTGCGCGGTTCTCTGTCGCTCGCGGGCGATAAATCCATCTCCCACCGCTACGCCCTGATCGCTTCGATTGCCGAAGGGCCTACGCGGATCCGCAATTACTCGACCGGCGCGGATTGCCATTCCACGCTGGGATGCGTGCGGGCGTTGGGAATCGAGGTGGAAGGAGCCGGAACGGAGTTCGTCATCCACGGCCGCGGCCTGGATGGCCTGCGCGCCCCGGCCGCCGATCTGGACGCGGGCAACTCCGGCTCGACCATCCGGATGCTCTCCGGAATACTGGCGGCGCAACCGTTCACCAGCCGCATCTTCGGCGATGCATCGCTTTCCCGCCGGCCGATGCAGCGCATCATCCAGCCGCTGGAGGAAATGGGCGCGCGCATCCGCTCCCGCGAAGGCCGCTTTCCGCCGCTCGAAATCCATGGTGGGCCGCTCCACGCCATCGAATATGCATTGCCGGTGGCCAGCGCACAGGTGAAGACGTGCATTCTGTTGGCCGGGCTGTATGCCGAAGGCGAAACGGCCGTTACCGGTCCGGTGGCTTCGCGGGATCACACGGAGGTTGCGCTGCGCGAGTTTGGGGCCGATCTGACGGTGGCGCCGCACCGCATCACGGTGGAGGGGCGTCCCAAGCTGACCGCGCTCGATCTGGAGGTGCCCTCGGACCTTTCCTCCGCGGCCTTTTTCCTGGCGGCGGCGCTGTTGGTGCCTGGATCGCACCTGGCCATTCGCGGCGTGGGCATCAACCCCACGCGGGCGGCGCTGCTCGATTTTTTGCGCGGCATGGGGGCCCGCCTGCGGATTCCCAACCTGGAGAGCCGCCATGGCGAACTGGTAGGCGAGATCGAGGTGGAATACTCCGCGCTCGAAGGCGGCGCGGTCGAAGGGCCGCTGACCGCCGCGCTGATCGACGAGATTCCCGTGCTGGCGGTGCTGGGCGCCGCAACGGAGCGCGGCCTCACCGTCCGCGACGCCTCGGAGTTGCGCATCAAGGAGACCGACCGCATCCGCACGGTGGTAGAGAACCTTCGCCGCATGGGTGTGGCGGCTGAGGAACTCCCCGACGGCATGGCCATTCCCGGCCACCAGAAGTTCCGCGCCGCGCAGTTCGATTCGTTCGGCGATCACCGCATTGCCATGGCCTTCGCGGTGGCGGCACTGGCCGCCGAGGGAGAGTCGGTGATCGAGGGCGCCGAGGCGGCCTCGGTTTCGTTCCCGGAGTTCTGGGATACGCTGGAGAGGCTCGGAAACCCTCTTAAGGCGTCCCGCGCATGAGCCTGGCCAAATCCTCGTATTGATCGGTGGCGATCAGGTTTACACCCGCGGCGATGGCGGCTTTCCAGCGCGCCTCGACGGCCTGGCGCGAGCCGAAATTGTAACCCGCTCCCCAGCCTTGCCCTTGGCCGGGTGCGAAGCCATCCAGGGTGTAGAAGCGGATCCAGAAGCCCATGCGGTGGGCGTGATCGACCAGCGCCCGCAAGCGCCGGTCATCCGCGGCGGTCCAGTCGCCCGCGTGGCGCTGGCCGCCTTCCTCCACCACTCCCCAGCCGTTATTCCACCAGCGGCGGTAATTCGTGGGCCGTTCGGTGAGCAGTTGCTCGGGCGGTAAAGTGGCCAGCAGGCGATTGCGCTCGGCGGTGCGCTTCTCCTCGATAGGGGCGGTGTGGGCGGAGCCGAACACGCGCAAACGGCTGCCCACCGGAACCGCATCGAAGAACACCCGCTCTTGTTCGTCGGCATCCTCGGTCAGCACCAGCAGCGGCTTCGGTTCGAAGGGCGCCAGTTGGTGCGGGTCGCGCGATTTCACAGCCGTGGTAATCCAGCCTTGGTACTCGCCCAGCAGGCTCCAGACGGCTTCGAGGAGCGGCTTCTGCACATCCTTGAAATCGAAGTGCAGGACGATGATGGGCCAGCTTGAGCGCTGGTTTTGGGCCAGCGCGGCTTCCACCAGGGGCCGCACGCGTTCGAAGAAATAGGTCCGCAGGTCCGGCTCGGCGCCGGTGGTTTTTGCGGAGTGCGAAACCACTACCCGGCCGGGCCCCGAGGGCGGTACGTACCAGGCGAGATCCTGCTCGATGGCGATGGGGAAGCCCGTACCGAGGGCGCGGTCGATGCGGTCGCTCCAGCGGCCATCCTCGGGATAGCAGTTGTGGGCGTCGGGCACCGGGCGGTTGTGGTTCAGAAAATCCAGCGGGCCGGTTTGGGCGGGGAGCAGCGAAGCCACGCCCAGCCCCAACCCCAGACAAAGCCACAGCACGGATGCGGCGCTCATTTCCGGCCTTTCACGCGCTTGTACTCTTCGCGGGTTTCCTGCAACTGGCGGGCGTGGGCTTCGGCATGTTGGGCATAGCCTTCCAGCATCTGGGCCAGCGTCATGGGACCGTTCTGGCTGTGGTTGCCGGCGCGTTCGAAGGCCGCGGGCGGCAACGCCTTGAGCAGTTCGTAATTTTCGGCGCGAATGCGGCGGAAGGTTTCGAGCGACTGCTTGGGCTTGCGGTGGGCGTAGTCCAGGTTGCGCACCCAGGCATCCTGATCGTACGCCATCAAAGTGGGCGAGTCCTCCGCGATTACCTGGCGGAAACGGTGCCCTCCCACCAGTTCGGCATCGGCCAGGTGAGCCACCAACTGGCGGATGGTCCATTTGCCGGGCAACGCAAAGTCCTCTTCGTCTCCAAAAACGCCAGTCAGCACCACGGCCAGCAACTCGGGGCCGCGGCGGAATCGTTCCAGCAAGGCGGGAATATCGGGCATAGTGGTCAGTAGTAATCGGCGCAGCTCAAATAGTAACCGCACTGCGAGCAGACGAGCTTACACTTTCGCTCGCTGAGCCGGGTGGAGCAGACGGGGCAGTAGAGCATGGGTTCCGCGTCCTCGGGCGTCTGGTGGCTGATGCTTTCGGGGTGTGCGGTATCCCGGCCGGTTTCGGATTCCTTCACGTGAGCAAATTATACCGCCCCCCGGCAGGTCTTCCAATCCCATAAAATGAAGGACACTGCTTATGAAACTCAGACTGGCGGTTGTATTAACTCTGGTGGTATCGGGCTTGTGGGCGCAGAGGCAAGCACCGGGTGGCTCGGTCAGGTTCGCCGCGAGGGGCACGCATGGGGCGGTGGCGGGAGGCAGCGAGTACGCCACCGAAGCCGGCATGCGCATGCTTTTTACGGGCGGCAACGCCGTGGACGCCGGGATCGCCACCATGCTGGCAGCCGCGGTCACCGAGTTTCACCATTTCGGGATGGGCGGAGAAGCGCCCATTCTGGTGCGGACCAAGGAGGGCAAAGTATACGCCATAGCGGGAGTGGGCACCATGCCGAAGATGGCCACCGCGGATTTCTTCCGCAACCGCAAAAATCTGCCCGAGGAGATCGTGGACCCGCCCACCGACAAGGGGATGCGCGATTGGGTTCCGGTGGCCGGCATTCTTTGCGCTCTGGTGCCTGGGGTGATTGAGGGAGCCGCGGTAACGCTGAGGGAGTTCGGTACGAAGAGCTTCTCCGAGGTGGTTGAACCGGCCATCGAACTGGCCGACGGGTATCCCATGGACGAGTGGGGGGCGAGGGTCATCTACGCCACCAGGGCGTATCTGGAGAAGTGGCCGTCATCTCAGAAGGTTTTCCTGCCACAGGGACGGGGGCCTTATCCCGGTGAGATGTTCCGTCAGCCGGACCTGGCGCGGACGCTGCGCTCACTGGCAGAGGCGGAGAAGAAGGCTCTGGCCGGGGGCGCCAGCCGCGCCAAGGCCATCGATGCGGTGCGGGATTATTTCTACCGCGGGGAGGTCGCCCGGCGGATCGACGCCTTCTCGAAGGCCAACGGCGGGCTGTTGCGCTATGACGACATGGCGGGGTTCCGCGTGGAGCCGGAAGAGGCCCTCTCGACCACCTTCCAGGGGTACACCGTTTACAAGCCCGGTTTCTGGAGCCAGGGGCCGGCCATGATCGAAGCGCTGAACATCCTGGAGGGCTTCAACCTGGTCAACATGGGGCTGAACTCGGCCGACTACATCCATACCCTGACGGAGGCGCTGAAGCTGGCCTACGCCGATCGCGACACGTATTACGGCGATCCGAAATTCAACCACATTCCCACCGAAAAGCTGCTTTCGAAGGAGTATGGGGCGGAGCGGCGCAAGTTGATCACCGCGCAGGCTTCCATGGACTTCCGCCCGGGCGAAGGGCTGGAGCCGAATCCACCGAAGCATCCTTTCTATGACGACATTCCGCGCTATAAGATTGACGACGCTTCGCGCGCCAAGGACACTACCTGCGTGGACGCCATCGACAAGGACGGGGTGGCGATTTCGATTACCCCTTCAGGCGCGTGGTTGCCTTCGGTGATTGCAGGGGATACGGGAATTCCGCTGACCGAACGGGCCCAGAGTTTTCTGCTGGTGGCGGGCCATCCCAACGTGTTAGCCGGCGGAAAGCGCCCACGGGTAACGCTCAGCCCGACCATCGTGACGAATCCGGGCGGCGCCGTGATTGCGCTTTCTACACCGGGAGGCGACAACCAGGACCAGGCCCTGCTTCAGGTGTTGTTCTATAACATCCTGTTCGGCTACAACGCCGAGGGAGCTACGGAAGCGCCGCGCTTCCAGACGGAACACCTGGTCTCGAGTTTCGACAATCACGCTATGACTCCGGGCAGCCTGTTGTTGGATCAGCGGACCGCCCCGCAGGTGATCGAGGAACTGAAAAAGCGCGGCCACCTCGTGGAACTCCGTGCACCCAACAACTCGGGGGCCTCGCCTGTGATGGTGCGGCTGGATCCGGGGCCGCGGCTGGAAGCCGGCGGCGACCCGTATTATTACCGCGTGGCTCACGCGTGGTAGGGCCGCTTTTCGACGATCCCGGCGGCTTCGACCGCGAAACGCTGGCGGCCCGTTTGCGCGACTTGGCGGCGGAGCATATCTATATCGGGGGCAGCTCCTGGAAGTACGAAGGCTGGCTGGGGCAGATTTACCGGCGGGAGCGCTACCTGTCGCGCGGCCGGTTCTCCAAGCGTGTCTTCGAAGCCGAGTGCCTGCGCGAATACGCCGAGACATTCCCGGCGGTTTGCGGGGACTTCGCCTTTTACCAATTCCCCACGGACGATTTCTGGCGCGCGCTGTTTTTGAAAACCCCCCAGGGATTCCAGTTTGCCTTGAAGGTGCCGGAACAGATCACCTGCAAAGTGTTCCCGGCGCATGCGCGTTACGGGCCGCAGGCGGGCAGGGAAAACGAGGCCTTTCTCGATTCCCATATGCTGCGCGAGATGTTTCTGCGCCCCCTGTGGCCGTACCGCGAGAAGACCGCCGTGCTGATTTTCGAATTCGGCGCCTTCGGCAAGCGCAGCTTCGAAGACCTGGGCGCCTTTCTGGACCGGCTGGACCCGTTTCTGGCCGCGCTTCCCCCGCACTTCCGCTACGCCGTCGAGATCCGCAACCCCGATTTCCTGGAAAAGGACTACTTCGCCTGCCTGCGCGGCCACCGCGTGGCGCATGTGTACAACGCCTGGTCGCGCATGCCTGAGTTACGCCGTCAGATGGCCATTCCGGATTCGGCGACGGCCGATTTTCTGGTGTGCCGTGCGTTGCTGCGGCAGGGCCGTGTGTACGAAGAGGCGGTGGAAACATTCGCTCCCTACAGCTCCGTGCAGGACCCCAACCTGCCGGCGCGCGAGTCCATGCGGGTGCTGATCGGACGCGCGCGGGAACAGAAGCAATTCCTGTTTCTGTTCGTCAACAACCGGCTGGAAGGGAATGCGCCGATGACTATTCTTTCGGTAGTAGAGCCGTGAAGGGGAATTGAAGGCGCATTCCATCGCAGGCCACCCCTGGGGCGGCGGAAGGAACCGGAGCGGGCGGCGGGAAATTCCCGGCGTCCGAGGAGCCGCATGATATGATTGAAATTCCCACCGCGGGCCCGTAGCTCAGTTGGTTAGAGCGCTACCTTGACACGGTAGAGGTCGCAGATTCGAGTTCTGCCGGGCCCACCATAAAGTCAAGAGCTTACGAGGAATCGCCGATAATCCCCGTTGCATTACCGTAGCACTTCGGGCCGGATTCTCTCATTGCAATCCTCCCTCAGCCTTCATCTGGGCCAGTTCTGGCCCGGTCGGTTTAAGGCGGTCCAGGATGCGCCCAACGTGCTCACGCTCGCGCGCTTCGTCTGTCTGCGTGTAGAGGAACGTCATGTCGAGCGATGCGTGACCGGCGGCCTTTTGCGCCTCGATAGGCGTGGCACCCACCTCTTGCCGCCACGTCACGTTTAGCCGGCGGAAGGTGTGCATACCAAAGCCCTCGAAATAAATGCCCGCGGCCTCCGCTGCCGGCCGAAAGACATGTTGCTGTAGATCCCGGTCATCCAGGAGCCGGCCGTCCTTCCGCTGGAAGATGAAATCCTCTGGCGCCCGGCCGGCGGCGTATCGGAGTAGCTCATGGGTCAGTGCGCCAATCTGGCGAACGCGCTTAGAGGCTTCGCTTTTCGGATCATCGATATCCCCGCGGTGCTGGCGCCGTTCGACGTGGAGCGTTTCAGCGCGGGCGTTGATGTCCCGAGGTTGCAGCCCCAGAACCTCAGAGACACGCAAGCCAGCAACTACAGCAGTGACCACGATCAGGCGCGCGCCGTCCGCGCCAATGATT
>JASHSS010000377.1 GCA_030038565.1 Bryobacteraceae bacterium
CGCCCGAAGAGCAGATCGGCAATCGCGGGACCGCCCATGGTGCCCGGATGCCAGGCCCACAATACCGCCTCAACCTCGGCAGCGGACTGGTGAAAAGTAAGTGGACGGCCGGCCTGAATGACGGCCACAACCGGTTTCCCTAACCTGGCGATTTCGGTTACCAGGTCGGCTTGCGCTCCCGGTAAGTCGAGAAATGCGCGCGAGCGGGCCTCGCCCGAGAGAATCGCTTCTTCGCCCAGAAAGAGCAACACCACCGCAGCCCGGCGGGCCACATCCAGGGCGGCTGGAAAACCGGACTTGTCGGTGTCGCGGCTGTTCTTGAGAGCGGGAGCATAGAACACGCGGGCATCGCCGAGCATTGCGCGTAGCGCCGCGAGCGGCGTGCGGACGTCCTCGCTCCGTCCATCCATTACCCAGGTGCCCATCTGGTCGATGGGACTATTGGCCAAAGGCCCGATCACGGCCACCGAGGGGACCGAGGCCGCAAGCGGAAGCAGATTGCCCTGGTTCTTCAACAGCACCGCGCTTTCGCTGGCCAGGTGTTGTGCCAGCGCGCGCGATTCCGCGGTGACGGCGGCCTGCGCCGGAGCGGGGATCGGCTCATCGAACAGACCCAGGCGGAACTTCAGCCTTAGGACGTTACGAACCGCCTGGTCCACTAACTTCATGGGTACCCGGCCGCTCGATAGCAGCGGTTTCAGATGGTCATAGTAATCCGTGCTGACCATTTCCATATCCACGCCTGCCTCGAGAGCTAACCGCGCGGCACCGCTCTCGTCAGCCGCATAACCGTGCGGTACCATTTCGGGTACCGCTTCGTAATCGCTCACCACCAGGCCGTCGAACTTCCACTCTCCCCGCAATATCTGGCGCAGCAAAAACGGATCTCCGGTGGCGGGAACGCCGTTCAGGGTGTTGAACGCGGTCATCAAGGTGGCGGCTCCCGCGGCCAGGGCAGCCTGGAAAGGCGGCAGGTACACGTCCCGCAGCAGCCCCTCGGGGATCCACGCGCTGTTATAATCGCGCCCGGCTTCGGCCGCTCCATACCCCGCGAAATGTTTGACCGAGGCCGCCACCGAGGATGGATCCAGTAGCGACGCGCCCTGGAATCCACGCACGATGGCTGCGCCGGCCGTTGCCGCAAGATACGGATCCTCTCCCGGGCTTTCCGCGATGCGGCCCCAACGCGGATCGCGCGCGATGTCCAGCATGGGAGCGAAGGCCCAACGGATGCCTTCGATGCTCGCCTCGGCCGCGGCGTTCCGGGCGGCTTGTTCCATCAACCCCGGGTCCCAGCTTGCCGCCTGCCCCAGGGGGATGGGAAAAATGGTGCGATAGCCGTGAATCACGTCGCGGCCGAAGAGCAGCGGGATTCCGAGGCGGCTCTCCTGCCGGGCGATACGCTGGGCTTCGGCGCGATCCGCGGGGCTTCCCGCGTTCAGGAACGACCCCCACCGCCCATGGCGGATTTCCTCCTTGATGGACTCGGAAAGCGTCTGCATAGACGTGGATTGCGACATCTGCCCGAGTTTCTCGTCCAGTGTCATGCGCGAGACGAGCGCATCGATGCGCTTCTCGATCCCATCATCCGCCGGAGCGCCCGACAGTTTCATGGCCAATACCAGGAAGGCCGGAATGCACGCACCACAGCTCATCGCGAAGCGTCCTTACCGCTGTGAGTCTGCACTAATTCTACATCGGCGGATTCCACTTATGAGGCAGGCGGGTGAGTGAATGGTGGGTCGCATAACTTCCCCCGGAAAAGCACTCTCCATCCCGGTCCGAGGCGGTGGAAAAACGCACCGCCGCCTCCATCCTCGCTTGAGGCCCCTCAATCTCCTTCCAAAATCCCCTTCCAAAATCCCCTTGGCGTTACTTTGCGCCTTGGCGTCTTTGCGAGAGTCGCCCTCGCACCCATTTTTCCTCTTGCCGGATGCGGCATGGGCGACTCCCCCCAAAAAACCGGGAACTTTCCACTCGCCGCGCCGTTCTACTTCTTCAAGGAGAGGACCATGAAAACTCTGCTTTCGATTTCGCTCCTGACCATCTTTGCGCTTACCGCCATAGCCGATACCGATATCTCCGGGAAATGGTCGGGAAGCTTCAACATCACCGGCCCGAATGGCGAAACCAAGGAGGATACCGCCTTTCTGGTGCTCAAACAAACCGGCGGCGCAATCACCGGAACCGTGGGACCCAACGAGGACGAACAGTACCCCATCGGAAAAGGCACGATCGAAGGCGACAAAATCACCCTGGAGGCCGACGCCAACGGTCACACCGTCAAACTGGACCTGGTGCTGGCGGCCGACCACATCAAAGGCGAGGCCAATATGGCCGGCGACAACGGCGAATCCATGAAGGCTAAGCTCGATGTAACACGCGTAAAGTGACCGGTGAGGGCGAGTTGCTCTCGAATCGCCGCCACTAACGGCCGGCCCACAAGTTCGCTGGTCGTACCGCGATCGGGCCGCGAGTGGGACTTCCCCGCCCCGGCCCGTCAGAGGCCCGCGTGTACCTGCGTCGCGCTGAATGCCGCGCCGGTTCCATGACACACGTCGCAGCTCTCGCCGAACTGCGGTGACGTGTTGGATTGCGCGTGCGCCAGCGCCGACTCGTTCAGGTGGCACGCCGTGCAGGCCGAAGTCGTCGCTGGAGACGGGTTCAGCAGCCCCTCCGGATCCGTCACCGGGTTCTTGCCGATCGGCAGCACCGCCTCCGAACCGCCCGTGTGGCACATGTAGCACTCCGCCGTATCCTGCACCGCTCCCGTCGGCCCCATGGCCGGAAACCGCACGCCGGTGTTCTGGATCGCAGCCGGTACCGATGCGAACGCCGCCCCGAAGTCGTTCTCGCTGCCCCCGAAACCCACCACGATGTAATCCGTGTTGAAGTTCGCCTCCAGGTTCTCGCCCGTGTGGATCTTGTGAATCAGCATGGCGAAGTTGATCCCCTGCGGCGGCAGGTTCTGTTGCGCTTTCACCGTGGCCGAAGGCCGCGTGCTGGCATCCGTGTTACTCGGGTTATGGCACAGCACGCAGTAAGTCACGTTGTTGCGCAGGCTGCCGTGTACTTCCAGGTAGGCGTGGCACGCGTTGCAGTTAGCCAGCGCCACCACCGTGCGCCGCGGAGTCACCGGCGAGCCATCCACGGAAAAGTAAATCACCTGGTTGACCCCGCCATAATTCGTGGTGGTGGCCGAAGTGGTGCCCGGCAGCAGCGTGATCGATTCGCGCCCTTCAATCCCGATGGCATACGTCCCGGTGGCCTTCGCCGGCACCGCGTGGGTAAAGGTGTACGAACAAGTCCCCGCGGTGCAGGTGGCCGAGGTGGCCGACTCCGTCACATATCCGGGCGTCGTCACGTCCGACCCGAAGCTGGTGTAGCCGTAATCGCTGGTCGGCCCCGCCATGGTCAGCGACAGCGAATTCGATCCCGTGCTGAAGTTGCTCATCGGAATGGCGTTGCCGCTGTTGTCCGTAACCGTGAACGTCACCGTCGGCTTCTGCCCGGCCAGCCCGTTGGCCACCTTCACCAGCGTGAAGTTGATCCCCGGAACACCGGGCGCCTGATCGGGGATGGTGTGCGCGCCCATGATCGACGCATCGAACGGCAACTCACCCTGCGGAATGTGGCAGGTGGCGCATTCGCTGTCGTCCACCTGCGGTCCCCCGGGGTGGTTCACGCCGGTCGCGAAATTCACGTTATCGTGGCACGATCCGCAGGCCGCCGCCCCCGGCGTGGTGAGCCAGGCGTTGGTCTGCGCCGCGCCGTTATTGGGGTTGTGGCAGGTCTCGCAGCGCCGCACATCGGCCGGGTACACCACCGTCGAAAAGTCGTTCACCGAATTCTCGAATCCGATGATCTGGTAGGGCGTGCCGGCCTGCACCGTTGGCAGCGAGCTGCCCATGTGGATCTGGTGAATGAACACCTTCATGTCCAGGCTGTTCCCCGTATTGGGATCCGAATTCTGCGGCTGGTGGCACATGATACACAAATCTACCGTCCGCCTGGAGCCGCCGTGCGCCGCCAGGCCGTTGGTGCTGGTAGCGGTGACCGCGCTCCCATGGCAGTTATTGCAATCCACCGTCCGCACAATATCCCGTGGCTGCGGAGTCCCGCCCGCCGGAACAAAGTCGAAGGTGGTATCGGCGTAATCTGTGGCCAGGTCCCAGACTGTCAGGTTGCGCGAGCCGTAAATGCCGATGCGGTTCGTCAGGTTGGCGTTGAATCCCGCCGGCGCCGTGGCTTTGAAGGTGTAAATGTACTCGCCCGTCGCCACCGTCTGCGTGCTGCCGCCGGAATCCGCCGCCGGCTGCGTCGCCGTGGCCCCGCCCGTCGCCGCGGTCGCCACGCGCGTGATGTAAGAGCTGTACTGCGCCTGCCCGCTGGGTATGTAAGCCGCCAGAAAGCTCAACGTGACCGGTCCCGGCGTAGTAACTCCCGTCTGGTCCAAAGCCGCCCCGGTCGGGTCCGCCAACTTATATTCCACGCTGATGGTGCCGTTCGCGGCGATCGCCGCCGAAACCACCGTGATGCTCAGGCCCGGCTGCACATACGCCACGACGGACGGATCTGCATAATAGGCCTTCTCGTGGGCCGTGAACCCGGCCCTCCCCTCTGCCATTGCAATGATTGCCAGGCCGGCAATTGCCAGGATAGCCGGAAAGCGTCCGGCTCCCGAGCGGAAACGATAACCGCGCATGTCGAATTCCCTGATCGAGCGTTGGAGGATACACTGATCCCATCCTGAGTCCCCCCTCCGCTTAGGCGCAGTATATCGCACACCGCGTGTCGGTGGGGCGCGGTCGAAAACCTGCCAAAACGTCTGCCGCGCCACGCTAGAAATCCTCGATCCGCGGCGGCTGCCGCGGTGGGGCGGGCTTTCAGCCTGCCAAAGCGTCTGCCGCGCCATGACGACAGGCCTTCAGCCTGCCGGATGTACTCGTCCGCTCCACACGCCCGCACGCAGGTCCCATGATCCGCGCGCGGCGGAATCCACCACCGCGCGGCACTCCCCCGAGCCCGGCCCCCTCCTTCTCCGCCTAAAACAAGCTCTGGAACTCGGGGCTTCCCGTGAAACCCTCGCCGGGAGTGGTCCCTTCAATCGCCAGGCGCACATTGATAGCCGCCGCGCCCTGGAATAGGATCCCCGCGCCCCCCGTGTTCGCCACGCCCACCCAATAAGCCAGCCCGGACGCGTCCGGGTCGCGCAGCAGAATGGTGAGGTACAGCATCCGCACGAACAGCGCGTTGGTGTGATCCGCGGCTGCCGCGTTCGTGCTCGCAAAGCTTCCCGTGCTTTGGAATTCATTGTCCGCGGCAACCGCCGGAGTGCCGTTCGCGGGGAATCCGATAAGCGTCTGAAACCAGGAGGCCAGTCCGGCCGCCTCGGCTTCCCCAATCTCCGTCAGCGAGGGCGCCCGGCCTAGCAGATTCTGGTAAAGGTCGGCGGCCGTGTAGCCGGCGCCCAGCAGCGAATCGAACAGGCCGCCGATGGTGCCGCCCTCGCGGATCGCCGTCACCCCCGCCCGGAACTGGACATACGTGGGAGGGGCGCCGGTGGCCGCCTGGTAGGCCGCCATCACCGCAAAGTCGCTGTTGAAGCATTCCGGGCTGGTCACAAACGAGTCCAGCATCTGGCCCACCCCGGCCTGGCCGCTGCTCGTCCAGAAGGCATAGCCCGCGGCGTCCGGATCGCGCCCCAGCACCGTCTGGTAAAGCGCCGTAACCTCCAGTGCGATTGGCTCCGCGGAGGGCGCCGCGGCCGGCTGCGTCACCTGGATCGTGACCGGCTGCCCGGACGACGGCGCCAAGTTGATCGTCCCCGTGCGGGCCTCCGGCTCCGTATTACTCAGTCCGCTGGCTTCGACGCTGGAAACACTGCCTCCATTCCCGCCGGCTCCCGCCGTGATGTTCAGCCAATAGTCCGCGGCGCTGATGCTGGCCATCCAGGTAGTCGAAGAAGTACAGCCCGCCCGGGGCGTGACTGCAATCGAGAACGATTGGGTCGCGGGAACTCCGGAAGCCGGCACCGAATTCGTCAGCGCCACGGTCGCCGGATAGGTGAAGACGCAAGCTGTCGCGATCGCCGTAACATCCGATGTCGAAGCCGCCCCTGGCCCGCCCCCCGATACACTCGCCTCGCTGGTCACGCTCGCCGGCGCGTTGGCCGCCACGTTCACCGTCACCGTAATCGGCGGATAACTCGATCCCGCGCTCAGCGCGTCACTACGAGCGCACGTGTTCCCCGAGCAGTTCCATCCACTGCCCGCCATCGAGACCAGCGTCAACCCCGCCGGCTCAATATCCGTAACCACCACGGTGCCCACGGTCGCGCCCGCAGACCCGGCGTTGCTCACCGTCACCGTGTAAGTGGCCCCGTTTTCTCCCTGCGTGAAACTGCTCGCGTTGGTTTTAGTGATCGTCCAGACCGGGATCTGCGCAATCGCAGTAACATCCGATGCCGTCGCCGCCGCCGATCCGCCACCCGATACCGTCGCCTGGCTGGTCACGCTCGCCGCCGCATTGGCGGCCACGTTCACCGTCACCGTAATCGGCGGATAACTCGATCCCGCGCTCGGCGCGTCGCTCCGCGTGCAGGTGGTCGCAGCGCAGACCCAGCCACTGCCCGCCATCGAGACCAGCGTCAACCCCGCCGGCTCGATATCCGTAACCGTCACCGTGCCCACGGTCGCACCCGCGGACCCCGCATCGCTCACCGTCACGGTATAAGTGGCCCCGTTCTCTCCCTGCGTGAAACTGCCCGCGTTGGTCTTGGTGATCGTCAGTACCGGGATCTGCGCAATCGCAGTAACATCCGATGCCGTCACCGCCGCCGCTCCGCCGCCCGATACCGTCGCCTGGCTGGTCACACTCGCCGCTGCGTTGGCCGCCACGTTCACCGTCACCGTAATCGGCGGATAACTCGATCCCGCGCTCAGAGCGTCGCTCCGCGTGCACGTGTTCCCCGAGCAGTTCCATCCACTGCCCGCCATCGAGACCAGCGTCAACCCCGTCGGCTCGATATCCGTAACCGTCACCGTGCCCACGGTCGCACCCGCGGATCCGGCATCGCTCACCGTCACCGTGTAAGTGGCCCCGTTCTCTCCCTGCGTGAAATTGCCCGCGTTGGTCTTGGTGATCTGGAGCGAGGGGCTCGGCCCGGAAACCGGCGCGCCCGTGCTGCTCGCGGAGATCAACGCTGCCTTTACCCAGTAGCCCGCCGTGGTCGACCCCGAGGTCCACGCCACCGGAACCTGCCCGGCCGGACTCAGCGGCAGCGTGGTGGCAGCGGTGTTCTGATTTCCGTCGCTGGTGAGGGCCACGGCCGCATTCCATAGTCCGTTGGTGGTTTGCCGGTAGACCAGGTTCCCGCTCGAATTCGTATAGAACGCCCATAGGTTGGTTCCGTCGGTGGTCAAGGAGGGCGACGCGCCCGCCGGATCCAAAGCCGCCGGCGCCGACCAGGATTGCCCCCCGTAGGCGGTATAAAAGACTCCGCCGCTGGTTGGCGAGTACGCCAAGCCCACCTGGCCGCTCGCGGTGACTACCGCGCTGACCGACTGCGCCACGCCCGTGATCGGCCCCGGCATTATCTGCGGCGCGCTCCACGCCTGGCCGTTCCACGCCGACCAC
>JASHSS010000378.1 GCA_030038565.1 Bryobacteraceae bacterium
GCTGATAAGCCACCGCTTCGATAGCCGCGCCGCCAATCTGGCGCGCCAGGGCGGCCACCTGGGCGGCGTTCAGATCGTGGGTGGGGGTGAGTCGCGCCAAGCCCATGTCGAGCAGTTCCCTGGCCGTGAGCGCGTTAGCCGCATTCAGGCTGAAATCGCCCGTCAGCTCCCTGGATCCGCGCCCTCGCAGAGCTTCCAGCAAACCGGCCGGCCGCACTAGGATGGCGCAATCGCACCCCAGAAGGAAATCTACGATGCGCTCTTCGCCGGGCTTGAGCACCCGCGGGCTGGCCACCCGAACCTGGATACCCGCCTGGCGCACGCGCTCCAGGGAGGGCCGCAGGCGGTACAGATCCAGGTAGTCGAGGGTGATGCCGGCCGGCCTCGCCGCCAGCGCCGCTTCCAACTGCGCCGCATCGCGAACCAGCAGGTCGAGCGTGGGGGCGGCTTCGCGATCCGCCCGCCGGGCAGGCGGCACCAACCACGCGTCGAGCGGCTGTTCCGTCCGCAATTCGCCGGGCCCCGCGGCCGACACTTCGCCCTGCGGCTCCTCCACCAAACCCTTGCTGCCACCCTCGATCACCGCGCGGTCCGGCACTTCCACCAGCGCCGTGGCGGGCCTGGCCGATGCTTCGCCGCGCCGTTTCTCCAACCACAATTTGCCGGGGCCCTCCGCCAAGGCTTCACGCGGTTCCACCGGCAGCGCGGGGGCCGGCTGCTCTTCCAACGCAGCGGCGTGCGGCCGCTCTGCCAGCCCCTTGGCGGATCGCGCGCCCTGGCGGTCCTGTAGCCGCTCGACGGCGTCGCGCCGCACCTGGTTGAGCAGCGATCCCGGCGCGAACGGCTGCCCCTCGGTTTCGAGCCACACCTCGCCCAGTTCGTAGGCCGTATTTCCCAGGCGCCCGAATTGTTCGCGCAGCAAAGGCACATCGACCGCGGCGTTGCGCGCCGTGCCCAAAGGAGCCGCGGACCGCACCTCAACCGACGCCGCGCCCACGCGCCACTCGGTTTCGAGCGGCTGTCCCTCCCGCGCCTTCACCCGGACATCGGTTCGCTGTTTGCGCACCGGCGCGGCCGGGGCGGTAAACGGGCGGGCGGCTTTTTCGATCTGGGGATCGGCGGTGCGCCACACCAGGTCGCCCGGCCGGATGCGCGCCGGATTGAGCGCGCCGTTGGCGAAACGGATCTCGATGCGCCGGCCGCGCGCCGCGGCTTCAAACACGCGCCCGCCCTCTTCGGCCTCCTCCGGCGTGCGCCAATCGGCGGCGTCGAAAACCACGCCGTCACCCGGCTTGAGGGGGGCAATCGCGTGGGCCGCCGATGGTTCGATGGTCACCGCCGCGCCCGCCACGCGCGCCACCCGGCCCATCAGCACGCCGCGATGGCGCGGCGCCCGGCCGTTCACCACGGCCTGGTGATTGGTTCCGGTGAGGAAGTGCGGCGCGAGGCCGCGCGAATACACCTGCTCCAGTTGCAATTCGCGCGACGGGTCCACGGCGAGCGGCCGGCCGGCCCAGGCCGCATCCACCGCTTCGCGGTACGCGCGCGTGACCAGCGCCACATAGTCCGCGTCCTTGTAGCGGCCTTCGATCTTCAATGCCGAGATCCCGATTTCGACGATCTCCGGAATTTGCCGCAGCGCGAACAGATCGCCGGGCGAAAGCAGGTAGCGGGCATCGCCCAGCGGAGCCACGTTTCCATCCACCAGCATTTCGTAAGGCAGCCGGCAGGCCTGCGCGCACTGGCCGCGATTGGCGCTCCGGCCGCCCCAGGCTTCCGACGAAAAGCACTGCCCCGAGTACGCTACGCACAGCGCGCCGTGGACGAAGATTTCCAGCTCGCAACCGATGGCCGCGCGGATGGCGCGGATTTCGGCCAGCGACAACTCGCGCGCCAGCGTCACGCGGGATGCGCCCAGGCGCTCGGCCAGCCGCGCTCCATCGGCGTTGGTCACGCTCATCTGCGTGCTGGCGTGGATCGGGAGGTCCGGCGCAATCCGCCGCGCCATGCGCAGCACGCCCAGATCCTGCACGATGATGGCGTCGGCGGCGGCTTCGGCGATCGCCTCCAGAGCGCGGGCGGCTTCGTCCAGTTCGTGATCGAACACCAGCGTGTTGAAGGTGACGAATCCCTTGACGCCGCGCCGGTGCAGCGTGGTCAACGCTTGCGGCAATTCGGCCAGCGTGAACCCTACCTTGGCGCGCGCCGTGAAATGCTTCAGCCCGAAGTAGACCGAATCCGCCCCCGCTTCGATGGCCGCGCGCAACTGCGGCCAATACCCCGCGGGACTCATGATTTCGGGCTTCGGGAGCGCTGCCATGGAGGGCCTGCTTTCAGAGTAGCAAGGCGAGAGGCGGCGTATTCACCGCGGAGACGAGAGGCCAGGGAGCAGGATGAGGGGCGAGAAACCCCTCCCCCATCACTGCGACACGGCGAAAGTGGTCGTGTAGGTGCCGTCAGCCGGGGCAATGCTGGCGATGCCGTCCTGAACGATGGCGATCACGGTCTGCTCCCCGGGGGGAATCGCCATGGGGATCTGAACGTTGATCTGCCAAATCCCGGGATACGAAGGCGAGAGTCCCGAAAATTGGACGAACTGGCCGTTGGCGGGATCTCCCTGTTGCGGCGTGATTTCGTCCAGGAAAAGGTCGTTCATGATGATGCGCGGAGTGGTGGGCGTGGTGACCAATCCTTGCGGCAGGCTGCCATCCGGCGGCGCGCCGGGAACGAACCCCTGGCCCGTGGCGTAGATCGTAATCACACTGCCGCGTTTGGCCGGGTTAGTCGGCGTATTCAGCGAGTTATCGGAGTTGGCGATGACGGCGGCGCGGGTTGCGCCGGCATACTCCTGCAGCAACAATCCAGGCGAAGCGACGTTCATGGACACTTGTGAGGATCCGTAGAGACGCCCGGTGGAGGCCTGGACCACCTCCAGGTCGGCGGTATTGGAGGTGGGCGCGCTCATCGGGACCACGAAGTTAATCTGGTTGGGCGATACGTAATATAGCGGCACCGGCGAGCCGTTGAAATTCACCTGGATGTCCCCCATCGTAGTGGGCAGGGGAAGCGGATTCGGCAGACTGCTGCTGGAAGTAGTGACGCTGCCGAACTCTGGCAGGCTGTTGGCGCAAGCCGTGCCCGGCGAACAGATCGAGCCGAACATGCCGGGCGCGAGGGGCAGGGAGGATATCAGGCTGGCGCCGTTGAGCGCCTGGATTCCGGGAAAGTACAGGCTCACGCGGTTGCTGGTGTCGGCCATCACCAGGTTGCCGTACTGATCTTGGGTCAGCGCGATGGGCCCCGCGCCGGTGGGCGCCGCGACTATGGTGGTAGTGCCGAGGTTGAATTGCAGTTGGGCGTAGGGCGGATAATCGATGGCGCGGCCGCTGTTGGTATCGGCGACCCAGATCTCTCCCGAGTTGGCGCCGGCTCCGGCATTGCCGTTGACGTAAACTCCGCGCGGCCCGTTCAAACCTGTAACGGGAAGGGTGGCTTGGGCGCCGGCCGCGGGCGTTTGGGGACTGTTGGGATCGGAGAAGATCAGCACGCGGCTGTTGGCCGTGTCGGCGACGTAGAGAAGCCCATTGGCGTCCGCGGCGATGCCGCGCGGGCTGTTGAAGTTGGCATTCGAACTACCCGCTGTGACGGTGCTGAAATCCGGTTGGCCGTATACTTTGGTGGCGGCCTTGCCATCGTCGGTGGAGGCGTTGAACGTGCCGTTGGTGGTGGGGATGTATAGGACCCGGTTGTAGCTGAGGTCGGAAATCAGCAGCCCGTTGACGGCGCAGGTAGTGGCGGCCGGTCCGCACTGGGGAGAAAATGCCAGGCCGTAGGGGGCGCTCATGGTGGACGCCGACGGACCGGGACTGCCAGCCGTGGTGAAACTGGTTTGGCCGAGAACCAGATCGGCCTGTTCCAACTGGCCCTGAAAGGCAAAGGGGGCCGGGAAGCGTAAGACACGGCTGTTGCCGAGGTCGGCCACGTACAGGTTACCGCTGGTATCGACTGCCAGACCGATGGGGGTACAGAGGCTGGACTGGGTCGGTGTGTTGGGATTTCCACTGGGGTAATTGCAAAGTGAGGTGGCGAAATCGGGCTCGCCCAGCACGATATCGGCGGTCACCCCGGCGGTTACCTTGCGGGCATCCTTGAAACCGAGGATGCGATTGTTGTAAGTGTCTGCGACGTATAGATGGGGAGTGCCGCTGGAGGCATCGATGACCACCGCGCCATCGGCCACCGGTTGGCCGTTGCTGGCTACAGCGGTAAACCGAAATTCCTTGCCCTCGATCAGGTTGGGCGCGTTGGAAGTCATATTGTCCTGGCCCAACACGCGGCTGGCGGATCCGAAAGGCGCCCCCGGTGTTCCACTGGAGAACGGCAGCACCACCACCCGATTATTGCCGCTATCGGCCACAAACAGCTCCGTTCCGGAAAAGTACACCTCGGACGGGCCATCCAGCGACGCACCGGTCGCGCCGGGAAGCACCCCGGCGGCGGTGGCCTGGTTGGGATACACATCGCCGATCACTAATGAAGCCTGGCCGATAACCGCGGTGGCCGCGGGCGGCTGGACCCCGATGCCGGTAGTCACGTCGGCCCACTGCGCGGCGGGGGGGAAGACCAGGATGCGGTTGAGGAACGAATCCACCACCCCAACTCCCGAACTTCCGGGGAGAAAGAAAATCCCGACCGGCTCGATAAACTGCGATTGAGCGCGTTGGGTGAGGGTCGGAGTCGAGCCGGGATAGAAGACCCCCAGGATACGGAAAGCATTTTGGTCGGTCGAGAATGGTGGTTGGAAGACCAGCACGCGATTAATGCCGGCGAGGGTGTTGCTGCCATCGAAATCGGCGATATATAGCCAGCCACTCGAATCGAATGCCAGGTTGGTGGGGATGGCAAGCTGGTTTCTGGTAATGGCGGAGGTAGCGGAGGTCACGGACAAACGGGTGTTGGAAGTGAAATCCAACTGGCCGATCTCGAGCACGGGAGTCAGCGGACCACCCCCGCCGGCGACATCCGAAGCCTTGAATTCCAGGACGCGGGAATTGAGCACGTCCGTGAGCCAGAGATTGCCCGAACCATCGAAGGCCATGCCGCCCAGCCCGGGATTCAGGGAAAGACCCTGCGGTCCCACCTGGCCGGTATTATTACTGTTGGCGGCGTTGGCATTCAGGTTCGGCTGCCCGATCCAGGTGTCTGGGAAGATGGAGCCGGCCTGCTGGCTGAAAGGCTTGGGATAGCGCAGCACCCGATTGTTGCCGGCATCCATTACGTAGAGATTTCCCTTGCTGTCCACGGCCAGGGCGCCGGGGTAGGACAAGCCTCCGGGAAAGGTCTGGCCGGGCCCCTGCGGAAAGGTGCTGTAAAAGTCCTTCTGCCCTATCACCAGGTCGGCCTGCTGGCCGTTGTTGAAAGCGGTGGCGTTCTTCCACGCCAGAACGCGGGAATTATTGGTGTCGCTGACGTAGAGGATGGGGGGAGAAACCGTAGTATCTTCCGCCACCCCATAGGGCGACCAGAGTTCCCGGCCAACCACCAGGTTGGGATTCTGGGTGGAGAGCGTATTGCCCTCGTTGGTGACATGGCCCGCGACCCGCGCAGGAACATTATTCAGCGGAACCAGGTTCTGCGGCCATGCGGTGCCCCCGACCGAAAGAAGCAGAGCCGGCAATAACAATGATGGTTGTCTCATGGAGGTGCCATGAACCACGCTACGCGGAGGAGCGCGCTTCTTAACGAGAATACCAGACACGCCTCCAATGGGTGTGCGTCAAAGTACTGGCAAATGTGACGTACCTTCCCTCAGCAAATCGGGAACTTGGAAATCCGGGAACTTTCGATTGATCGCGGTACACTAGGGTTTGTCCGACCCGACTGCTTCCCCCCGCCTGCGAGTCTCCGCAGTGAGTTTTCTCAACACCACGCCTTTAGTCTGGGGGATGCTCCACGGTCCCCAAAGGGGGATCTTCGACCTCGACTTCCAGATTCCCTCGGCCTGCGCGGACCGGTTGGCGGCGGGCCACGCGGACATCGGGATTGTGCCGGCCTTCGAACTGACCCGCCAGGATCTGGAGATCCTCCCCGGGGCGGGAATCGCCTGCCGCGGCGCAGTGCGGAGCATTCTGCTGGTAAGTGCGCGCCCGGCGGCAAAAATCCGCACCCTGGCGGCGGACTCCAGTTCCCGCACTTCGGTGCAACTGGCCCGCCTGGTGCTGGACAGGCGGTACGGTGCGGTGCCGGAAATCACCGCGCAGCCGCCGGACCTGGATCGGATGCTGCGTTCGGCGGATGCGGCGATGATCATTGGCGATCCGGCACTGCGGATCGACCCGGCGCGGCTGCCTTACCATGTGTACGACCTGGGCGCCGAGTGGATGGAGTTGACCGGCCTGCCGATGGTATTTGCGGTGTGGGCCGGGCGGCGCGGTGTGGTCACGCCGGAGATCTCGGCGGCTTTTCGGGCATCGCTGGGCTATGGTCTCGAACGGATAGACGAGATCGTGGCGCTCGAGTCGGCGCGCCGCGAGTTCGCCCCGGAACTGGTTCGCGAATACCTCACCCGGCACATCGTGCATGAGTTAGGCGAGCGCGAATACGCCGGCATGGAGCGCTTCCTGGCCTGGGCGCGGATGGCCCAGGGCGTGGGAACCGGCCTGGCGGGCTGAGGACGGAGCGCCACTGAGCGACCCTGAGCGACCGGGCGCGTTTGACCCCCATCCCGGCGCTCCCTTATACTGAAGAGACAGCGATGTATATTCTGACTCTAATCGTTCATATCGTGGTGTGCATTTTTCTGATTATTGTGGTTCTGCTGCAGAGCGGGAAGGCGGCGGACCTGGCGGGCGCGTTTGGCGGCATGGGGTCGCAGACGGCATTCGGTCCGCGGGGTTCGGCGACATTGCTCTCGAAGGCCACCACGGTGTCCGCGGTGGTTTTCATGATCACCTCCATGGCGCTCTCGATTCTGGCGACGCGCAATGCAGGGTTGGGCACCACGGTTTTGGAGGATACCCAACAGAACCAGCAGAAGAAGACTGCAGCGCCGGCCCAGACTGCCCCCGCGACTCCGCAGAGCCAGGTCCCCATTTCGGTGACGCCGGGCAGCGGCCAGAAGCCGATTCAGATCAACATCCCCGCGCAGCCGGGCGGGGGCCCCGTCAATGGTGGAAAGCCCATCCAGGTGAACATCCCAGCGCCGCAATCCGGGGCGCCCGCGCCGGCCAGGCAGGCTCCCGTAAAAAAGAAGTAGCGTTCAGCCACCCGGAAACCCGCCGCCACGAGCCACCCGCTTTACGCCGCGGTGGCCGCCGCTTGCATCTCCTGCCTCGCCTTGGCTATTACCGCGAGGTACTGCCGGGCGCGTTCTTCGATCACGTCATAGCGGCCCTGTTTGATGGACTGCGCATCCACCAGCTCTCCGCCCACAGCCACGGCGCAGGCGCCGGCTTTGAGAAGGTCGGCAGCGGTCTCCAGGTTGACGCCGCCGGTGGGGATCATCTCGATCTGCGGAAATGGTCCCTTGAGCGCCTTGATGTATTTAGCTCCGCCGACGTTGCCGCAGGGAAAGATCTTCACCACGTCGGCGCCGGCCTCCCAGGCGGCCAACACCTCGGTGGGGGTAAGCGCGCCGGGACAGACCACCTTCGAGTAGCGTTTGCACATCTCGATGGTGGCGGGCCGCAGGCTGGGAGTGACGAAGAACTCCGCACCAGC
Organism: Bryobacteraceae bacterium; assembly: GCA_030038565.1. Lineage (GTDB taxonomy): Bacteria > Acidobacteriota > Terriglobia > Bryobacterales > Bryobacteraceae > JOPF133. The sequence goes on from JASHSS010000378.1 coordinate 7,720, forward strand.
CAGCATGCAGACGCGGGCGGTTTCGGGATCGAGCACTGTGCCGGCGCCCAGCACAATCTTCCCGGCGAACTGATCGGCCACCTTTTCGAGGGCCCGCACAGCGCCCGGAACGGTCATGGTGATTTCGGCCGCGCGCACGCCGCCGTTGTACAGGGCTTCGACCGAGCGGATGGCGGACTCGGCCGAGGAGGTGCGCACCACCGGGACAATTCCAATCCCGGTGATGAAGGTCAGGATCTCTTTTGCGTTCATCAGACTTTACCGTATCACGCGGCGGGGGTGCGGAGGACCGGGGCCACCGCCTTCTCCGCCCATCCTAAAGCGGAAACGCCGCACACGCGGTGGCACACCATCGTGATCCCTGCCGCCGCGCCGCCCAACCCCTCCACCGCGCCATCCGCAACGCTCTCCGGCCGTCCGGCGTCACATAGTACAATAAGAGCAATTGGAGCCGTAGACCCTAATGAATATGCGATCTGCCGCCATCCTGCTGGGATTGGCGGTCGCTGCGCTCCCCGTGTACGCCGCGGGTGAGTCCACCCTACCACGCCCCAAAGCCGGACCGGTCGCCATCATGCGGCTTTCTGAAATCAAGCCCGGCATGAAGGGCACTGCCTGGACTGTGTTTCAGGGCACCGAACCCGAACCTGTACCCATCGAGATCATCGGGCGCATGAAAAACGCCTGGGGACCGAATCAGGACATCATCCTCGCCAAAATGGGCGGGAAGGCCGTCCGTACCAACGTGGCGGGAGGCATGAGCGGCAGCCCCGTCTATATCGACGGCAAATTGATCGGCGCAGTGGCCCTGCGGTTGAGCGTGTTTTCGCCGGATGCCATCTGCGGCATTACTCCCATCGAGTTGATGCTCGAAATCAACGACTTCGACACTTCGCGCCCGGAAGACGCCCGCACGCCGGACAAAGTTCCCTCGCCCAATCGCGCGGCCGCGGAGGTGCCCGGCGAACTGCTGGCCCGCATGGTGGCCGCCGGTTCTTCGGGCAGCCTGCCGCAGGCCCCCATGATGGTCCCCATCGAATCGCCCCTGGTGTTCTCCGGCTTTAAATCCGATGCCCTCGAACAGTTCTCCCCCATCTTCCAGCAACTCGGCATCTCCGCCGTCCCGGGAGGCGCCGCGGTACAAGCCGCCGCAGCCGCAGGCGCGTTGACCAGCAAGCCGGTGGCCGGCTGGCAGCATTCCCTCAACCCCGGCGAAACCGTGGCCGGCGTCCTGGTGGATGGCGATATGAGCGTCTCCGGCCTGGGCACCGTCACTTACAATGATGGCAAGCGCGTCCTGGCCTTCGGCCATCCCTTCTTCAACCTCGGTCCTGTGGATATGCCCATGACCCGCGGCGAAGTCCTCATGACCCTGGCGTCCTCCTACCAGCCCAACAAAATGGCCAATGCCACCGAGGTGGTGGGCGCCCTGCACCAGGATCGCCACAGCGGCATCATGGGTGTGCTCGGGGACGCTTCGGCCATGATCCCGGTCACCATGCGCGTCCGTTCGCTCGACGAAAAGGAAGCCGTCAAGAACGAGAAGGATTTCCACTTCAACGTATTCGTCCACCAGAAGTGGACTCCTTACCTGATGATGCTGACTCTCTACAACTCGGTCTCGGAGTTGAATGAGTTCGCCGATGAAGCCACTTACCGCCTCAGCGGCCGGGTGGACCTGGCGGGGCAAAGCAGCATCTCGCTTTCCACCATGCAGGCATCCGGCGAAATGGCCAACATGCCGGCCCCCGTGCTCCTGGCCGGCTGGTGGGGCGACAAGTTCAACCGCCTGTATCTCAATAACGTCAAAACCCCCGATGTGAAGCGCGTCGATGTTACCGTCGATCTGCTGCCCGAGCGCCGCGTCGCCTCCATCGAAAGCGCATGGGTGGCCAATGCCGATGTGCGCCCCGGAGAGCGCGTCCCCGTCACCGTTTTCCTCCGCCCGTATCGCGGCGCGCCCATCGAGCGCCAGTTCACCATGAACATCCCCGAGGGCCTCGCTAAGGGCGATCATCGCATCATGCTCTCGGACGCCGACACCGTCAATCGTATGCAGAACATGGCCGGCCAGATGAACCGCTTCCTGGATGTGCCCGAAACCGTCAGCCTGCTCAACCAGGAGCGCACTAATGACAAGCTATACGTGTCCCTGGTGGAGGCCAGCCCCACCGCTTACTACGAAGACAAAACTCTGCCCAGCCTGCCCTCTTCCGTGCTCAACGTGATGCAGGCGGGGCGCGCCGCCAACCGCACCCTGTTTACGTCGGCCGAAACCGCTTCCGAGCAGATGGCCCTGAAGTTCGACTACGTAGTAACCGGCAGTTACTCCCTGCGGATTCACGTGAAGTAAGCCGGACTTCCGCGCGCCTGCGCGCCGCCGTCTCGCAAGCTTAGAAGTAATCCATGACTAATTACGCGCGTTTGATAACGGTGGCCGCTCTCGCCGCCGCGGCCCTCCTCGCGGGCCAGACCAAGACCTGGTCCGAAGGCGAGTATGCGGATTTCGAAAAAGGAATCCTTCACAACTTATCCCTGCGCAGCGACGGCCTCCTCACTCTGGCTCCCGCCTCCCGCGAGTTATTCGACCCTTCCACCGCCTACTTATGGTCTCTGGCCCGCGATTCCAAAGGCAACCTCTACGCCGGCGGCGGCGCCAACGCCAAAATCTACCGCATTCCCCCCGATGGCAAGGGCAAAGTGCTGGCCGAACTCGACGCTCTCCAGGTGCAGGCCGTGGCCGTCGATTCCCAGGACCGCGTTTACGCCGCCACCGCCCCCGATGGCAAGGTCTATCGCATCTCTCCCGCCGGCAAGGCGGAGGTTTTCTACGATCCCAAGGCCAAGTACATCTGGTCGCTGGCCTTCGATCGCTCCGGCGGCCTGCTGGTAGCCACGGGCGACCCAGGCGGCGTCCATCGCGTCACTCCCGATGGCAAAGGCAAGCTCTTCTTTCCGTGCGATGAAACCCATATCCGTTCCATGGCCCTGGACGCCCAGGGCAACCTGATCCTGGGAACCGACCCGGGCGGCCTGGTCCTCCGCGTCAACCCTGCCGGCGAGGGTTTCGTGCTCTACCAGATGCCGCGCAGGGAGGTGACCGCCGTGGCGGTCGCCCCGGATGGATCGATCTACGCCGCCGGCGTGGGTAGCAAATCTTCCTCGGGCGGCGGCGCTCTCTCCACCCCGCTCTCCCCGCCCCCCATCGTCACCCCCATTACCGTAAACCCTCCCGGGGCGCCCGCGCCGGCTTCCACGCCCCACTCCCCGGCGCCTTCTCCGTCGTTGCTCGGTTCCGGCGCGGGCGTCAGCGGAGGCAGCGAGGTCTACCGCATCGATCCCGGCGGAAGCCCCCTGAAGATCTGGGGCCATTCGCAGGATGTGGTTTACGCGATCGCCTTCGATGGCTCCGGCCGCGTGCTCCTCGGAACGGGCAATAAAGGCGTCATCTACCGCCTGGAATCGCCTTCGCTCTACACCGCCCTGCTAACCGCTCCGGCCACCCAGGTGACCGCTTTCCTGGCCGGACCGGGCGGACGCCTCTACGCCGCCACCGGAAACGTGGGGAAAGTTTACGAGATCGGACCCGGCCTCGAACCGGAAGGCACGATCGAGAGCGACACTTTCGATGCCGCCATCTTCTCGCTCTGGGGCCGCCTCAGCTTTGAGGCTCACCTGAACGGCGGGCAGGTGGCCCTCGAGACCCGCAGCGGCAACCTCGACCAGGCGGGAAAATACTGGAGCCCCTGGTCCCCTGCGATTACCTCCACAGAGGGATCCCGGATCGTCTCTCCCCCGTCGCGCTTCGTCCAATGGAAGGCCACCTTGAAAAGCGATGGCGCCGGCCGTTCCCCGGAACTGGAGTCCGTGGATGTAGCCTATCTGCCCCGGAACCTGGCGCCCGAAGTGGATCAGATCGAGATGACCGATCCCAATTACAAGTTTCCACCGCCCACCCCCTTGCTCAGCGCGGCGCCCGCCACCCTGTCGCTTCCGCCGCTGGGGCGGTCGGCCTCGGCGTCCTCGCCCCTTTTCTCGCTCGAGTCCTCGTCGTCTTCCGCTTCGAGCACGACCACCACTCCGGCCATGCAGTACGCCAAAGGCTGGCGTGGCGCGCGCTGGCTGGCGTCGGACACCAACGGCGACTCCATGATCTACACGGTGGAAATTCGCGGCGAGAAGGAAACCCGCTGGAAGCCCCTCAAGGATAAACTGGCCGAGAAATACTTCTCCTTCGACACCACCGCCTTCCCCGATGGCGACTACCGCCTGCGCATTACCGCCTCGGATTCGCCCTCGAATCCCCCCGCCGAGGCGCTTTCCGGCAGCCTGGTGAGCGATCCTTTCACCATCGACAACACGCCGCCCCAAATCACCGGCCTGTCCGCTTCCGTTTCGAATGGGAAATTGCGCGTCCGTTGGCGCGCCGCCGACGCCATCAGCGACGTCACCAAGGCCGAATACTCGCTCGATGGCGGGGACTGGACCCTGGCCGCACCGGTCTCCAAACTCTCCGATTCGCTGGCGCTCGATTACGAGCTCACCCTGGATGCGTCCCCTGGCGAGCACACCATCGCCGTCCGCGTCCAGGATGATTTCGACAATCAATCCACCGCCAAAGCCGTGGTCCAATAACCCGGCAGTTCGGCCTCCGCCCCGCACCGGGCCGCTGGCGCCCACCCGATTCCCGGCTCCGCACGAGACCACTACGGGACCGCCACTGCCGGACTGAGGAAAACCGTTCACCGGCTCGCCGGCGGCACTACTCCGTTCATCCTCGCGTACACCACCATCTGCCCGTAGTGGTCGAAGCTGTGCCAGGCCGCCACTTCCAGGATTCCCGCACGTGTCACCTTCTCTTTTCCGAAGGGCGATTGGACCAGGTCCATCTGGTTCTCGGCGGTGATCCCCATAGCGGCCTTGTGGGCATACGCGAACGCTCCCTTCAGGAATTCGACGATCTGCGGTTTGGCTGCATCCGCCGGCCCCTTCTCTCCGTTGGTATCGACGGGTGGCTTTTCCTCCCGCGCCGCCGCCGCCACCAGGTAAATCACCGCCGCCAGGTGCTTCACCTGTTCCCCGAATGTCCGCACGCCCTGGAACGCGCCGTTGGTTGGGGCGAAGTTGTATTTGTCCGCGGGCATGGCTTCGGCCAGCCCCACAATATCGGATTCCGCCGATTTCAAGGCGCTGTCGTAGGTCTGGGCGATCAGGTTGCCGTCCGCCGCCGGCGCCGCGCTCGAAAACAGAATCGCGCCGCAAAAAAGGACAATCGTCGTTTTCATCGGGATGCTTTCTCCTTCTCGATCGTGGGCGCCAGGGCCATCACCGCCCATCCGGTGCCCGCCGAAGAGATCCACTGGTCGTGATCGAATGGGAACCCGCTCTGAAAATACGGTTGGAATTTGGGCGCGCGGCTGCGCACGTACCAGGATCCGTCGGGCCATTGGCTGTCCATCAGAAACCGCGCCCCGCGCCGGTAGAGCGGCTCGCCCCCGCTCACCGCGCCGGTCTCCGCCAGCGCCCACAGCGATTCGCCGGTGGCAAAGGCGTCGCTCGAGAGGTTGGCATTCTGCGCCCATCCGCCATCCGGACGCTGGCGAGCCTCGAGCGACCGCGCCGCCGCGGCCAGCGTTTCCCGGGCCGCCCCGGCCCACCCCAACCCCGCCAGCCGCATAGCAAAATCATCGTTCGTCTGCGGACGGGCCGCTTCCAGCCACGCCCCCGCCCGCTTCACCCGCTCGTGGAATTCGCCCTCGCGCGCCGGCGGCGCGTAAACCGCCAGCGCATGCAGACAGCGGGCTGTGCGCGCGATATCCCCCTCCTGAATCGGCGAGCGCGACGCATCTCCCGTGTGCCAGTTGCCGGCCCGGTGTTGTAGAGCGGCAATGTGAACCGTCACCATGTCGGTCACGGCGTTGGCCGGATAGCGCTCCGCCGCGAGCGCCTCGGTCTCGTAGCATTCGCCATCCTGCAGCCCGCCCGGATCAACCCGCTCCATCAGCGGTTCCTGCTTGGGCATCAACTCGGCTTCGATCATCTTGATCAGGCTTGCCTCAGCCTTCCGGTCCACCGCGACTCCCGCCGCGCGCGCCGCCGATGCCGCCAGCGACGCGAATACCTGGTGATGGCACCCCACGCATCCCGATTGCTGGAAGAACTGCGTAGCGCCTTCCTGGAGCAGCCCCGTTGCGGATTGGACGGCCTGGCTGGCGTTTCGTGAGGGCGCTTCCGGGGATGTCGCCGGCCGCTCGGGAGGCTGGCCCAGGTGGAATTGCGCCCGCGTGAACGGACCGTCCCTCGCCCCGGCTTCTTCCAGCGCCGCGATCATACCCTTGTCCCCGTACTTCCGCGCCCAGTCGAGGGGCGTCTCGCCGGCCTTGCTGCGCGCGTTTGGGTCGGCCCCGGCCTTCAGCAGAAGCCGCACCACGGCGGCATCCTGGTGCTCCGAAGCCACCGCCAGCATCAGCGGGGTCATCCCGCGGATGTCCACCGCATTCACCCGCGCGCCCGCATCCACCAGCAACTTCACCACATCCTCCCCGCAATACGGCGCCGCAAAATGTAGCGGGGTGAGGGCCACCAGTTCGATCGCACCGAACCTCACCGTGCCGCCGTCGCGATTGGCGGCGTTCACATCCGCGCCGTGCCCGACCAGCGCCGCGGCGCCTGGCAGGCTGCAGTTCGACAACGCCAGCATCAACGGAGTGAGGCCGGACTGGCTGCTTTCCCGCGCATCCGCTCCATGCGCCAGCAGCAGGCCGATGGAATCGGCGTCTCCGGCTTGGGCCGCCAGCGCCAGGGCCGTCGTCCCGCCATTGTCGCGAACTCTCACATCGGCGCCTTTTTCGATCAGCAGGCGCACGTTTTCCGAGCAGCCATCGCAGGCCGCGGCGACCATTAGCGCCGTGCGCCCCAGCCGCGTCCGAGCGTTGACCTCCGCACCGCGGCCGAGGAGCAGCCGGAGCTTGGCCCGATCGGCCGCCGCCCAAACCAGGGCCGTGGCGCCCAGTCCATTGCGGGCGTTGGGGTCGGCGCCGGAATCGAGCAGCAGCTTGACCGCTTCCGGGCTGCCGAAGGCCCCGGCGTAGACCAGCAGTGGATTGCCGTGCGCATCGCGGGTGTTGACATCGGCGCCCGCGGCCAACTGCCGCTTCAGGTCGCCCAGGTCGTCCCCACGGATGGCTTGAAACAGGTCGCCTCCGTAACAGGCTTGCGCGGCCAGCCACACCAACGCCACCCGTAGCCCCATCCGCATCCGGTTTCCTCCCGTTTCTGGGGCAAGTATAACATCCGAGGCTTGGCCTGCCGGCCACGGGGCCCGGCCCGCGGCTCAGTCCCCAGCCCAGGCGCACGCCGGTTGCCCGGCGCAGGTTAGGAGCGGTGGCTGGCGCCCCTCCGCGCCCCGGTCTCACGACCGGATCTCCAACCAGTTCGCCCTTACCGCTGGAGCGCGGCGGTAGCCAACCGCGCACGGGAGGCCTCCGCCAGCGCCACAGTTGCCCAACTGGTGCCGGCGGCCGAAATCCATTGGTTGAACCCGTGCGGGAAGCCCGCATCGAAGTAGGGCTGGAAAGACATGGCGCGCGTCCGGACAAACCACGAGCCATCCTCTTGTTGCGTGCGGAGCAGGAATTGGACGGCGCGCGCATAGGCCGGGTCGGACGCGGCTAACCCCGCCACCTGCAAGGCATAGAGAGACTTTCCGGTGGCGAAGGAGCTGCTTTCCATGGAGTCGAGGTCGCTCCACCCGCCGTCGGGCCGTTGCTTCGCGAGCAACTCTCGCAGGGCTCTTTGCGTGGCGTCCTTATCGCTGCCGGCCCACGCCAGCCCCAGCAGCCGGTAGCCGCGATCCTCGTTCGTTTTGGACCGCGCTTTCGCCAACCAAGATGCGGCCCGTTGGATGGCCTCCTGGTACGCGGATCGGTCCAGTGCAGGCGCGTAAAGCTGAAGCGCCCGCATGGCAAGCGCCGTCTGCCCGATGTAATCCGAGCAGATGGGCGGACGGCCATCGGCTGCGGGATACGGCCACTCGCCATCGGGCGTCTGATGGGACTTCAGGTACATCGCCACTGCGTCGGTGTTGAGATCGGCCTTGTAATGCTCGGCGTCCAGACCGATCAGGATGTTCGCCACCACAAAGGGACCGAAGACATCCTGCACCGGGACGAAGAAACCCTGGTGCAGATAGTCGCGCAGTTTTTCGAGGCCGAGGATATTGGTTTTGACCTGCTGCGCCGAGATTTGCTCGTCCACCGGAAAGCCGCTTCTCCGGGCCGCGCCGACGGCCATGGCGGCAAAGCTGTTGTTGTGACACGACACGCAGGCCGCCTTGGGAGCGAAACTGGCGTCAGCCCTCTGGATCAACGGCAAGCTGGCCCGGATGGCGCTCTGGATGGAATTCTCGCCGCGCGGCTTGAAAATTTCGGTAATCGGAACACTCGCCTGGGCGCCCGCTTTCACCAGGTATTCGACGATCGGGGTCTGGCCGTGCAGTCTGGCGATGTCGAGGACGGTCAATCCGGAATCCCCTCCCAGTTTGTGAGAGTCCCTGGCGTGTATATCCGCGCCGCGCTCTACCAGAAGTTTCACTACATCCAGAGGCAGCAGATCGCTCGCGGCGGCATACATCAGCGGGGTGCGGCCGAGCGGATCGGCGGCGTTGACGTCCGCTCCGTGGTCCAGCATGAGGCGAACCGCGTCGAGATCCCCGAGAAAAGCGATATTGGGCAGCGCTACCGTATAGTCCTGCTTGCTCAGGCCCTTGGCTACTAAAAGCGCGGCGCATCGCGGGCAGCGAACGTAATAAGCATTCTCGAGGGCGGGCTCTCCGGCGTTTTTCACCTCCGCGCCGTGAGCCAGCAACAGTTCCACGCTGGCGGCATCGCCGGCGTTCGCGGCTTCGATCAGCGGCGAAGATTCGGCGGCGGGATGCGCGTTCGGGTTGGGATTCGCGCCCCGGTCGAGAAGGAACTTCACGGTGGAACTATTCCCGGGCCGGCGTGCGGCGATCATCAAGGCCGTCCGCAGGTCGCTCGACCGCGCGTTCACGTCCGCGCCGTGCTCCACCAGGAGCTTGGTTTTTTCCGGGTCCGATGCCGCCCACATCAGCGGCGTGACGTTGGCGTCATTGCGCCGGTTGACGTCGGCCCCCTGAATCAAAAGCCGCTCCAGAGTGGCCGCGCCGGTGTAGAGCACCGCATACTGGAACGGCGTGGAGCCTTCCGGCCCACGCGCATTCAGTAGCGCCGGATTTTGGGCGGCGGAATCCAAAAAGGCGTTCAGTTCGCCCGAGTGCAGCGCGTCCACCATGGCTACGGCTTTCGGGTCCACCGGCGGCAGTTCGGCTTCATTGGCCAGCGAATCCGGCCAATCGGCGCCCTGGTCGATCCACCGCTTAATGATCTCGATCTGCTCCGGACGGAGCGGACCGGTCGGAGGCATTTGCATGCCGTAGGCGTTTCCACTGATGCGGTGGAATAGAAAGCTGTTCTCGCTGCTGCCGGGAACCACGCCGCGGCGGCTCAGGACCACGCTTCTGCGGTCGAGGCGCATGCCGCTGTTCTGCTGCGCCGGGCCATGACAGGGCACGCAGTTCTGGCGGAAGATCGGCCTTACATCGTTGGCGAAATCGACTTTGGCGGGTGCCTGCGCCGACAGTATCCCGGCACAGGCGGCTGAATACAGCGACAGCCGGACGGTCCCTGTTCTCCACATATAATCCTTCCCATTCCTGCCGCTTTTTCCCGGGAACGCCGCAGGTGGTTTACCGTGAGACAATTCTACAGTGCCGGGCGCCGATTGACACGGAATTCGGACCATTCGAGGGGCGCGCTGCAGGTTATCGGTACTACACGTCATAGCACAGCGCGGCCCGTCGGCCGCCGCTCTTCGCCCGCAGTCCGGCGCCCGCCACGCCCTTTTTCTGGCCCATAAAGTTTCGCCCGATTCAGCCGATATACAACCTTGTAAGGAATTCGCCGAGGATACCCGTAATGAGATCTCTCTGTTTACTTGCCGTCTCGTTGATGCTATTCGCGAGCCAGGCCTTTCCACAGGACAGTCCCAAGAGAATCAGCCAGCACGACGCCACCGAGGCGGCCGAGCATAAGGTTCCGCCGGAATACCCCGCGATCGCCAAGCAGTTGAAAATTCAAGGTATTGCCGAAGTAGAGGCGGTTATCGGCGAGGATGGCGCGGTGGAGCACGTGAAGACCCTGCGCGGTAGCCCGGTGCTCACTAAGGCTGCCGGCGAGGCCCTCGCGAAATGGAAATTCAAACCTTTTACAGAAGCGGGCAAACCCATGAAGGTAGTCGTGGCCTTCTCTTTCACGTTCGCGATGTGAGGTTGGGGGAAGCTTGGACATGAGTTTAAGCAAGAAGCTGTTGAGCGGTTTCGCGGTGATGCTGGCGCTGGTGATCGTGCTCAGCGTCTCCTGTGTGTGGATTACCCGTGATTTGAAAGGAGACCTGGAGCGCGCCGTCAATTCCACCGCCCGGCAGCAATACCTGGCGGGAGAGATCAATTCCGCGGCCGCGGAAATGACCAGTCTCGAAAGGGCCAGCGTACTGGCCGCGGTGCTGGGCCAGAACGGCCCCGCCGCGTCCTATCAGCAGCAATTCCAGCAGCCCGCCGACCGGCTGCGGAAGGCCCTGGAGGACCTTAGCCCGATGGCCCGGGGCGGGGAGGCGTACACCTTGATCGAGAACCTCGTAGCCCGCAGCGGCGAGGTTCAAAAATCGCATGAGGATCTCAAGCAGGCCATGGCCGGACAGCAACTCGACGCCGCTTTGGAGATATTTTCCAGACAGGTTGAGCCGCATTTGAACGAGATCGCCCGCGCCGCCTCCTCATTGGTCGAGCAGCAGAACCGCGAACTGTCGGCCCAGTCGGCGGCAGCCTCGTCCAAAAGCTCACGCGCTGTCTGGCTGACCGTAGCTCTAGCCTTGCTCGGCTTGCTGTTCGGCGGAATGGTGCTTTGGATCGTACGCCAGGTCAATGGCTCGCTCCACCACCTGGCCGAACGGATGGCCGAGGCGGCCCGGCACGTGGCCGGGGCGGCCTCCAACGTCAGTAATTCCAGCCAGTCTCTGGCCCAGGGAGCTTCCCAACAGGCCGCTTCGCTCGAAGAAACCTCCGCTTCGGCGGAGGAAATCTCCTCCATAACCCATAAGAACGCCGATCACGCTCTCCAGGTGGCCGAACTGATGCAGGCCTCAGCCGCGGGATCTGTCGAGGTGAACGCGACGCTGGACGGCATGCTCGCCAAAATGAAGGAGATCGATGCCTCCAGCAACAAAATCGCGCGAATTATCAAGGTCATCGACGAAATTGCCTTCCAGACCAATATTCTGGCGCTCAACGCCGCGGTCGAGGCCGCGCGGGCCGGGGAGGCGGGCCTGGGTTTCGCAGTGGTGGCCGACGAGGTGCGAAACCTCGCGCAACGTTGCGCCCAAGCCGCCCGGGACACCGCCACGCTGATTCAGGATTCCATCGAGACGACCCGCGCGGGCCACACTCATCTGGACCACGTAGCTAAAGCCGTTCGCGGTATGACAGAGAGTTCGGTCCAGGTGAAAGCCCTGGTGGATGAAGTGAATCTGGGGAGCCAGGAACAAGCCCACGGAATCGATCAGATCGCCCGCGTAATTGTCCAGATGGAGAAGGTCACCCAGTCTACGGCAACTAGCGCGGAAGCCGAATCCGCCGCCGGGCAGGAATTGAACACCGACGTCCAGAACCTGCAGGAGCTGGTTCAGGAAGTCCAGGCGATGTTCGGAGAGAAGTGAGGAGGCCGGTCTCGAAACCCACCGGCCTCCGCGGTCTTTACATGGCCTTCAGGCTGTCCACGCTGATGGTGTCGCCATCCATCGTGCCGGTGATGGTCACTTTCTTCCCGGCTGAGTCCTTCACCTTGTCCTGGTCCTTAATCTGGTAAACCTTGCCGTCATCGGTCGCCAGGACCGCCGGCGCGCCACGCCCGATGCAACGCTTGGCGCAAGCTTCGTTGCCCAACATTGCCTTGTTGGTCGAGCAGTTCTTGTCCACAATATACCCGGTCCAACTGTCCGCCGCGAAGGCGCACACCGACAGGCCGGTTGCGAAAGCAAACACTGCGACTAGCTTCCTCATGAAACCCTCCTATGAAAAACCCGGATTCTTTCTGACTATACTCTAGTTACGAGTTCCAAGCAACTTCGGATGTCGCTGATTATTTTGCACTTGTTAATAGGACCACACCCGGCCGCCCGGCCGTCGGCGTCAATAGAAGAGGTACTTCCGCCACTGCGCATCGCCTTTGCCCAGCATGCGCATGAGGTGACGGCTGGTATGCAGGCTGAAGGGCCTCGGTTGACGCACCAGTCTCATGCCGGCCTCCTCGGGCGTGCGATTTCCCTTGCGGTTGTTGCAGGGATGGCAACAGGCCACCAGGTTTTCCCACGCCGATTCCCCTGCCCGCGAGCGTGGAATCACGTGGTCCAGGGTCAATTCCGCCGAAGGTAGAATGCGATGGCAGTATTGGCAGGTGTATCGGTCGCGCATCAGAATGTTCTTGCGCGAAAGGGCCCGCGTCTGGTGGGGAATGCGGCGGTATTCGAGCAGCCGGATGACGCTCGGCAGCCGCACCGCGTTGCGCGCCGAATGCACCGCGTGCAAAGATTCCTCTTCGGCGGCCGCCACGCCTTTGAGCACCAGCACCAGTGCGCGACGGGCGGCGCAGATATTGATCGGCTCGTAGCTGGCATTCAGCACCAGGACGGGTTTCTGTAGTCGATCATTCGCCATCAGAATCTTACCCCCCATTCTTCAATGCCGGCAGTCCCCGCGCCGGCCTCTTCCTCCAGACCGATAACGCCCGTTGGGCAGCGCTTTTGAGAAGATATCCGCACGTCCCACCGCCGGTCCACCCGCGCTAACGTCAAGACGCCCACCCGGCAAGCGCCGGCCTTCTTCAATGCCTGAGCGCAGGCGGCCGCCGTGGAGCCGGTGGTCAGGACGTCGTCAATCAGCAAAACCCGTTTGCCCTGGAGTTTTTCTCCACC
>JASHSS010000379.1 GCA_030038565.1 Bryobacteraceae bacterium
GGCGCGTACTGTGCGACACCAACCACCCCGATGAAGGCTTGCAGATCATCGACGCGGCTACCGGCGCGCGCGAGGCGCTGTGCCTGAGCCAATCGAGCAACCAAGGATCCCAGTGGAAACTTTCGCGGTACGCCGTGGCGGAGGATTTCGCCGGCGCGCGCCGCACCCTGAGCTGGATGGAAAATGCCGCCGACACCGTTTACGGCCCGCAATGGAGCCATCCGCACCCCTCCTGGTCCACCGACGAGACCATGGTGGCCTTCGCCAGCGACCGCACGGGAACGACGCAGGTGTACGTAGTGGAAGTCCCTCAACATGCCGCCTGTTGATACGCCCGATGCGGTGCAGCAGATCCTGATCCGGCGACGCTGGCTGATTACGGCGCTGCTTTTCCTCGCCGGGCTAATCAACTATTTCGATCGCACCATTGTTTCCGTGGCCCTCCCGGTGATTGCGCTGGACCTGCACATCGGACCGGCCCGCATGGGAGTGCTGCTCTCGGCCTTCTTCTGGTCCTACGCGCTGATGCAGGTGCCCATCGGCGGCCTGGCGGATCGCTACAACCTGCGCTGGCTGTACGCCGCCTGCTTCGCGTTGTGGTCTGTCACCTGCGGCCTGACGGGATTTGCCGCCAGCCTGGGGGTGATGATTGTGCTGCGGATGCTGCTGGGGATCGGCGAGTCGATTTACCTGCCGGGCGGAATGAAGGCGGTCAGCGTGCTATTCCCGCCCAGGGATCGCGGGCTGGCTTCCGGCGTGGTGAATTGCGGAACCCGCGCCGGGCTGGCGTTCGGCGCTCCCCTGATCGCCGCGCTGGTGGTGGCGTTCGGCTGGAAGGCGGCCTTCTTTCTTCTCGGCTTTCTCTCGCTCCTCTGGCTGGCGCCGTGGCTCGCAGCCTTCCCGCCCGGCGCCAGCACCGTTACCGGCCCCATCACAGGCACGCGAGCGCGGCCCCCCTGGACCTCTTCCACGCTGGACCGGAATCTTCTCGGCATGAGCCTGGCCAATATCGGCTACGGCTACTACTTCTACCTGATGGTGACCTGGCTGCCCACCTACCTGGTGAAGGTCCGCGGCCTTACGCTCGAGCAAGCCGGCGCTTACGCCGTGGTTCCGTATCTCACGTTTACGCTTGCCGAACCGCTGGGCGGCTGGATCGCGGACCGCCTGGTGGCGGCCGGGCGGGATGAAATCTTCATTCGCAAGTCGATCGTCGCCGCCGCCTTCCTGACCAGCCTGATGCTGATTCCCGCGGGACTGGTGGCGGGCATCACGCCGGCCATTCTTCTGCTGGGCGGCGCGTCCCTGGTCGGGCTTTCCACGCCCAACATCTACGCCCTGGTGCAACGGGTGACCCGGAATGGCGAAGTAGGGTTCTCCATCGGGGTGATGAATCTGGCGGGGAACATCTCCGGGATCGTCGCGCCCATCGCCACGGGCCTGATCGTCCAACAGACCGGATCTTATTTTCCGGCGTTCGTCGCCGCCGTGGTGGTGCTGCTGGCGGTGGTTCCCGTTTACTGGGTGATGGTGCGGGGGTAAGGGCACGATGCCGGGCTGACCGGCGCCCGCTACGGCCTTGGCGCAAAAATCACGAAACTGGAAGTCCGCATGACGGGCTGGTAGCGCGCCAGCAATTCGCGCATGAACGCGGCCGGGACGCGCTGGCGGGCCTCCGGCGCAAGTGGCTCGCCGGCGGAGATATCAAGCTCGATCAGCGGGTAATCGCGCGCGTCGATCAAGCGCGCCAGGCGCTGCTCCGCCATGGCGCCGGTCTGGACCAGCTGATCCACGGCGAAGCTATCGTATGCCATCGGTTTGCCCGCGGCGTGGCACAGCAGGAGATTCTCGCAAAGCGCCGGTCCCGGCCGGGACCGCAGAAAATCGGCTCCCGCCGCAAACTCCCGTTCCATTTGCGGAATGGCGCGCAGGGCCGCGGCGTCGTCGCCAACCCTTTGGAGCAGCAGGATCCACGAGGTATAGAAGAGCGGCGCCACGAGCAGCGCCGTGAGGGCCGCGTCCCGCCAGGGCAGCGTCTCGACCGCCCTTTCCACGCCGGGCAGGATCAGGCCGGCAATCAACGCCAGGGCGAAGATGGAATCGAACAGGTGATTCCAATCCGACCCGCCCGCGGTTGAGAAAACGAAGCCGAAGACGATTCCCGCCGCCAGCGCCCACAGCGCCACGCTGGCCGGACGGATGCCCGGTTCCCGGAGCGCCCACACCAGCGCGGCCACCAGGGGAATCTGGAAGAACATCAGGTAAAACGCGATGTTGGCCATCAGCAGGTCGTAACTGTGGACGCGCGGCAGCAGTAAGTCGGTGAAGAAGTAAGGACCGCCGATCAGGAAGGTGACTAACAGAAGGCTGAAGCCCGCGGCTGCTCCGGCGACCAGCCACGTGACCAGGCGCTTCCGGTTGATGAGGAGGAGCTGCACGGCAACCGCGCAGGGCAGCGCCAGGAAGGATTGCTTAATAAAGAGGGCTATCACGAATAGCACCGCCGACCAGCGCAGCCACCGTGCGGATTCCGGTTCGCGGACGAAGCAATAGAACCCGCCCGCGCTCAGCAACATGCCGAGGAAGTGGGGATCGTTCATGCCCACCCGGTCGGCCTTGTAAGCCGCAATCCAAATCAGAAAGCAGGCCCCCGCGTAGACCGCGTAGCGCAGTTGGCCGGTGAGCTTGCAGACAATCAGCCCCGCCAGCGCGGCCACGCCGAAGAAACTGAGGAGCGAAATCCAGCGGCCCGTGGCATTAATGTTGCCGGTGATCGCCCCCACCGCCCCCACCAGGTAAAAAGATAGCGGCGGATAAGTGGTGTAAACCAATTCCGGGGGCGCGCCATAGAGACGCTCTCCGGAAACCGCCCTCTGGGCCATCTGGGTGTTGAAGCCCTCGTTGTAGTTGATGGAATACTGCGCCGGGATGCGCGCCAGGGGAAACCACAACACCGCCAGGGCCAGCGCACCCGCCAGCGTGAACGCGATCCGCCAGGGAACCCGCGAAACCACCTGTGCGGGCGCTCGCGGAGCGCGCTCGATGGAGTCGGGACGCGCGCCGGCGCGGGAAGCTTTGGCCATAGGGACTACGATAGCGCGCTTGCCGGCTTCACTGCCCCATCCCGACCAGCTTCCGGTAAGCCTCTTCGGCTTCCGGGTCCGGACCGTGCGGACCGGCCAGGTAAATGCCGATCCATTTGCGGGCGCGCGGCAAGTCTCCGATCTTCGCAAATACCTGGCCCAGGGCGCGGGCGCAGCGCGGATACTGCGGCTCGTGGTCGATGTGCAGGGTGCATTCGGCTTCCAGATGAGCCAGCACCTGAAGCTGCGGAATCGGCGTCACCCCGGGCGGCGGATCGCGCATCAGCACCATGGCCTGGGCGTCGCTGTGGACCAGTTTCCAGGTGGTCTCGCGCGGGTCGGCCAGCGCGGGAGCCAGGAGATACAGGTTGCCGGTGACGTACTCGAAACCGTTCATCACCAGCACCTGAATCCCGTACCGATCCAGCAGTTCCCGGGCGCTGGGCCCCCCGGTGGCGTCGTGATTGTAGAGGATGCGCGCGTAATCCTGGAAAACCGATTCGCTGAGCGCGCGGCCGTCGATGAAGACGCGCTCCTGGGGCCACAGCCGCCAGATCAGATAGCCGCCATATTCGTAAGTGTTGAATATCGGCGCGCGGATGCCGTGGGCGCGGATGAAATCGGCCGCGCCCGCCGGCCATTTCCAAGGGTTGACCCGAAGCCGGAAGAAGCCGCCCTCGAAGACGCCCCAGCCGAGCGCCGCCGCGAGCACCGCGACCGCGGCCCACTCCATCCAGCGCGGCAGAGCGCGTTTCCCCTCTGGCAGGTAGGTGGCCAGCACTATGGGCGAAACCAGCCCGATCAGGATCGCGTTGCGGGAGGCCATCAGCGCGGCCACCGCGAAAGCGCCGAACAGCAGCCAATCTACGAGCCGCACCCGCCGCCAAGCCCATGCCAGGGTAGCCGCACCCGCCAGCAGCAAGGCCGAGGGCCACTCCAGCGGCCACAGCGGCAAGGGCGTCCATTCCAGCAGGCGCGATTGCAGGAAACTCCCGCGGTAATCCGCCAGCACCAGCGGGATGCGGTAGCCGTTGGGGTTGATCCCCGATAGCAGGATGGCCGCCGCCGAGGCCAGGTAAAGCGCGCGGGCGCCAAGGACCGGCTTGCCGCGCCAGCCGGCCACCAGCGCATCGGCCGCATACACGCCCAGCACCACCCAGCCCAGCACATACCCGCCGTGACAATTGGCCCATACCAGCAGCAACGGCGGCAGCAGCCAGATGCCCCGGCCGATGGGACGCCATTCCAGGATGGTCACGGCCAGCGCCAGAAAGACGAAGGTGAAGAGGTATGGCCGATCCACGGCGAACCGCGCGGCTACCCCGGCCGCTGCGAAGGAGGCTGCCAGGGCGCGGTAGAACCGGAACCCGGCAATCTCGCTGCGGCGCCACGCGACCAGGCCGGACAATCCGCAAAAGATCGCCAGCAGAACGGCGCGGAACAGCACCAGCCCGCCAAATCCGGCCGCCCGCCACACCTCATAGAAGACCGCCTGCGCCAGCCATTCGTGGGTGAGGTTGAAATAGCTCACCCGCGCTTCTCCCGCATAGGCCGGCCGCGCCGAAGCGGTGGTGTAAGCGAAAGGATCGGGGGCCGGCAGAGCGTGCGTTTCCACCAGGTACTGACCGGTCTTGAGATGCCACCAGAAATCGGTGTCGGAAATCTGCCGAGAGAACCAGCCCAGCCAGACGATGGCCGAGAGCGTCACCAGCAGGGTGTAGAACCGGCGCGGCGGACCTGGCGGGATCACGCACCCATGATAGCGAGGCGCTTACCGGTTCCGTCGAGCCCCGCAGCCCTTTACTCCATCGGGGCGGGAGCCACCGGCACCAGCACGCCATCGCGGATGTAGTAGTCGCTGCCGCGCCAGCGCACGCTGCGGCGGGCGAAACTAGCCAGCCATACCACGAAGGCCACGGCGTCCCAGGGCGCGATTAGCCAGGCGCGCTTCCAGAAGTGCGGCTGCCGCAGACCGCGGTAAACCAGCCCCGTGAGGATCATGCGCAGCGCCAGGTACACCCCCAGGTAAGCCCCTGCGACCATCCACGTGGGATGAATCGCAATGGCCGCCAGCGACCACGGAAGCCCCTGTGTGAGCAGCAGCCCCAGGTGGCCCCAGGGCCGCATGTGGCGCATCACCACAATCCAACGCAGGCGTTTGTGAATCAGTTCCCGCAAGGAGTGGAAATCGGCCACAGTGGCTACCGGATAGGGCAGCAGTTCCACTTCGTAGCCCTGGTCCGCAATCATCCGGCCCACCAGTAAGTCGTCTCCCGGCCGGTTCTCTATGGCCTCATAACCGCCGAAGCCTTCGAGACGCGTGCGGGTCGTGGCGATGGTGGGGCCCAAAGCGAACTTGATGCCATCCAACTGCCAGGCCACCACGATGCCAGGGTAAAAGTCCGACATCATGCCCACCGATTGAAGGCTGTCAATGGCGTTCCCGTCCTCCGCCGGAACGTAAAAACAGGTCACCGCGCCGGTCTTTGGGTTGGCCATCGGCGCGATTACCGAGCGCAGGTAATCCGGGCGCGCCCGCACGTCGCTGTCGTTGATGACTACGTATTCGTACTGGGCTTCCCTTACCAGACGCGTTAACTTAGCGACTTTGTCGTTGGTGGCGTGGCGCCCGGCGCCATAGAGCACGCGAATCTGGCGCTCCGGAAAGTCCTGCGCCAGGCGCTCGAGAGCCGGAAGCGAGGGATCGTTTGCATCAGCGCAGAAGACCAGTTCATACTCGGGATAATCCTGGCGGCAAAAGCTGGCGAAATTCTCGTAAGCGTCCGGGTCCAGGCCGCGAATCGGTTTCAAAATACTGACCGGCGGCGTGAACTCCGCGCGTCCGCCGGTGTGGTTCGCCGGGCGGCCGAAAAAGCGGATACAACTGTAAATCGCAATCAGGTAATAGATGAACGGAATAGCAGCCACCGCCAGTAACAGCACGGTGAGCAAGGCAGGCGACGTGGGCATCTTCCTCCGTGATGATTTTCCGAAGTTCCAGGCTACGCAGTTTGGACGCTCCGAACACGCCTTCGCGTTACACCCTGGTGAGGTGGCGCGGTCGGCGGAAGCACCCGCCCGGGAAGCCAGGCCAGGGCCAACCCCTTGCCACACTTGAATCTGGCTCTAAAGAACTAGCTTCTTCAACGCGCCCTCCATGCTAAATTTAGGGCTCCAGAGGGGAGCGGTAACCGGCGAATAACCTACCGACGCCGGGTGCTGATGCGACCGAGGGGCGAGCCGGGGTGCTGGCCCCGGGGACGATCGACCGTGAGCGGAGTTACTGGATTTACACATCGCGGGCGTGTCCCTGATCCCAGCGTTTTGCGGAATGCGCTCGGATCTCTCGTCCACAGGGGAGCCGATCGTTGCGACTCCTACGAATCCGCGACGGTATCATTGGGCGCCGCGCCCCTTTTCTCGGCCGATGGCGGCACTGCGATCGCCTTCGACGGCCAGGTTTACAACCACGCCGAATTGCGCACCGAACTGGAGCGCCGCGGCCATCACTTCCATACCCGCTCCGCCGCCGAAACGGTTCTGGCCGCGTTCCTGGAATGGGATACGGCTTGTTTCGCCCGTTTCCGCGGAATGTTCGCAGCCGCCTTCTGGACCGAAGCCAAGCGCCGCCTGGTGCTGGCGCGCGACCGCCTGGGCATCAAGCCGCTGTACATCGCGCGCCACCGCGGTGAACTCTACTTCGGGTCCGAACTCAAAGCCATCTTCGCCCACCCCGAAATCGAGCGCCGCCTCTCTCTGGAAGGGTTGGATTGCTATCTCTCGCTGAATTATGTGCCCTGCCCCTGGACCCTGGCGGAAGGTGTGGAAAAACTCCCACCTGCGCATTGGCTGGAGTGGCGCGACGGTGCGGTGCGTTCGGAGGCTTACTGGCGCCTGCCAGTCCCGGAGGGCGCCCCTCCGCGGTCGTTCTGGACCCTGAACGCCGCTAAGTGCGAGTTGGACAGCCTGCTCAAGCAATCCATGCGCGAGCACCTGTTGTCGGAAGTGCCCCTCGGCGTCTGGCTGAGCGGCGGCATCGATTCCGCCGCCATCCTGCACTACGCCGCCAGCGCCGCCAGCAGTCCCCTGAAGACCTTTTCGATCTCTTTTGCCGGGCGCGCTTTCGACGAATCGGCGGACATCCGCCGGATGGTCTCGTTCTATGGCGCCGACCATCACCAACTCGATCTGACCCCCACCCTCGACCTGGCGTCCGATCTCCAGGAGCTGCCCTATTACTTCGACGAGCCCTGCGGCGATGCGGGCGCTTTACCGGTCTGGTATCTCGCCCGGTTGACCCGTCCGAGCGCCACCGTGGCCCTCAGTGGCGTGGGCGCCGGCGAGTTGTTCGGTGGCAGCCTGTCGTATCGCGCCGATGCCTTGGCCAGCACCTTCCGGCGGTTCCCCGGCGCGCTCGTTGGGCTGTCGCGGCTGGTGGCAGGCTGCTGGCCGGTCCCCCGCTTCCTGGAAGGCTGCCGTCTACCTCAGGAGGAAGCCCACGTCTACTGGAACGGCGCCTTCAGCAGCGCCGAAAAACGCAGGCTTACCCGTCCTCTGCCCGCCGCTCTGGGCCGCATTCTGGCGGAACTCGCGGCCACCGGCGGCAATCTCGCCGCGTGGCTCCACTTCGACCAGAAGTACTATTTGCCCGGCAATATCCTGGCCAAAGTGGACCGCATGAGCATGGCGCATTCCGTCGAAGTCCGCACGCCCTTTCTGGATCACCGCATCGTGGAATTTGCGGCCGGGCTTCCGGCGGATCTCAAAATCCGCGGCGCGCGCCGCAAGATTATTCTGCAGGAGCTGTTGCGGAACAAGTTGCCGCCTGCCGTTTTTCGAAATAAGAAAGCCGGCCTCGACATTCCCGTCGAGGAGTGGCTGCGCGGCCCTCTGCGGCCTCTCCTGGTGGAGACCCTCGAAGCCGGCGCGGCCGATTACGCGGATCTCTTTCATCCGTATACTATCCACGAGTGCCTGCGCCGCCACCTGGAACGCCGCGCCAACCTCAGTTATCCGCTGTGGGGCCTGATGGTACTATTTTTGTGGATGAAACGATGGCGTATCCAGACGGTTCCCCTACGCGAGACGGGCCTCGAGGCGACTCCCACTATCTTCACTACGGTCTGATTGTCCTGCTGTTTGCGGGCGCGGTTTATCTCGGCTGCATCCTCTCCCCGCCGTCCCTGATGGACGATGTGGACGCCGTGCAGGCGCAGATTTCGCGCAACATGCTCACCTCGGGCGACTGGGTCACCGCGCGCATCGATGGCGTGGCTTACCTGGAAAAGGCGCCCCTCATCTACTGGGCCATCGCCCTGTTCTACAAAGCCTTCGGCGTGGCCGATTGGGTGGCGCGCCTCCCGGTGGCTCTTTCCGCCATGGGGCTGTGCTGGCTCACCGCGGCATTCGGCGCGTGGGCCTTCGGCAGACGTGCGGGCCTCTACGCCGGCCTGTGCCTGGCAACCTGCGCGGGCCTGTTTCTGTTCACCCGCATCCTGATTCCCGACGTGATGCTCACCGCCACGGTGGCGCTGGCCATGTGGGCCTTTCTGCGCGCGCTCGACGCCGCCGAGCCGCGCCCGCGCCTGTGGGCCTTTCTGATGGCCGCCAGCCTGGGCGCCGGGCTGCTGCTCAAGAGCACTGTGGGGGTGTTGTTCCCGGTGGCCGCCGCGCTGCTCTACCTGTTCCTCACCGGGCAACTCTTCTCGCGCAAGGTCTGGCGCAGGCTGCACCCCTGGACCGGTCTCGCGGTCATCCTTTTGATCGCCGCGCCCTGGCACGTGCTGGCCACCATGCGCAACCCGCCCTACTTCGATTTCACTCTCCGCAGCATCCCCGGCCAATACCATGGCTTCCTGTGGTTCTTTTTCATGAACGAGCAGGTGCTGCGCTTCCTCAACCTGCGCTACCCGCACGATTACAACACCGTGCCGCGCCTGTATTTCTGGCTCTTCCACCTGCTCTGGCTGTTCCCCTGGAGCGTCTACTTCCCGGCCGTGTGCAAGCTCGGATTCCGCCCCGTGGATCGCGCCGGGCGCACCCGCCTGCTGGCGCTGTGCTGGACCGGCTTCCTGTTGGTTTTCTTCACCTTCTCCACGACCCAGGAATACTACTCCATGCCCTGCTATCCGGCCCTGGCGCTGCTCCTCGGCTCCGCCATGGCGGCTGAAAACGGCTGGCTGCGATTCGGCACGCGGCTGCTCTCGGCCCTGGCCGGACTGGCCGGAGTGGTGGCGCTGGTGCTGTGCTTCCTGGTGCGCAACGTCCCCACCCCCGGCGACATCTCCCAGGCCCTGGCCCGGCATCCCGGTGCATACACCCTTTCGCTCGGCCATATGGAGGATCTCACCATCGCCTCGCTGGCCTACCTGCGCTGGCCCCTGGCGCTGGCCGGCATCGCCTTCCTGCTGGGATCGCTCGGCACCCTGCGCAGCGCCGGACTGCGCGCGTATCTGGCTCTGGCGGTGATGATGGTGCTCTTCTTCCAGGCAGCCCGCCTGGCCATGGTGGGCTTCGACCCGTACATGTCCTCGCGTCCCCTGGCCGAAGCGCTGCGGCGCGCGCCCCCGGGCCGCCTGGTGGTGGATCATCACTACTACACGTATTCGTCGGTCTTCTTCTACACCAACCGCACCGCCCTGCTGCTGAATGGCCGGATCAACAACCTGGTCTACGGATCGTACGCCCCGGGGGCGCCGGATGTTTTCATCGACGATGCCCAATGGAGCGCCATGTGGCTCGGGCCGGAGCGCTGCTACATCGTCGCCGACCAGAAGCAGATGCCACGCTTCGAGCGGTTAGTCGGCCGCGACGCGCTGCACGCGGTGTTGCTAAGCGGCGGGAAAATGCTGCTGACGAATCAGGCTTTGGAAACGGGACCGCGCTCATAGCCGTTTCCACCGACACCATGGAGCGCGATTTTCGCAAGGGATACGTCGAGATCGATTTTCCCGTGGAACCCGTGCGGTCGCCGCTGTCCCTGCTGGCGCGCTCCCTGCGGCTGTTCCTGGCCAACCTCTCGTTCCTGGCCGCCGTCACGCTGGCGGTCTTTATCCCCGGCAAGCTGATCCTGCAAGCTGCCTGCTGGGCGCTGGATATCCCGGTGGAGGGCGTCCTGGGCTACGCCCTGATGACCGCCAGCGACCTGGTTCTCAGCGCGCTGGCAGTCCCGGCGGTGATCTTCGGCCTGGCTATGCGCTTCCGCACCGGCCGCCCGGCCCCGCTCGGAGAATCCCTCCGTTGGGGCCGCCGGCAGTGGGCCAAGGCCCTCTGGAATATGTTCCAGGTGCAGGTGACGGTGCTGCTGTGGAGCCTGCTGCTGTTTGTCCCCGGCATCGTGGCGTTCGTCCGCCTGGCGGTGGTGGACCCCATCGTGGCGCTCGAAGCGGACCGCCGTCGCGACGTCCTCGACCGCAGCCGCGGTTTGACCGAAGGCCATCGCTGGCGCATCTTCGCCGTGATTCTGCCGCTGGGAATCCTCGACCTGGTGACCAGCTTCGCGGTTCTGAACGCCGTCGAGAAGACTGCCTATTCGCGGGTGCTGCTGGCCCTGTCCGACAGCCTGCTGGCGTTGTGCTCGCAATGGATGACGGTCGCGCTGCTGCTCGTCTACCTGTCGCTCGCGGGCGTCAGCGGTGGGCCGCCAGACCGGCCATCGGGATCGAAAACTCGACCGTAGTAGTTTCGGCGCTGGGATGGAACCGCAGATTGGCCGGGGCCCCATAACAGATTTCCAGGCGCCGCTGTACGTTCTGCAAGCCGATGCCGGTACCCTCCGGTCCCGGTCTGCTCTGCCCATCGGGCGCCCCGGCGGGCATCCCCGCGGGCGCTCCGCTGTTGACCACCGAGATACGCAGTTCCCCGCCCTCCAGTTGGGCCCGGATGCGCACGAAGCCCGCATCCGCCCGCTGGGCGATGCCGTGCTTCACGGCGTTCTCCACCAGCGGCTGCACCGAGAGCACCGGGATGGGAGTTCGGAGCGCGTCCTCCTCCACCTGAATATCCACCTCCAGGCGGTCCCCCAGCCGGACCTTCTCGATTTCCAGGTACGCGCGGACGATTTGCATCTCCTCGGCCAGCGGCACGAAAGTCTTCTCCGATTGCAGGAAGTAGCGGAAGATATCGGCCAGGTTAAGGACCATCCGGCGGGCGCCGGATGCCTCCCGCGGGATCACTCCATAGAGCGTGTTGAAGGCGTTGAAAAGAAAGTGTGGATTGATCTGCGATTGCAGCGCCCGCAACTCGGCCTGAGCCACCAGGCGGCTCATTTCCTGGCGCCGCAGGGTCTCCAGGCGCTCGGCCACCGCGCTGGCGGCCTTGGTCAGCGCCTCCAGATCCTCGCCCAGGTAGCGCTGGCCGCCTTTGCGGCGTCCCAGCAGGATCAGGCGGGAGTTTTCCAGGCTCAGGCGCACAGGCACGATCACCTCCGCCCAGTTCCACGGCCCCGGCAGTTCGGCGGGCGCCAGCGTCGCGGAGTGCAACCCGGCCGCCGCCGCGACCTGGCTTTCCGCCACCACCGCATGGCGCTCGGCCCGCGCGGTGGCGGCCATCCGCAAGGCGGCCCAGCTCAAGTACTCGTCTTCGCCCGAAAAGGCCGGGGCGTCCTTGATGCTGCCGGCCACCTGGTCCAGGCCGCCATGACGGAACACGGCGTGCGTCAGCCATGCTTGGGCGCAATTCCGCAGCCACGCGAAAAACACCAGGCACAGGCAGACGCTGATGAGCAGGAACGCCTGGTTCAGCGGACCGCCGGCGCTCTCCACCAACACCAGGCGAAAGGCCGCCGCGATCACCAGCCAGGTCAACAGGGCGGCCAGCAGGGCGTTGGCCAGGAAGCGCACGA
Source organism: Bryobacteraceae bacterium (assembly GCA_030038565.1). Lineage (GTDB taxonomy): Bacteria > Acidobacteriota > Terriglobia > Bryobacterales > Bryobacteraceae > JOPF133. The sequence goes on from JASHSS010000379.1 coordinate 11,926, forward strand.
AGGCGTCCAGCAAGAGAAAGCGGTAGTCCTGCAAAAGTACGAACAGGGCCAGCGGAATACCGGCGTGGTGCACCACCAGTTCGCTGGACCAGGCCTGGTGCACGTGCCCGTGGCCGAAGTGCAGGAACGACATCGCGAACAGGGCCAGGCACATCGACCCGGCGATGCGCGAGGCCGCCCCGCGCCCGCTTTCGCGATCCAGAATCGCCCCCATCACGGCCACCGCGGTCAGCGCCAGAAAGCCCACCGTGGTGACCAGCAGGGCGATCTGGTGGAGGTCCCCGCCGGTGGTGTAGATCTCGCGCCAGTGGAGCAGGATGGCGGCGCCGCTCAAACCGTAGCCGCCCGCGGTCAGCATGGGCCAGCGGCCATCGAGCGAAACCTGCAACAGCACCGCGGGCAGCAGGCTCAACACTGAGAAGCTGAAGGCCGCCAGCAGGTCCAGAGTGTGAGGCGGGAGCGAGGGCCATGCCAGCACCAGCAGCGACCCCAGATTCCACCCCAGCGACAGCCCCGCCGCCAGGCCCGAGAGGAATCGCCCGCGCGTTCCGGACCAGCCCCTCCGGCTGAACAGCAGGCACAGAAAGATGGCGAAAATCAGCGCTCCGGCGGCATGGCCCAGAATGTTGATCAACAGCGGCTGCTTGAGCTGGAACATTGTGGGGCCTTAGCTTATTGTAGGTGCTGGCGCGGGCGCGAGGGCCCGGAGTGCGCAAGCCGTGAAGAGGCGGCCTTAGAACCGCCCGCTCCGCTATTCCTGCCGGTCGAAAGGCCGCGGACCCACTTCCTCCCCCACTCCCCAGCTTTCCAGGTGCGTCCCATTGGCGTGCGACCCCGCCGCTCGCACCTTCGCCTGCCGCTCGTTGCGCCCCTGCCGCCAATCCACCTTCGGCAGGAACAGCCCCGGATCGATGCGATCCCGATACCGCAGCGCGATGTTCATCAACGAATCCAGCAGCGATTCCGA
>JASHSS010000032.1 GCA_030038565.1 Bryobacteraceae bacterium
GGTCGGACCCCTATCCCCGCGGCTGGAAGGCCCCGCTGCGCCTGGCGCGCAGCACGCTTTTCAGCCTGGCCCGGTTGCCCGGTGCTCCCGTGGGATGGACCTGCGAAGCGGTGGGGGCTTTCGACGATTCCATCCGCCCGGCGCTCGATTTCGATCCCGCCGGCTTCACCACCACCGCCCGCAGCCCCGAACTGCTCAATTACATGCTGGCTTGCCCCGGGGCCGCGTTTTCCGGATTTCTGATCCGCCAGGCAGACCGCGTGCGCGGTTATTTTCTGCTGAGCCATGTGGCTGGCCAGACCCGCATCGCGGAAGTGCGCCTGGATTCCCAGCGCGCCGACGACTGGCAGGCGGGCTTCGCCCTGGCCACCAGGCAGGCGGCGGCCGATCCGGCTACCTGCGAGATACTGGCGGTGGCTTCCACCCGGCAAGGCGTCCAATCCCTGCGCAGCAACGGCTACCGGCTTTGCCGCCACGACCCGGTTTTCCTGCTGGATCCGGGGCGCCGGCTGGAGGGCGTTCCGGAGCTGAACCTGGATCTGCTGGTGGGTGACGAGTCGTACTTACACGTGCCCGCTTATCCCTTCGAGACTTAATTTGGCCCGCAGCAAAACGCTAGTTTCGGTTCTCGGCTTCGAACCCTTCCGGGTGGGCGGAGGCGAAGCGCTGGCCCGCGAGGTTTCCGTGCAACTGGCGGCGAGGGGCTGGAAGAACGTTTTGTGTTTCCTGTCGCCGCCGACCGATGCCGTGCGCGAATACTTGAGCCTTCCCAACGTGTCGATTGAAGTGCTGCCGGACTCCTGGAAACTGGCGTGGAAACCGACGCGCGGGTTGGCGCGCATCCTGGCCCGCTACCGTCCCGAGATCCTGCACATGCAATTTACGGGCTTCATCAGCCCCTATCCCTGGCTGGCGAAGTGCTTTGGCGTGAAAAGGGTTTTCTTCACAGACCAGTCGTCGCGGCCGGAGGGCTATGTCACCCGGCGCGCCGCTCTGTGGCGCCGCATGGGCACGCGCCTGGTCAATTATCCGCTGGGGCGGGTGGTCTGCATCAGCGATTACGTGCGCGATTGCTGGGTAGCTTACGACGTCCTGCCGGCCAGCCGTTTCGTGCGCATCTACAACAGCGTGGACGCTTCCCGCTGCGCGGCGGTTGGGTCGGCCCTACGGCGCCAATACGGCATCCCGGAAGACCGGAAGGTGGTTCTGCAGGTAAGTTGGGTGATCCCCGAGAAGGGTTTCGACGATCTGCTGGCCGCGGCGCGCCACGTGGTAGACGAATATCCGGCCGCGCATTTCCTGATGGCGGGCGAAGGCGCGGACCGCCGGCGGCTGATGGCGGAAACCGTCAACGCCGGTTTGGAAGACCACGTCACCTGGACCGGCATTGTGGCCAAGCCTGTCGAAAACGGCCTGTACGCGGCTGCGGACTTGGTCTGCCAGGTTTCCCGGTGGGAGGAGGCTTTCGGCTACGTGATCGCGGAGGCGCTGGCCAGCGGGCGGCCCGTAATCGGCACCCGCGCAGGCGCCATCCCCGAACTGGTGCGGCACGGCCAAACCGGTTTCCTGGTGGAGCGCCGCAACCCAGGCGAACTGGCCCTCCGGATACTGGAGTTGCTGCGCGACCCCGCCCTCCGGCGCCGGATGGGAGAAGCCGGCCGCCGCCTGGCGCTGGAGGAATTCGACCAAAAGACCAACGTCGCGCGCCTGATGGAACTTTACGGGATCTAAGCCTTTACCGGCTTGAGCAGGCCCGCGGGCCGGCGCTTCGCCCGTCCGCTAGTTCGCGGACGGGCGCTCCACGTGATCGATCACCAGAAACCGGACGGGCGCCTTCGCGGACTCCAACTTCAGGCCGAGCTCTCGTTGCACCGCGGAGAAAATATCGGGGCCCGGAGGCGGCAGAGCCTCTGTTCCGGCAGGCGGAACGGGATTGCGATCGAAGGTGAGGGTGAAATCGTAATACCCCTCCAAGCCGGTGTTGTCGACCACCTGCCGGTCGCCGATCCTTGCCATGCGCGAGAGCGCCCAAGCGAAATCGCCCATCGATTCGTGGGTGTAGCTGACGCCTGACGAAGTCTCCATGCCACCGGCGCTGGCGGGCGTCCGAACCCGAGGGAGGTCATCCTCCGGCTGTTGGCTGCGCCGCAATTTCGGGCCGCCTTTGGCGATGGTGAGCGAGTAAACCGGAACGTCGCGAGTTTCCCAGTGGGCCTGCAATTGGAAGCGACCCGCGAGCAGTGACTGGAGCATCTGCCGCATCTCTCCGGAGCCCACGCGATGCCCGGCTTTGGCCACGATGTCGTAGCGATCGTCGAAGGCGGGATGGAATTCGGAAATCTGCCGGACGTTGAGATCGTAGGCCATAAGAACGAGTGGGCCGAGACCGATACCGATGGCCGTGAAACGGTCGCCGCTGAATTCCACCGACATACGGCCCCCTGCGGTGTTGGTTTTGACGGAGGCGATTTCGAACTCCGGCGCCTGAGCATAGGACGCCATGGCCGCCAGAAGGACCAGCGTGGTTCGTCTCACGCTCGAATGACGGCGCCCCAGGCGCTTTCGTGGACCGAATGTTATGGCGCTGTAGCGCTTGGTGAGAACACCTGGTTTAGCAGCTCCCGGTAGAATTCCACCACGGCGCGGAGGTTTTCCTGCCCGTCGCCAGGCAGCGGCGACCGCGGTTGGGCGGCGGACAGAACTTCGAACACGGCATCGCGCAGCCCGGCGCGGTCCGAGATGGGGATCAGGCGCACGCCTGCGGGGCGCATTCCGTTATCGGTTGCGATCACGGGGGTTCCCAGGTAAAGTGCTTCCCGCACGGAAACCGAATCGCCATCATAGAGGGTCGTGCGCAGAAGGGCATCGCTACGCAGCATGGCTGTCAGCGTGGCGGCCCGCGGCAGGTCGCCATAGAGCAGCACGTGTTCCGCATACGTCTTGGAGGCGATACCGCGACGCAGTTCGTGCTCCAGGCTGCCGGAGCCGGCAATCACCAGCCCGGCGTGCGGATAGCGCCGAAGGATATCCTCGAGCGTATCGATCTGGAGGGGCAGATCGTATTCCGGTTCGAGGAGCCCCACGGTCAGCAGAAGAGGGGTGTGGGCGGCCACAAAATGCTGAAGCTTCTCCGGCAGGCGATCGGAAGCCGCGGGCGGGGTGACCGCAAAGGGGAGAATCGTGCGGATGCGCTCCAGGCGCACGCCAAACTTAGCGAACAGGGCGGCAATTCCGGCATTCACGGCGATTACGCCATCGAATCTCCGGAGGATGAAGCCGCGCAGCGTCCAGCGGCCGGCCGTCTGCCCGGCGGGCGAGGAGGGATATCCACCCGAATGAAAGGTAAGCACGGTCTTGCGGCCGGGCAGAAGCGTACACAGAAGCGCCAGGGCGAGAAGCCGCGGCGAGAGATTACCTCCGAAGTGAAGATGCAGAATATCCACGCGCAAACGCAGCAGCAGGCGCGCCAGTTCGAACGCGCTTGCGGGGTAATAAACTCCCGGCGCCTGGCCGCGAGCGCGCGTCAGGTTCACGGCCGCGCAGGAGTGGCCGCCGGCTTCGAGATACTCACGGATCGCCACCAGATTGGTCTGGACGCCCCCGTGAGGAGGCGGATAAGGCCCCAGTTGTGCCACTTTCATCGCGATGGGAAGAACACTTGCTTAGTATGCCGTAACGGGTTCGGGCGGGCGAGGGCCGCCTTTCGCCGCCTTAACCGCGGGCGGTGGCTGCGGCGCGCCGACGGTGGCTGTGGCGCGCAAACGGGAGCTGGCGCGCGCGGGCGGCGGCCAAATGCTTCGCGGCCAATTCCTGGGATGCTACAGTGCATGATGGTGTGAGCCTCGCGCCGCGCCACTGAGTTTATGTGCGGGATCGCTGGTTTCTATTTCATCAACCGCAAGGCGCCGGACGGATTGATCCAGGGGATGTGCGACGCGATCCGGCATCGCGGGCCGGACGACGAGGGCTACTACGTGGATGGCGGCTGTGCGGTCGGCATGCGGCGCCTGAGCATCATCGACCTGAACACCGGTCATCAGCCGATTGCCAACGAAGACCGCTCCATGTGGATCGTTTTCAATGGGGAGATCTACAGTTACCGCGAATTGCGCGCCGACCTGGAGCAGCGCGGCCACCGTTTTCAGTCCCACACCGACACCGAGACGATTGTCCATCTTTACGAAGAGTATCGAACCGACGCGCTCTGCCGCCTGAGAGGCATGTTTGCCTTCGCCATTTGGGATGCGCGGCAGGGCCGCCTTCTGCTGGCGCGGGACCGCTTCGGGAAAAAGCCGTTGTATTACGCCCTCCGTCCCGAAGGTCTGTATTTCGCGAGTGAACTGGCCTGCTTTCCCGTCACCGGCATCCCTCTCGATGCGGACCCGGAAGCCCTGCGGCTCTATTTTCAGTTCAATTACATCCCCGACCCGTACAGCGCCTACCGGTCCGTCCGCAAGCTGCCGGCGGGATCCTGGCTGGTTTACGATCGGGACGGAAGCGTATCCACGGGCCGTTATTGGCGCCCGCCGGCGCTGGGGGTAGCGAATGGGGGAGACCATACGGAGGCCGAGGCGGCGGCCGAAATCCGGCGGAAGTTCGACGAATCCGTACGCATCCGGATGATTGCCGACGTGCCCCTGGGCGCGTTCCTGAGCGGCGGCATCGATTCCAGTTCGGTAGTGGCTTCCATGGCGCTGCAATCGCCGGAGCCTGTCCGCACCTTTTCCATTGGCTTCGAGGTGAGGGCCTTCAACGAGCTCCCTTTTGCCGCCCTGGTGGCGCAAACCTACCACACCGAGCACCATGAGATCGTGGTGCGGCCCGATTCGCTGAACCTGGTCCACAAACTGGTGGAGCACTTCGGGGAGCCGTTTGGCGACTCCTCGGCCATCCCGACATACATGATGTCCGAGTTCGCGGCTGGTTTTGTGAAGGTGGCCCTGAGCGGGGATGGCGGCGACGAGCTTTTTGGGGGGTACGACAGCTTTCTGGCCGTCAGCCGGTGGGACCGGCTCGACCGCATTCCGCTGCCGGCGCGCCGCTTCCTGGCAGCGGTTGCGGATTGGCTGCCGTATTCGGCGTACGGCAAGAACTACTTGCGCATGATCAGCCGCCCATCGGCCCTGGAGCGCTATTTTGAGTTCAATTACGCTCCTTATTTCCTGCGCTCGCGCCTGCTCCAGCCGGAGTGGATGCTGCCCGCCGAGGCGGGCTTTCTGAGGCGCACTTTCGCCGATTGCCTGCTGCCGGAGAACGCCGACATCGTGTCGCAGGCCATGTACTTCGAGAGCACGGCCAACCTGACCGGCGACATGCTAGTGAAGGTGGATCGTATGTCGATGGCCCACTCGCTCGAAGTGCGCTGCCCGCTGCTGGACCACGAACTGGCGGAATTGGCCGCGGGCGTGCCGCACCGGTGGAAGATCGGCGCCGGACGCGGCAAGCGCATTCTTCTACGCGCCCTTGGGGACCGCCTTCCCGCGGAGTTGCGCGAGCGGGCGAAAACCGGCTTCGGAGTTCCTTTGGCAACGTGGTTCCGCAAGGAGCTGCGCGAGATGCTCTGGGACCAGTTGACTTCCGCGCGTTTCGCGGGCCGCGGCATCGCGGTGGAGTCCTTTGTCCGCCACTTGCTGGAGGAGCACCAGAGCGGACGGCGGGATAACAGCCAATGGCTCTGGTCTTTGCTGATGCTGGAGTTGTGGTTTCAAAAGGCCGGGCGCCCGGCCCCGGCGCTGCTCTCCCGTTCCCCGCGCAAATGACCGCGACCGGCGGCGGGCGTCCACTTCCGCCCGTTCGCCAGGGGTACGCAGCTTGACAACATCCGAAGGCCCTTGTCAGACTTGGAGTTACTGTCGGCCACCAGTGGCCCTCAGGAGCATAACGGATTGAATCTTCGACGATTGCTCGCGTTGTTCTGGCTGGCCCTGCCCTTGTTCGGTCAGTACGCCGGCCCGGCCATCCTCAGCCGGGGAGAATCTCCGGCCGCGCTGTCGGGCGCGCAACTCGATTTCGTTCCGTACGTGGAGCTCAGCGCGGTCTATAGCACCGGACTTGCCGGCGTGGTCGTGAATAACACCGGAGGGCTGGCGAATGCCACCGGCTATGGCGTCACCATCTCCGCCGGAATCAGCGGCATCCATCGATGGCGTCACACCAGGATAGCCTTGGATTACAGGGGAGACTACTACTACTATAGGCCGACGGATTACTACGACAACGGCGACCAGATGCTGATGCTCGGCATCGCGCACCAGTTCACACGCCACACGCTGCTGACCCTGCGGGAAACAGTCGGAATGTTTTCACGCGACGCGGGTTGGCCGGCCATCAACGCAGCGCTACCCTTCGATCCCACGACGGCTTACATCCCCACCACGGATTTCTTCGACAACCGCACTTTCTACCTGACTTCCCAGGTGGACTTCACGCTGCAAAAGTCGGCCCGCCTGTCCTTCGATTTTGGCGGGGATTTCTTTCTCGACCGCAGGGACTCCACGGCTCTTTACGGCGTCACCGGATACTCGGCGCGTGGCGACGTGCAATACCGGCTGACCCGCAAGTCCACCGTCGGTTTCGACTATTCGTTTCTGCATTTCGGTTATCACGGAATTTTCAGCAGCGCCGACACCCACTCTTTCAACGGGACGTATGCCATACGCCTGACGCGGCGGCTGGAGTTCAGCGGCTATGGCGGTGTTTCGCAGGTGGAGAGTAAATTCGTGCAGAGCGTTCCGGTCGATCCGATCATTACGCAGTTGTTCGGAATTACCTCCACGACCGCCGTGAGTTACTCGGTTGGCTATACCCCCAGTGTCAACGCCCGGCTGTCCGAGGTATTTCGCAAGGGTGTACTGTACGTTGGAGGCGGTCATGAAGTGACTTCCGGCAACGGGTTGTTTCTGACCAGTTATGTGACCTCGCTCAGCGCCGGGTACAGCTATACAGGCATACGCCGCTGGGGTTTGGCGGCGCAGGCGGAATTCGATAGGGGAGACTCCATCGCCAATATCATTGGCATTTACCAGGATTACGGCGGGGGCTTTTCGGTTTCGCGCTCGATCATGCGGTACGTGCACGCCGTCGTCACATTTTCGGGCCTCAAGTATAGCAGCCCCAGCATTACCGGCTACAATCGTCCTATCTATACCGCCTCCGCCGGCTTCGGTTTCTCCCCGGGCGATTTGCCCGTGCGAGTCTGGTAAGGCCGGCACGCATGGCTTTATGATCGCTGGACTGACGGTCAAGCGAGGCGTACGAGCGGTATTTCACAAGGCGGGCGGCCTTCGCGTGGTGCGATGGATGAACCGCAAGGGCCTGCGGATCCTGATGTACCACCGGTTTTCGGATGCCGCCGCGCTGGACCGGCAGTGCCGTCACATCCGGGAGAATTACGCGCCGGTGTCGCTGGCCCAGGTGAGTTCCTGGCTGCGATCGGGCGATCCCTTGCCGCCGAATTCCATGGCCGTCACGGTGGACGATGGTTACCGCGATTTTGCCGAGGTGGCGTATCCGGTTTTCCTTGCATGGCACATTCCGGTCACCGTGTACCTGGTTTCGGATTTTCTGGACGGAACTCTCTGGTTGTGGGTGGACCGGGTGAAGTTCGCTTTCCTCCATTCGCCGCTGGGCCGGTTCCGTGCCGAATTTCTGGCGGAAGGCGTGCTGGATTTTCCCTTGGATACCCACGGGCAACGGCTGGCGGCGGCGCGGGAGATTTGCGAGGCGCTGAAACGCCAGCCCGATGAAATCCGCCTGGCCGCCCTGGCGTCGCTGCCGGAATGGTTGAAGATCGGGATTCCGCCCTCTCCGCCGCCGGCCGATGCGCCCCTGGCCTGGGAGGATGTCCGGCGGATGGCCGGAGGGGTGGCTAGTTTCGGAGCCCACACCCGGACGCATCCGGTTCTGGCCCGCATTTCCGGTGGAGACGAGATCGAACGCGAGATCGCGGGATCCAAGGCCCGTATTGAAGAGATGCTGGAGCAACCCGTGGACCATTTCTGTTACCCCAACGGCGGCCCTGGCGATATCACGCCGCAATGCGTGGAAGTGGTGCGGCGCGCAGGCTTCCGGACGGCTGTAACTACGCTGCCCGGATTGAACTATGCCACGGGCGATGGCTTTCTGCTGCGACGTATCGGGGTGGAGCCGGGCCTGGATCCGCTCTACTTCCGGCAGTGCGCAGCCGCATTTCGGGTATAGCCAACGGCTTGCGATAGACTGAAAGATGCGGATCGCACTGCTCCAGGTGAATCCCACGGCTGGGGACCTGAAGGGGAATTCGGCGCTGATCCTGCGCGCTGCCGCCGCCGCCCGGCCGCAGGCTCCCGATCTTGCCGTAACCACCGAACTGGCGCTCATGGGCTATTTGCCGCGCGACCTGCTGATGAATGCCGGCTTTGTCCGCCGGGCGACGGAAGCCCTCGCCCGGATGGCCGCGGAACTCCGCGACGCTCCTGCCTTGCTGGTCGGTGTGGCGACTCCCAACCCATCCCCCCTGGGGCGGCCGCTTTTCAACAGCGCGGTGCTCCTGAAGGACGGGGTGGTGGGCCCGGCATTCCACAAAACACTACTGCCCACCTATGACGTTTTTGACGAGGACCGCTACTTCGAGCCGGCCGTGGGCCCCCAGATGCTCGAGTTGAACGGCCACCGGCTGGGAATCAGCATTTGCGAAGACGCCTGGAACGACCGGGACTTCTGGAAACGCCCGCGCTACCATCGCGACCCTATCGAGGTGCTGGCGCAATCCGGGGCGGAACTCATTGTGAATCTTTCGGCTTCGCCTTTCACCGCCGGCAAGCAAGTCATGCGCGAGCAGATGCTCGGCCACATGGCCGGTAAGTACCGCCGGCCCATGGTGATCGTGAACCAGGTGGGCGGCAACGACGAACTGATCTTCGATGGACGTAGCGCCGCCTTCGACGCCGCCGGCCGCCTCTTCGCCAGGGCTAAGGGATTTGAAGAGGATGTGCTGGTGGTCGATACGGCCGGCGGCTCGGGCAGCATAGCCGAGGATGATTTTGAAGCCGAGGCCGAAATCTGGCGGGCCCTCGTACTGGGCGTCCGCGATTACGCCCGTAAGACCGGGTTTACCAAGACCCTGCTGGGCCTTTCGGGCGGCATCGATTCGGCCGTGACCGCCGCTATCGCGGCCGATGCGATGGGCCCCGAGAACGTACTCGGCGTTCTGATGCCCTCGATCTATTCCAGCAGCGGCAGTGTTGACGATTCGGTTCGGTTAGCCGCCAACCTGGGGATCCGGACGCTGACCCTGCCCATTTCCGGGATCATGCGCAGCTATGAGCAGACCCTGGCCGGCGCCTTTCAGGGGTTGGCCCCCGGCGTAGCCGAGGAGAACATACAATCGCGCATCCGCGGCAATCTCCTGATGGCCCTGTCGAACAAGTACGGTTCCCTGCTGCTGACCACCGGCAACAAATCCGAATTGGCCGTGGGATATTGCACCCTCTATGGCGACATGAACGGCGGCCTGGCGGTGATTGCCGATCTGCCCAAGCTGATGGTTTACCGCGTAGCCCAATGGCGCAACCGGCGCAAACCGGACATTCCCCGCGAGATCTTCACCAAGCCTCCTTCGGCTGAATTGCGGCCCGGGCAGACCGACCAGGACAGCCTGCCTCCCTACGAGGTGCTGGATCCGATTCTGGAGTTGCACGTGGAACAGTGCCAATCCGCCGAAGAGATCGTGGCGCAGGGATTCGATGAAGCCACCGTCCAGCGGGTGCTCCGCCTGGTGCGGCTGGCGGAATTCAAGCGCAAGCAGGCCGCGCCGGTTTTAAAGGTGACCTCCCGGGCTTTTGGGCTGGGCTGGCGCATGCCTATTGTGCGACAGGAGTAGTAGTAGGCCGGCTCCCCGCCGCTGGGAGGATCGACTAATCTCGGTATAATGGCGGCTTAAGCGTTGCCGTGCCTCGGTCTACCGGATGATTCGCCTTTTTCGTGTTTTCGTTCCCGTCGGCACCCTTATCTTGCTTCTTTCCGAAATCATGCTGGTGTCGTCGGCATTTATCCTGGCCACCTATATTATTCTGGACGTCGATCCCAAGATCTACCTGTTCTACGAAAGGGGTATCACCAGCATCGCCCTGGTGCTCGTCAGCATTCTGATCGGAATGTATTTGCATGACCTGTATTCCGACATTTTCGTGAAATCCCGCATCGCCCTTTTGCAACAGCTCTGCCTGGTGATCGGCATCGCCTTCCTGACTCAGGGCTTCATCGCCTACCTGAGCCGCGGTCTCCGCATGCCTATCCGGGTAATGGTGCTGGGGAGCTTCATCGCCCTGGCCGCGATCTACTCATGGAGAGTGTTTCTGAGCTCCTATGCGCTCCACGTAGTGGGGCGAGACAGCCTGCTCCTGGTGGGGGGCAGCCCGGTGCTCGAAGAGATCGCCCAGTTCATCGTGGACCATCCCGAAAAAGGCCTGTCCATCACCGGGTACGTAGATGATTTTCACGAACCCGGGTTCCAGCTTCCCGGAGCCACGGTCCTGGGCCCTATGAACATGTTGCGGGAGGTGGTGGATCGGACCCATCCGAACCGGATTGTGGTCGGCATGTTCGAGCGGCGCAACCGTCTGCCCGTCGGAGACCTGCTGCACCTCCGCTTCGCGGGCCACATCATTGAAGAAGCGTCTACGGCCTACGAAAGCGTGTGTGGCCGGATCTGCCTGAACGAACTCCGCCCTTCGCACCTGATTTACACCGGCGAACTGGGACCAAGCCGTACCGCGCTGGTGTACCACCAGGTGACCAACCTGATGGCCGCGGCGGTGGGTATCCTGGTGACTTCCCCCTTCATGCTGATCACTGCCCTGGTGGTGCGATTGTCCTCGCCGGGTCCGATTCTATACCGCCAGGTGCGCGTGGGCCTGAACGGCGAGCCGTTCACCTTGTACAAGTTCCGCTCGATGCGCGTGGATGCCGAGGCCGGCACCGGCGCCGTGTGGGCCAGCAAGGACGATCCCCGCATCACCCCGGCCGGACGGGTGCTGCGCAAACTGCGGCTCGACGAACTGCCCCAGCTTTTCAATGTTCTGAAAGGCGAGATGGCTCTGGTGGGACCGCGGCCGGAGCGGCCGGAGTTCGTTAAGACCCTCTCGGAATCGATTCCCTACTATCAGCAGCGCCATGCCGTGCTGCCCGGGATCACTGGCTGGGCGCAAATCAACTACAAGTACGGGGACACCCTGGAAGACACGGTTACCAAATTGGAATTCGATCTTTATTACATCAAGAACATGTCCGCGGCCCTCGATATGTACATCATCTTCCACACCGTGAAGGCCATGTTACTGTTTCGCGGAGCCCAATAATCCCCTGTAAATCCGCCCCATATGGCGGGCGGCGGCCTGGCTGGAGAAGCGGTCGCGAATCAAGCCGGCGCCGGCCGCGGCGAGACGTTGGCGGATGCCCTGGCTACTCAGCAAGGATTCCAGAACCTCAGCCAGTGCACGGCTGTCGCCGGCGGGGAACAGCACCCCGGTTTCGCCGCGTTCGACCAATTCAGGATTGCCTCCGACCTCCGACGCCACCGCACAGCAGCCGCAGGCCATGGCCTCCATGAGGGCGTTCGAGAGGGCCTCGGAGAACGACGGCAGCACGAAAATGTCCATGGCGCGGAGCCACGGCGCAACTTCTTCGACGGCGGGCTGGAAGTGGCAGGCGGAGCCGAGACGGAGATCGGCGGCTCTGCGTTTGAGTGGCTCATCCATAGGGCCGCTGCCGACGATCAGGAGGCGTGCTTGCGGGCAGCGTTGGCCGATTCGGGCGAAGGCATCCAGCAGAGTGAGGAGGCCCTTTTCCGGGCGCAGGACGCAGGCCACCCCGATCACGAGGTGAGGCTCGGACCAAGGAAGCGCGGCGCGCGGTCCATCCGGGCAGAAGCGGGTGGTATCGATGCCGTTATAGGCGAGGCGCAGGAGCGAGGCGGGAACGCGGTCGTCGCGGAGCATTTCACGGGCTACGGCCTGGGAATTGATCACGATGCCATCCACCATGCGGTCGGTGAGGCGGAGGAGATGGCGTGTCCAGCCCGGCGTGAGGGAGCGATGCGCGCGCTGGCTGGACAACACCACCGGGACTCCGTAACAGCGGGCCACCGGCACGGCAAACAGGACGGAGGGGACATCGAAGGCGTGGAGCAGACGGATTCGATGGCGTTCCAGGTAGCGGCCCAGCAGCCGCGCTCCCTGCCACGCGGAGGGTGAACCCAGTGAGCGCACGCCCAATTCGACGACCGGCACGCCGGCCTGAGCGAGTTCGCGGGCGCGAAACCCTCCCGGGCGAAAGCAAGCCGCGTGCGGCTGGAAGAGGGTGCGATCGAGGCCCAGTGCGGTGACCGCCAATTGGCGCTCACTGCCCCCCAGGTCTAATTCGCGGGCGACGAGGAGAACTTCGACCGGTGCGGAAGGGGCCCCGTCCGGTGTATTCATCGGCCCCCGCTCAGCACCGCGGGCCGGCCGCCAGTTCGTCGAGCAGCCAAAGCGCCCCGGCAATAGAACTCTCGACGGCCACGCG
>JASHSS010000380.1 GCA_030038565.1 Bryobacteraceae bacterium
CTCGTCCGTCCCTGGTCATCGCGATAGACCATTTCGGTTTCGGAGCGGTCGATGTGCTGTCCATCGGGCGAATAGGTCACTTCGCGGGCCGCCGCCGAATACGGATGCCCGCTGACCATCGGGACGACCCAGGCCGAGGGGAGGGCCTCTACGTTCACGGTGACCAGTTGGTAGGCGCCTTGGTAGGCTTCTACGGCCTGAAGAGCCGCCTCCACCTTGACTTTCACCTCGTCTTGCACCTCCTTCTGGGCGTCGGTTTGCGCCATGAGCGAAGGGGCCAGGGCCAGCCCGATCGCGGAAATCCAGATTCGCGCGTTCATTCTTTTATCTCCTTTTCATTGCAACGTCATTCCGAAACCAGCCGCACCGCGTGGGCGCGGCCATCGTCACCCAACAACACGTCGGCCGTGACGGTAGCGGTGGGGTCCGCCGCCGGCAGGCTGTAACCCGCGGCCAGGAGGGCCGATACCGGCAGATCCATGCGCACCACCCGGCCGGTCTCGTAGGAATCGAGCGGCAGGACGTTGGGCACCGGCACGAAGGGCTGCTCTTCATCCACCGCCACGGCCGCGGCGGGCGGCGCCGGGGAGCGGACCATGAGCAGGGCTACGGCTGCCAGGGCCGCGGCCAACGCCAGGGCGGCCCCAAACCGCGTCCGCCGGCGCGCATCGCGGCGCGCCATCAGGCGCCCTTCGAGCCAGGCGGGCGTTTCGGGCGCCTGCCATTCGCGCAGGACGCGGCTCAGCTCGGCGTCATCGTTTGGTTCCATTGGTGCTCCTTGTCTCTTCCCATAATGGCGCCAGCAGGCGGCGCAGGTTTTCGCGCGCGCGGTGCAGCCGCGACTTGGCCGCCGCGAGTTCGGCGCCGGTGGCGCGGGCGATCTCTTCGAGCGGCATTTCTTCGTACTCGGCCAAAATCAGAGCCTCCCGTTGCAGCGGTGGGAGGCGCGCGATGGCCTGGGCGACGAAGACCGCCCGCTCGCCGGCGGGTAAATCGACCGGCTGGCAGACGGACGACTCCGCATCCAACGGTTCGTGGGGACGCTCGTCGCGCCAGCGCTTCAGGATCAGGTTGCGCGCAATTCCCAGCAGGAAAGCCCGCACCGCGCCGCGAAGCGGATCGTAAGCCCCGGGCCTGCGCCACAGCGCCAGGTAGCACTCCTGCACCACGTCCTCGGCCAGAGAGCGCGACCCGGTCATCCGGTAGGCAAACCGGTAGAGCACGTCCTTGTGCATGTGGAAGGCGTCTCTGAATTCCGGGTCGGTCACGCTACTGCTAGTTTCCGCCAGAGGGGAAAAGGATTCGGTGGAAAACTTTGGTAATGCGCTAAAGTGCGTGAGTGACTCCTCCCGCCCCTGACTTTACGGCCATGTACGTACTATAATGTAAAGACAGATGAGAATCGAATGGGATCAGGCAAAGAACGAAATCAATAAGGCCAAGCACGGTATTGACTTCGAGATTGCTCAATTGATCTTTGATGACCCATTCTGCATCACATTCGTTGAGAGGGTTACGGACGGCGAGGAACGGTGGCACGCAATTGGCTCCGTCGAGAACGTCATCGTGCTTGTTGTCGTGCATACCTACCGAATAGAAGGTTTTGATGAGGTCATCCGTATCATCTCAGCCCGTCCTGCAACCCGGCAAGAAAGGAAATTATATGTCGAAGTTATCGGCTGAAAAGCGCAAAGAACTTCAAAAACTCGCTGCCAAACCGGATCGTGAAATCGACCTCACTGATATTCCTGAGATCCGAGAGATTCCACCGGATGCGGTCATTGGTCGGTTTTATCGCCCGAAGAAGTCCACTGTAACGATTCGGCTTGATTCCGATGTCCTGGCATGGCTGAAGGCGACAGGTGAGGGATACCAGACTCGCATCAATGCCTATTTGCGTGAGATGATGCAGCGAAGTCGGTAGAAGCTTGGCGGTCGGGGGCGGGTGGCCTGCCCGACGCGGGGGGTGGGGAGAATCCTCCATGGGGCATGCCGCAGCCGGCAGGATGAAAATGGCGCGACGGCGACTCTCGGTAGAAAGGGCCCGGAGAGGAAGGGGAACCGGCCGTTTCTACTCGGACGGGCCGTCCAGCATGCAGATGTCGTCGAGGTTGCGGTATTTCTCGGCGTAATCCAGGCCGTAGCCGACGACGAAACGATCGGGAATCTGGAATCCCACATAGTGGACGTGCACGGGACGCAGGCGGCGCTCGGGCTTGTCCAAGAGCGCGGCGATGCGGATGGAATCGGGGCGGCGCTGCTCGAGCAGGTTCATCAGGTAGTTCAAGGTGACCCCGCTATCCACGATGTCTTCCACGATCAGCACGGAGGCGCCTTCGAGCGAGAAGTCCAGGTCCTTGGTGACCTTCACTTCGCCCGAGCTGCGCTTGCCTTTTCCGTAGCTGGAAATGCCCATGAAGTCGATGAACACTTCGCGGCGCATGGCCCGCGAGAGGTCCGCCATGAAATAGGCAGCGCCCTTGAGAATGCAGACCATGTTCAAATTGCCGGTGGGGTAATCGCTGGAAATCTGTTCGCCCAACTCGCGGATCCGGGAGTGGATTTTTTCTGCAGGAATCAGCACCTGGAGTTTGGGATTGGTCATGAACCCAACATTATCCGCCAAGTTTGAGGCGCGTGCTCATGGGTCCGAGGTGGATGTGGGCGCCGGTGGCCTTGCCGGGCACCGCCTGGCGGAAAGCGAAGAAGGGGATGCCGTTGGTGGTGAGGTACTGGCGCAGCCAGGCGCCTTCGGGCGAATCGGGATGGAGGGCCACATCCACGCGGCCGCGATGGTCGAAGCCCATGGCGCGGTGCACCTCGGTTTCGCCCATGGCGCTCACCGGCAGGGGTTTTCCGAAGCGGGTCTGGAAGGCTGTCTCCACCTGGGCAAAGATGGCGGGCGTGAAGACCCCATCGCCATCGAAGCGGTCGGCGATCGCGGGCGCCGCGGCGGCCGATTCGGAGAGTTGATTTTCCATGGCCTGCTCGGCGCGGGCCATGTCGGCGATTTCCCTGGTGAGGCGGGCGCGCGACTCGGCTAGGTCGAGTTCCTTGCGCGCCTGGTCCAGATCCACCAGGAGCGCGCCCAGCGAGAGGGCCGGCGCGACTTTGGCGTCGACCAGCGCACGAGCATCTTCGTAAGCCTTTTTACGGCGTTCGAAGCGGCGGCCGGCGGCGGCTACCATTTCGTCGGTCTGGGCTTCGGAGAGATCCTGGACCAGGAGAACGCTTCGCAGGTAAGCGGCGTCCTGCAGGTCGGCCAGATTGTCTTCGGCTTTCTCCAGTTGGACCCGTGGCGCCACACCCGCCGCCACCAGGGTACGGAGTTTCTCGATGCCGGCCTGGGCGCGCACGATATCGGGATCGGCGGCGGCCGGGGCGTTGGGGGCATCGGCGCCGCCGGTGGTTTGCGCAGGAAGCAGGCCGGGGCATAACACCAGCAGCAATCCCAGGGAAAATCGCATGTTCTCTTATTTTATTACGGTGCACGGTTAGGCCGCGCCGGGCTGGTTGGGCCGCGGCCCCGCACGGGTGGCTCTCGGGGCCGCGCCGCGTGGGCTGGCGGGCCAAGGCCGCTGGCTTTGGTTGGGCCGCGGCCCCGCACGGGTGGCTCTCGTCGGGGCCGCGCCGCGTGGGCTGGCGGCCATGGCCGAGTAGGCTGACGCGCCACAGGCTGCTGGCCTGGTTGGGCCGGGCGCGGAACCGGGCCCACGGTGGCTTCTTAGGTTCCGGCGCGCCTCCTCAACCTCCGCGAAAGCTGGCATTATTGCGCACGCGATGGACTGATCGGCAGCCTTCCGGGGAATCTTTAGAGGCGGGGCCAAAATCCATCGCAAGGCATTGATCCGGCAGGGCGAAACCAACGGCGGCCTGGGACGGCAGCGAGATTTACTTCATCCCCACCCCACTCTCCGCGGAACTGTGCCAACATGGTAAGGATTTCCACAGACGGTCCAGTTATGGTCAGGGTTCTCACGGTTTTCTTGCTCTTCGTCGCGGCGCTTTGCGGACAACAATATGTGATTTTTACCTTCGCCGGGGGAGTTCCGCCGGTCACACCGGCGCCGGCGGCCAGTTCTTCGGTGGGCGACCCGCCACGCGCGGCCGTGGATGCGGCCGGAAATCTTTACTTCGGCAGCGATCACGCGATCTTTAAGGTGGATACCACCGGCACACTGACTTGTATCGGCGGGATCGGCAGGGATGGGATTTCTGGCGACGGCGGTCCGGCCTTGAACGCGCAGATGTCCTACCCGTGGGGGATCGCGGTGGACGCCTCGGGGAATGTCTACTTCACCGATAAGAATTCCAACAACATCCGGCGGATCGCGGTGAATGGAACGATCGGCGTATTCGCCGGGGCGGTGGCAGCCGGTTTCGCGGGCGATGGAGGACCTGCCGGGGCGGCCTTATTCTCGGGACCCAGCGGGCTGGCTTTCGATGCGGCGGGCGATCTTTACGTGGCGGACACGGGCAACCAGCGCATCCGCGAGATCACCGCCAGTGGAACCGTAAGCACGGTGGCGGGGACCGGGAACCAGGGATACAGCAACGATGGCGCGCCGGCGGTGAGCGCCGATTTGAATGGACCGGAGGGAGTGGCCGTGGATGCCGCCGGCAACCTGTACATCGCCGACACCGAGAACCAGCGGGTTCGTGAAGTTTCCAAAGGCGGCACCATTTCGACTTTCGCGGGGACCGGTTTTCCGAGCTTTTCGGGGGATAACGGTCCGGCCATCCAGGCCACCCTGTTCCTGCCCACGGATGTGGCCGCCGACCAGTCGGGCAACGTGTACATCGCTGACCTGGGCAGCAGCCGCATCCGCATGGTGACCAATGGAACCATCACCACGATTGCCGGCAGCGACGGGGGCATCGAGCCCACGCCCGGACAAGCCGCGGTCTCGATTCGGTTTAACGGCCCCACCGGGGTGGCCGTGGACGGGGCCGGGAATGTTTATTTCGCGGAGGGATCGATCGGCTCGGGATCGAGCCTGGTGGGCGGCGATTTCCGGGTCTGGGAGATCACCGCGGGCATTGCCAACTCGGCCGCGGGCAACGGGCTGGAGAGCTATAGCGGCGATGGCGGGCCGGCCGCGCAGGCGCAGATAAATACTCCCGGCGGGTTGGCGTTCGATTCGGCCGGCAACCTGTATGTGGCGGATGCCGCCAACAACCGCGTGCGGCGGATCTCCCCCTCGGGCACGATTGTCACGGTGGCGGGCACCGGGGTGGCGGGCTATTCGGGCGATTACGGACCGGCCACCAGCGCGCAACTCAATCAGCCGGTGGGGGTGGCGGTGGATAGCGCGGGCAACCTGTATATCGCCGATACCGGCAACAACCGGATTCGCGTGGTTCTGACCAACGGCACGATCGCCCCTCTGGCGGGCAACGGAAACGCGGCCTTCGAAGGCGATGGAGGGCCAGCGGTCCTGGCCGCCCTGCACGCCCCGGAGGGGGTGGCCGTGGATGCGGCCGGCAATGTTTACATTGCCGACACGAAGAGCCTGCGGGTGCGGGAGGTGGTGGTGGGCAGCAGCATCATCCAGACGCTGGCGGGATCGGGAGTGGCGGGTTACTCGGGCGACGGCGGGCCGGGGACCAGCGCGGCTCTGAATTCCCCTTCAAGCGTGGCCGTGGATAGTGCGGGGGACGTTTATTTCACCGATGAATTGAACGGGCTGGTGCGTAAGATCAACCCGGCGGGCGTGATTACGACGGTGGCGGGGACGCCGCTGCCGGCGAGCCCCAATGGGGGGGCCGTCGCAGTGGTCGGCGGGGGCGATGGGGGGCCCGCCATTGGGGCCTTGCTGCTCGCGCCCAAAGCCGTTCTGCTCGACGGCGCGGGCAACCTGTACATCACCGACTCGGGGGAAAACAAGGTCCGGATGGTCGGGACCAACGGGATCATCACTTCCATTGCCGGCAACGGAACCTGCTGCTACTCGGGGGATGGCGGCATCGGCACGGTGGCCCAATTGAACGTGCCGTGGGGGCTGGCGATGGATTCGGCGGGCAACCTGTATGTCGCCGACTCGGGCAACAACGCCATCCGGCAGGTGGCCCCGGCGGGATCCACTACTTTCCTCGTGCGGGTGGCCAACAGCGCTAGCGATCAGAGCGGGGGAGTCGCACCGGGGGAGATCGTGGCGGTTTACGGAGCCGGGTTGGGGCCGGCGCAGGGGATCGCGTTTCAGATTGGCGGGAGCGCGGGGTACCCAACGCAATTGGGAGGGACGCAGGTTTTGTTCAACGGCACGCCGGGACCGATTCTGTACACTTCCGCCGGACAGGTCTCGACCATCGTGCCGTATGAGGTCTCGGGCGCGAACGTGCAGATTACCGTGAATTACCAGGGGCAGAGCACGGCGGCGCTCACCGAGCCGCTGGTACCGTCGGCGCCGGCGATCTTCTCCATGGATGCCAGCGGGAGCGGGCAGGCGCGGGCATTCAACGTCGACGGAACGGCGAACAGCCCGACAAATCCCGCGGAGGAGGGCAGCACGATTACCTTCTACGCGACCGGCGAAGGGCTGACATCGCCACCCGGCGTGGATGGCGAACTGGATGAAGGGAATCCGCCGCAGCCGGTTCTGCCGGTGGCGGTGATGATTGGAGGGCTGTCGGCCAGCGTGCAATACGCGGGCGGAATCCGGGGTCAGGTGGCGGGGCTGATGATGGTGCAGGCGCAGGTGCCCAGCGGCGTGGCGCCGGGCGATGCGGTGCCGCTCCAGTTGGTGGTGGGCACGGCAACGAGCCCGGCGGTAACCATCGCGGTGACCCATTAGAGGCGGGCGGCCGGAAACTTTCGCGGGCGGGGGCCGAACGTACTATTATGGGCCATGCGAAATTCCCTGCTCCCGGCGGTCCCGCTGATGGCGGCTACCGCCTGCATCAGCGCCGACATTCTGGCGGCTCAGACCCCCGCCCCCATCGACAACGACCAGGTGAGAGTCATTCAGGCCCACGAACAGCCGCACGTGAAGACTCCCTTGCACGAGCATAAATTCAACCGGGTAATGATCTATCTGAATCCGGGCCGGCAGGAGATCGTGTCGCAGAATGGGGCCAAGACGGTGCTGGATTTCAAGGCCGGCGAGGTGCGCTGGAGTCCCATGACCGGCCTGCACACTTCCGAAGTGGTGAGCGAGGCGCCGGTGACGATTATCGAGATGGAGATCAAGAAACCGGGCGGCGGGAAGGCGGTGGAACCGCGGCTGGACCCGCTCAAGGTGGACCCGCAGGATTACCATCTGGAGTTCGAAAACAGCCAGGTGCGGGTGATCCGGGTGCGCATGGCGTCGCACCGCCAGGTTCCCACGCACGAGCACGCGCTCAATCGCGTGGTGGTTTATCTGACCGACCAGAACGGGCGCATGACGTCCACCGACGGCAAAGTAGAGACCGCCCAGCACAAAGCCGGCGAGGTGAGTTGGGGAGGGCCGGTCACCCACAAAGAGGAGAACCTGATGGACCGGCCGTTTGAGGCGCTGATGGTCGAATTTAAAAACTGACGGGGCGGTGTGCTCGTGGGCCCCGGCTGGTTGCAGACATTCTGGCGCCGGAAGCCGGCGCCAGCCCGGTCGAACACCATCGTGGACCACGTGGAAAAGCCCACGGAGAATTAGTTCCTATTACGCCAGCGTCCAGCCCTTGCGCATGAACGGCCGGATGTACTTGTTGGCGTCGTTGTTGTTGGTGATGCGCATTTTGGCGGGGTCGTACTCGATCTTGCCCTCCACGCGCAGGGCGATCACGCCGAGCAGCATCCATTCGACGAACGGGGAGGCCACGTTGAAATTGGAGCAGGCCGGGTCGCCGCCCTTGGCCGCGCGGATCCAGTCGCGGTAGTGGCCGGGGGAGCGCGTCAGCAGTTCGGGCGGGAAGTGGTAATCCTTCATCTTCTCGACGGGGAGCAGGCGGGTATTGGCGCCGTAGGTGCCGGTGGTGATGATGCCCTTGTCGCCGAGGAAGACGCTGCCATCGTTTTCGCCGATCTCATAGTGCTGGGAAGGGTCGTAGACTTCGCCCTGAATGGCCGTCGGCATCACCGAGGCGGTCACCGGCTGTCCGCTTCCGGGAGCCGGCGCCGCAGCCATGCCCTGGCCTTGGCCGCGACCCTGGCCGCGCCCGCCGCCGGGACGTACGCGGCGGATGTCGCCGAGCATTTCGCCATCGGGAACGCCCTGGATCTTGGGCGGTTCTTTCAGCCCATCGTGCCAGAACAGTTTCACCGGGGGCATGCTGCCGAGGGCCGGGAAATCGTACCGGATGATGGATTTCGTGGGGTACATGAAGGGACTGGCGCCTTCCTTCATGACGCATTCGACGCTGGTGGGCGGACGCTGGCTGAGTTTCAGCGCCATGTTGGGAGCGCCCAGGATGTGGCACGCCATATCGCCCAGGGCGCCGCAGCCGAAATCGTAGAAGCCGCGCCAGTTGAACGGCTGGTAGAAATTACGGTGAGTCTTGGCGTAGGAGTCGCCGCCGGAAGTGAAGGGGCGCGCCGCGGCATGGCCCAGCCAGAGGTCCCAATCGAGCGTGTCGGGCACGGGGGTGGGAGCGGGAATTTCGGTGAGACCTTGCGGCCAGATGGGGCGATCGGTCCAGGCGTGCACTTCGGTGACGCCGCCGATATCGCCGTTCCAGATCATCTCGGCGCACTGGCGGGTGCCTTCATTGGAGTAGCCCTGGTTGCCCATCTGGGTGGCGACCCTGTATTTGTTGGCCGCTTCCACGATCTGTCGGGCTTCGTAGATGGTGTGCACCAGGGGCTTCTGCACGTAGACGTGCTTGCCGCGCTCCATGGCGTGGATGGCCGCGGTGGCGTGCATGAAATCGGGGATGGTGACGATCATGGCATCGATCCCGCTGCCTTCCTTGTCCAACATTTTGCGGAAATCTTTGTACTTGGGAGGCTTGTCGAACTGTTTGAAAATGGCCGCAGCCTGCCTGTCGTCCACGTCGCAAAGGGCCACGATGTTTTCGGTGGCCGCGCAGGCGCGAATGTCGCTGGAGGCTTTGCCGCCGGAGCCGATGGAAGCGATGTTGAGCTTCTCATTGGGCGATTTGTAGCCCATCATTTTGAGGGACGGCGTGCTGCCGAAGCCCCCGGTTGGAACAGCCCCCGCCAAGAGGCTGCCGAAGAAGAAATGCCGTCGTGAAATCGCCATATCCGCACCTCGATGTCTAAGGCTCCGGTATCTTTTCCGGCCAAGGAGGATCCCCTCGCCATCAGACCGGCCAGACTCGCATCAGCCTTATTCTAATTCCAAAAAGGGTGTGGGTGGGGAAGGGCCGCCGCGGCAAGAGGCGCCGCGGGCATCCAGACGTGCCGGCCCCGGCCAAAAAATGCTCGCTGCACGCCAGTGGCGCGAAGTGGCAGGACCAAACCCGCCGCATCCAAACGCGCCGCGAATGCCTGGACGAGCGCAGGTCGAGGCGAAATAATCCGCCGCTGCAGCGCGAAGTGGCGGGATCAAACCCGCCGCATCCAGAGCAGCCGCGGACGCCTGGACGAGCGCAGGTCGAGGGCAAAAAAATCCGCCGCTGCACGCTGCCAGTGGCGCGGAGTGGCGGGATCAAACCCGCCACATCCAGAGGCGCCGCGAATGCCTGGACGAGCGCCGGCCGAGGCCAAAAAATCCGCCGCTGCACGCCAGTGGCGCGAAGTGGCAGGATCAAACCCGCCGCATCCAGAGGAGCCGCGAATGCCTGGACGAGCGCTGGTCGCGGCGAAAAAATCCGCCGCGCCACGCAGCCGGTGTCGGGATGTGGCAGGATGAAATCTGGGCGCTGAAAAAGAGGAGAAGAATGGAGCGGATCGGCAAGTACGAGCTGCAGGAGTTTCTGGGTGGTGGGATGTCGCATGTCTACAAGGCGCGCGACAGCGTCATCGGGCGGACCGTGGCGGTCAAGGTTCTCACCAAGGAGGGATGCGCGGACCCCGAAACCAAGGCGCGCTTTCTGGCCGAGGCGCGGATGGCCGGCAATATTTCGCACGATCACGTGATGCATATTTACGATTTCGGCGAAGACGAATTGCAGCGCCCCTTCCTGGTGATGGAATTTCTGCGCGGCGAGGATTTGCGCCACGCCATGCAGAACGGCCACGTGGGCGATCTGAAGAAACGCCTGAGTATCGCCCTGGATATCGCCCACGCCCTGGAGTATATCCACACCTTGAAAATCGTGCACCGCGACATCAAGCCGGAGAACGTGCACATCAGCGACACGGGTGTGGTCAAGCTGATGGATTTCGGCATCGCCAAGGCCGAAGGCATGAGCCTCACGCGCGCCGGATACGTCCTGGGCACGCCCTACTACATGGCCCCGGAGCAGGTGATGGGCAAGGAGATTACCCCGCAGGTGGATGTCTACGCCTTCGCCATGATGCTCTGCGAAATCCTCACCGGCGCCAAGCCCATCTCCGGCGACACCATGGAGCGGATTTTCTACGCCATCCTCAACGAGCCGGTGAACCTGGAGCCACTGCGGCAGTCGGGCGCTCCGGATTCCGTCTGCAAGCTGGTGGAACGTTGCACCGCCAAGCGTGCGGAGGATCGCCCGCAAGGCATGACTCCGGTGTGCGCGGAGCTGGAACGGATTCTGGAGCAACTGGACGCCCCCACCGTGGTGGTACAGGGGCGGCCGGCTCCCGCAGCGCCCGCTCCCGCAGCGCCTGCTCCCGCGGCGCCCACCGCTGCTCCGGAAGCAGAGGCGGAGGAGGAAGAAGCCACCGCGCCCTCGGGAGGCCGGCCCGCGTGGCTGGTGCCCGTGGTAGCCGGCCTGGTAGTGGTGTTGGTCGCGGCGGTGGTGCTGCTGGCGATGCGGGGTCACCGCGCCGCGCCGCCCGCCGCCAATACGACGGTAACCGCCAATGCGCCGGGAGCCGGCGGGGCCCCACTCCAGGCGCCCGCCGGGATGGTCCCGGTCCCCGCCGGGATGTTCCGCTTCGGCAAGGATCAGAAGCCCGTGGATCTGCCGGCCTTTTTTATCGACAAGACCGAGGTCACCAACCGGGCCTACCGGCAATTCGTGAACGAGACCGGCCACGCGCTGCCGGAGGATTTCCCCATGGGCAGTCCGGATCTCCCGGTTATGAATGTCACCATGATGGACGCGCAGGCGTTCGCCAAATGGGCCGGCAAGCGCCTGCCCACCGCACAGGAATGGGAAAAGGCCGCTCGCGGCACCGACGGCCGCCTGTTCCCCTGGGGCAAC
>JASHSS010000381.1 GCA_030038565.1 Bryobacteraceae bacterium
TTCCTCAACAAGCAGCGCGTGCAAAGCCAAGTGAAGATGTATGTAGGCGGCGCGTTTTCCAAGGTGAGCCTGGACGCCCAGACCTCACCGGGCGCGACCGCGCAACTGGGATCGGCCGGATATAACAACTTCACCCAAACCAAGTTCGCGGCCATGCTGGCAGTCCCGGTGGATATCGGGGTAACGAAGTTGATCGCCATCCGCGTCGAGCCGGCGATTTATCTGACCAACTTCAACGAATCCGGCCAGGGCAACTTCCGGGTAACTATCGGGCCGGTGTTCCGCTTGGGGAACGGGAGGTAGCGAGAGAGCGGATTCACCAGCCCCCATTCACCACGAAGGCACGCAGTTCACAGAGGCCACACGGAGAAAATCCTTCAAGATTTTCTCCGTGTGGCCTTTGTGTTCTTCAGAGACTCCCCGCGCCCTCCGTGTCTCCGTGGTGATGCGCCGCACACCCTACTCGAACTCCCACGTCCGGCCCCTTCGCAAATCCTCTTGGCGGTACTTTGCGCCTTGGCGCCTTTGCGTGAGTCGCCCTCCCCGCCCTCGTTTTCTCCGTGCTTCCTCCGCGCCCTCCGTGTCTCCGTGGTGATGCGCCGCACGCCCTACTCGAACTCCCACGTCCGAAAATGGTGCTGATGTTCGGCCATATCCACGCGCCGGCCCCGAAAACGCACGCCTTCCATTTCGAGGCGCGTCCGCTGCTCGAGGCCGGCTTCGTATTTGAGCTTGATCTGGCCTCCCGCGCCGACCACCCTCTGCCACGGCAGGGTGTGGCCGGCGCGGTGCAGGAACTGGGCTACGTGGCGATGATACAGCGGATAACCGGCGGCCGCCGCCACCTGGCCGTAAGTGGCTACCTTGCCTTTGGGAATCTGACGGATGGCCTGGCGAAAGGCGGCGTCGCGCCTGGCGCTCTTGGGCGCCCGCCGCAGACGCCTCTCGACTTCTTCGCGTCCCACTCCCTTGCGCCTCACCCCACCTCTTTATAGCGGAAGCATCCCACCAGGTGATCGTTGACCATGCCGGTCGCCTGCATGAAGGCGTAGCAGATAGTGGACCCGACAAAACGGAAGCCTCGCTTCTGGAGATCCTTGCTCATGGCGTCGGATTGCGGCGTGCGGGCAGGCACCTGTTCCATCCGCCGCCAGCGGTTGCGCAGCGGGCGGCCGCCGGTGAAACTCCAGATATACCTGTCGAAGCTGCCGGCCTCGTTCTGCACTTCGAGAAAGGCGCGGGCGTTTTCGACCGTCGAGCGGATTTTCAGCCGGTTGCGCACGATCCCCTCGTTCCCGAGAAGCACCGCCAGGCGCGCATCGTCGTATCCGGCCACCGCCCGCGCATCGAAGCCGTCGAAGGCGGCCCGGTAGGCCGGGCGCTTTTTCAGGATGGTCGACCAGCTCAGCCCGGCCTGCGCGCCTTCCAGGATGAGGAACTCGAACAGGCCGCGATCGTCGTGCAGCGGCACGCCCCATTCGGCATCGTGATAGGCGATCATCATTTCGTCGCGGGCCCAATGGCAGCGCCGGGGCGCTCGGCGGCCGGCGGCGTCACGGGCATTTTTCGGCATGCAGCAACTCCTTATCCACGGTAAGCTTCAAACATCCCGGCGCGGCGATGTTTTCGAGCGAAAGCCCGTTCCAGTAGAGCCGCGAACCCAGGGCCCACTGGGGCGGGATAGTGACGCGGAGTTCCTTCACGGTGCGGCTGGAGATCTGGATATCGTTGTCAGAGGCCTCGTAGCGGGCCTGGACACGAGCGGTGACGGGAACCTGGATCTCGGGCACCACGATGCGGGTCTCCACGCGCACACGATCCTTGCCGCGCTGCACCATCACCGCAACCCCCCTCTCGGTGGTGAGTTTGGCCATCATGGCGTCGTATTCGCGCGCGTTGGGGACCGGCTTGCCATCGATGGCCACCAGGCGGTCGCCCTTTTTCAGAGGGCCAGTGTACTTTTCGGGCAGGTTCAGCAGCACGCCGGGGCCGGGATCGTCGCGGTCGTAGGAGAAGATACCCAGGTCCAGGGTGGCGGTGATGTGGGGCCGCAGAAACGTGCCGGGCAGCACGTCGTTACGCTCGCTCACGTCGAACTTGTCCATCGCGATCCAATAGCAGCGGGCGAAATTCGGGGAATTGGTTTCGCAATCGATTTCGGCGGGGAAGGCCGGACGCTGGTGGCGGGCCAGCCAATCGAAAATGGCCGCGTTGGTGGGCCCGGAGGGCGCCCCTGAAGACGACCCGGAGGGCGCCGCCGCGGCGGAGCGCCATTCCACGTTCACCCCATCGGATTTCAGTCCGTCGGCCAGCGCCTGGTCCTCGGCCCTGTCGCTGATCCACAAGACCGGCACGAGGGTGAAATTCACGGCGAAGATGCGGCCGCTGTCGATGGCCGCCTGGGGCGAGCCGCCCAGCGCCAGCCCGGCGGCCCACAGATCGGGAACCCGCGAGATGGTGTAGAACACGCCCGCGACTTCCTCGCCACGCCCCGCCAGGTAGACGCGGGCGGCATCCACAGCGCCGCTCTGAATGCCCGCAGTCACGGCCGAGGCGAGCGCCTGGATGCGCACTTCGATGTTGGGGTGGGCGGGCGTGCCCGGGGGAAAGACGGGCGTAATGACGCGCCAGCCGAGGTCCGCCAGCCAGGTCCGCCACTGCGCCTGGTCGGCGTCGTCCAGGAGAGCCACGGCGGGCGTTTTCCCTGGCGACGGCGCGGCGGAAGCCTGCGACGCCGGCGCGCCCTGGCCCGGCGAACCGGCGGGCTGCGCCCATGCCGGCCAGACGGCCAGCAGGCTAATTATGCCGGATGCGCGAACGGATCTTTTTAGCCAGTTTTTCAATGTCATCCGTTTTCTTGAGGGTGTCCAGGGACAGGATAAAGCGGTCGTTCTTCTCCAGATCCTCCTTCAACTCCTGGGCCAGTTGCGCCAGCAGGGCCGCATCCTTGATATTCTGTTCGCGTTCCTGCTTGAGGATCTCATCGCGCTGCGATTTGCCGTTGGGCAGCTTGCTGTCCTGCTCTTCGCCCGGCGGCGCGGGCGTGGAGGGCGGCTCGCCGCCTCTTTGAAAGCTTCGGCCTTGAACCAGCGCAAGCCAAAAAAGAGCCACCGCGCACACGGCGGTCCCCGTGAAGCGAAACCTGGAGTTCATGTGAAACCTGCTCTTATCATATCGCCGCTATCCGCAGGACAGGTCAGGGGCATCGCGGCAACCGCGCGCCGCGCACCCGCAAGGCGGGGCGCGCCCGATCCACCTGATGCGCCGGAGCCGGACAGGGAACAGTTCCCTCTCAAACACCCTCTCAAACGGACTTGCACGGAGCGATGAAATGGCCGAGAATTATGTTTGGCCCAATTCAGATAAAGTTCCCTTTTTTGAATGCGAGTCAGGAGGTTACCGTGAAACTTTGCGTCCTGGGTATGACGGTTGTTCTCCTTGCCGGTCCCGCCGTGGCAGACAAGCTGGACGATGATTTCCAAAGTCTCAAAGATGCTGTTGGCAAAAAAGACGCCACCCAGGTCAAGTCTCTGACCGCGGAGCTGGCCCCTATAGTCAAGCAGGCTCTGGCCGTTCCGGCTCCTACCGGAGACGACGACAAGAAGGCCTGGACGGATCACATCGCCTACGTGAAGAGCGTGGAAGAGTATTGCCAGTACGCGCTGTTCGCTACCGCTCTCCAGGGGTCGCCCGAGGAGAAGGTGGATCTCATCTCCACCCTGGAGCAGCAGGCGCCCACCAGCAAGTATCTCGACGAAGCGTACGGGCCGTACCTGGTGGCATTGAACCAGACCGGGGCCGCGGCCAAGATTCCGGCCATCGCCGCCAAAGCCGTGGAACACTTCCCGAACAATCCGGACCTGCTTTCGGTGATGATGGACTCTACGTACGGCAAGCAGAATAGCCGGGCCTTGACCTATGCCGAGCGGCTCATCGCCGTTCTCGGGAAGCCCAAGCCGGAGGGCGTTTCGGCCGAGGAGTGGGAGCGGCTGCGTTCCGCCAATCTGGGCCGTGCTCACTGGATGGCCGGAGTGATTCATTGCTCCAGCCAGACATGGGCCGCCGGCGACCGGGAATTGCGCGCCGCGCTGCCCCTCATCACCGGGAACGCCGCGATGGCGGGGCCGGCGCTGTTCTACCTGGGAATGGCCGACTACCAGCTTGCCAAGATGACCAATAGCAAGGCCAAGATGCTGGAGGCGGTCAAGTTCAGCCAGCAATCGGCGGCCATCCCCGGTCCCCTTGCGGACCAGGCGCGCCACAACGCCATCGTCATGCAGTCCGAAGCCGACCGGATGCGGTAACCGTCAGGCCGGATAGCAGCGGCGCCGCGTCGGCGGTGTCCCCTCTACTGCCCCGCGCCGCCGAGCGACTGCAGCAGGTCGCGGAAACGGCGCCGGCTCACCTCCAGCCGCTGGCCGTTCTTGAGGACCACTTCGCCGCCACCGGCGCCCTGGGGGATCACTTCGGTGACGGCGTTGAGGTTCACTAGCGCGGCGCGGGAGATGCGGAAGAAACGCGCCGGATCGAGCCGCTGTTCGAGGTCGTTGAGGGAGGGGTCCATCCAATAGCGGGCGTTGTCCGCCACCAGGCAGGTGAGGCTGCCTTCGGTGCCGAAATACAGCACGCGCGATTCGCCGATCACCAGGTAATGCGCCGCGCTGCGCACCAGGAAATGGGCCGGCGCGGGATGCCTGCCGCGGATAATCCGGTCCAGACCGGTTTCCTGGACAGCCGCCGATGCCATGCCGCGCACGCGGTCGAGCGCCTGCGCCAGGCGGGCGCGCGCCACAGGCTTCAGCAGATAGTCCACCGCGTGCAGTTCGAAGGCCTCCACGGCGTACTGGTCGTAAGCCGTGCAGAAAATCACGTGCGGGCGCGGGTTGGGCAGGCAGGCCGCCACGTCGATGCCGCTGCAGCCGGGCATCTGAATATCCAGGAAGAGTACCTGAGGGTGGAGTTGGAGCGCCATTTCCATGGCTTCGACGCCGGAACCGGCTTCCCCGGCAATTTCCACATCCGGATGCGAAGACAGCAACTGGCGCATGCGGACGCGCGTGGGGGCTTCATCGTCGGCAATCAGGACGCGGATCACGACATCCCTCCGGCTAAGTGCGAGATGGCCGATTGCGGAATGCTGAAGGCCACGCGCGTGCGCGGCCCGTTTTCCCACAGCAGCCGCGCGCGGTCGCCATAGTAGCCGCGCAGGCGCTCGGCGACGTTCCGCAGGCCGTGGCCGCTCGCGGCGGTTTCAAGCGAGAAGCCGGGCGGAAACCCAGGGCCGCTATCCAGCACCTCCACCAGGAGCGCATCGCCGGGTTGGGGACCGGAAGGCGCGCCCGAAACGCGCAGCCCCACGGTCCCGCAGCCGTCGGAAGCCGAAATGCCGTGCTTGATGGCGTTTTCGACCAGCGGCTGGATGCTCATGGCGGGAATCTGGACCTGTGCGGCGCCGGGGTCCACGTCGAATTCCAGGCGCAGCCGCTCACCGAAGCGAGCCTGCTCGATGCGCAGGTAGGCGGTGACGAACTCGACCTCCTCACCCAGCGCCACCCATTCGCTTTCGGACTTGCGCAGGGTGTAGCGGAACACCTGGGCCAGCCGCTCCACGGTTTCATCGGCCAATTCGGGCTGATAGTGCAGCAGGCCGCCGATCACGCTCAGGGCGTTGAACAGGAAGTGGGGATTGATCTGGGCCCGCAGGGCCTTCAGCTCGGCGCGGCTGGCCAGCAGGCGAAGTTCGCGTTCGCGAGCAGCTTCGCGCTCCTGCTGGCGGCGGCGGTCGTCGCGGAAGCGGACGTTTTCGAGCAGCACGGCCAGCGAGCGGGCCAGCGATTCCACCAGGCGGCGATCGTCGCTCAGATAGGGGATGCCGTTCGAGCGCGCCGCCAGCCGGATGTGGCCCAGCCGGGCGCCATCGCGCTTGAGTTCGGCAATCAGGCGATCGCCCGGGGAATCCGGTTCGGGTGGAGCGGAACGATCGAAGCGGACGTCGGCCGGGGCGCGGAAAATGGCGCTCAGCGAACGGGCCGCGTTCTGCCGTAATTCCTCTTCGGTGGCGGCGATCTGGATCTCGCCGAGGAAGCGGCGCTCGGCCTCGGCGGGCGACCACGAGCGGCGCAGCCACACGCGGTCGATGGCGCGCTCCAGGCGGGCGTAAATCCAGGGCGCGGTGAGCCAGCAGACCAGGAAGCCGGCGGCGAAGGTCAGGGGCGAACGGCCGGCGGCGGGAAAAGAGAAGGTGAGGAGCGCCAGCCCGGCGGCCAGAAAAACGCCTCGCTTCACCAGCACGTCGAAGAACACCAGGCGCTCGCGGTAATACAGGGTGACGCAGAAAAACAGCAGCAGCAGGTAATCGGGCAGCGAGCCGAGGGCCGCGCCGAAGCCGCTCCAACTGACCGCGGCGCAGGCTGCCAGGAGCGCCAGAAGAATGGCGGTCCACAGGCGGTGAGCGCGGGCCATGGGTTCGGTGGGGCGGCGGGCGCTCGCCAGGGCGCTCACCTGCACCGCCAGGCCCGCAACACTGGCAGCCCCCAGCAAGGCGGCTGGGGCGCGGTACAAGGCATCCGCCCAGGGCGCCTGGAGGAAGCCGGTTTCGTGCAAACCTTCCAGGAGCGGGGCCGCCGCGGCGGCGTAGAAGGCCATCGCCATCCAACGCCAGGCGCGGTGGGGCGGCAGGCAGGGCGACTCCATTTCCAGCACCAGGTGCAGGATCAGGGCCGGCACAAGGCCCGCCGCGAGCGCGTTGAGCAGGGTGGACCGGAAGGCCACGCTATTGAGGAAGGCAATCGCGCACACCAGCGTAAACGCGGGCAGCACGGCGGAGGCGCCCGGCTTTCTCGGCCGATGGGTGCCCCAGTACAGGGCGGCCAGCGTGGAGAAGGTGAGGGCCCCGAAGGCGAATACCGCCAGGGACGCGAGATCGAGCGGGGTGTCGAACATCGAAGCTTTTCCGGATCGCCGGCCGCCGGACGGCGCCGTCAATAGTCCATCATGGCGCATTCTCGATCGGCTTGCCGGTTACCCGGCTGAGAATCTGCAGGATCGTCCCCGACAAGGGAGTCTCCAGGAGCAGGGCGGCGCGCTTCCCGCCAGTTTCGTATACCACCCCGAGAAAATCGGAATCCTTCAACATGCCGAAAAGCGCCGGGCGTTTGGCGGGAAGCTGCGATCCGGCGACGGCTGCCACGCGCGCCCAAGCCGCGTCGTCGGAACTGAGGCTCACCACCTGCGCGGGCTTGATGCGCACCGTTTTCTCGGCGGCGAAAACCGTGGCGGGCGCAATCTCGACCACGATGGTATCGGCCGCGACGGTCAGGGTGGTGTTCCAGTCGTAGCGGCTGGATTTCACCCCTACCGTCCCGCCCACGTAGCGGACGTGGTTCCACGACTTGCGCTCCGCGGCGCGGCTCGGCCAGCCGAGGAAAGTAGCCACCAGGAAACATGTGAGCGCTCGCCGCATGGTGAAGCGACTTCAGTATACGCGGCGCTTTCCGGCCGCTACAACCAACTCCCGCTGAGCGGCGAGTGCCGATTCTGACTGGCCCGCAGCGGTTTTGAGCGGCCCGCGCCGCTCAGCGGCGAATCCGGCCACTCAGCGGAATTTGTTGGCCGCAGCCGCCGGGTCCCTCTATCATGCTGGTGAGGCCCGGCATGACCCGGAACTGTCTACACGCGCTTCTGTTCCCGACGCTCTTCGCCATGGGCGCCTGGGCGCAAGGGTACCAAAACTCGGACGTCTTCTTTTTGGCCGGCCCGTCCTTAGCCCGGACGCAGGTGATCGGCGGCAGCAACGTGACGCTCTACGGTTCGACGGGATTCAGCGATGCGATCGGCTACGGTCACCAGGTGATGCGCGAATCCGCCGTCAGCCTGTGGGTCGAGTTTTTCCCGATAGTCCTCACCGTTCCGGCAGCCGAGACAGCCACCATTCCAGGGTCGATCACCCTGACCTCGGAGATCTATGTGCCATCGGCACGCCTCATGGTTCCGGTCGCGTCGCGCATCTCCGTCTTCGGAGCCCTGGGAGCCGGCTTCGGCGAGTTCAGTAACCCCAGCCTGACGTCGGACAACCCTCCCGACCTGAAAACCACCGAGCCCGGCCATTTCGTCGTGGGAGTCGGCGGTGGCGTGGACTTCCGTTTGAATCGCCTGTTCAGCATTCGCGTGGATGTGCGCGACTACATCACCGGGCGCAACCTTGGCGGTGTTGCCGGAAGGAACCACTTGCTGCCGATGCTTGGTGTCGCGTTCCACTTCTGAGCCCGTGGAGCCGCGGTGGACTTCGGGCAGGCGAATCGCCTGCCGACCAAATCAAGGATCGGCATCCTCCAGGCGCCCTGGTGGGGCGGGCCTTCAGCCGGCCACGATGGGCCGCAGGCCCGGAGGAAGCCGCGGCGCACCAACGGTCATGCAACGGGCCGGCGTGATCCGGGCCGCGTGACAGGGGTTTTCCACGATGTCCTGGCCTTTTCGCACGCCGCCCGGCGGTCGCCGGCGGCGTTGAGCGGCGCGGGCCACTCAGCGGCAAATCCAGCCGCTCAACGGAAATGCTTGGCGCGGCGAGCGCGGTTACTTCTAAGATGCTTGTGAGGCCGGGCGATGCCGCCGGCGAAATTCAAGATGACCAGAAATTTCCTGTTGCGGTGCGTGGTGGGTGTAGCGATTTTTTCGAGCGGCGCGAAGGCGCAGCTTGCGGGAGCCGCGGCGGCTTCCTTCGGCGCGCAGAATTTCGACCTCTCGCTTTTGTGGGCCACCGGCAGTCTCTCCTCGGAGACGGTCCCCAACTCCAATGTGACGGTGTATCATTCCTCCTCGGTCAGTTGCTGCTCGGAAGAACTCGGCTATCAGTTCCTGCGCACCAAAGCCGGTAACCTATGGGCGGAGTACGCGCACGTCGACCGGGGAGGGTCGCTGCCCGCCAGCATTCCCAGCTCCGGGGATCGGGAGATGGAGACCCAGACCCTGGGCCTCCGGCTGATGGTGCCCGTGGCGGCGCGTCTCTCGTTCTTCGGCGTGGCCGGCGGCGGCGACGGGGAATTTCACTACGCCTGGCTTCTGGAAGGATCGACGCCGTATCTGCTCTCCCATTCCACCACGCACGGGGTTTTCGAATGGGGCGGCGGAGTGGATGTGCGCCTGTCGAAGCGGGTGAGCATTCGCGGGGAGGTGCGGGATTTCGTCTCCGGCAAAGGGCTGAGCGGGTCAAACGGCGTACACCACGTGGTGACCACGGTGGGGGTGGCGTTTCATTTCTGAGCGGGCCGGCAACAGTCCGAACGGCGAACGCGCCGGGGCAGTCTTTTACCTGGCGATGAGGCGCACCGGCCCCAGCAATCCCGAGGGCTGCACCGCGACCGATGCCATGTCCTGCGCCTGGAAGCGCTCGCCATACTTGGCGGTGAGGGCTTTATAGTCGGGCAGAGGCCCCTTGGCCAGGACATTCAGCGCGGAGTTTCCCACCACCACGCGGATAGCGTTGGATCCCGGTTTGAGAAGACCGGTCACTTCGACTTCATAGGGCGGGCACCAGACCGCGCCGGCGCGCCTGCCGTTCACATAGACCACCGCGGCTTCCCGGATGGGCCCATCCAGCAGGGCGCGCATGCCGCTGGCGGGACGGCGCTCGTGAGGATCGGAGGGCGTGCCTTCGCCGAGGTTGAGGAAAACGCGCCGGCGCTCAAAATCGGGAGCGGTCACGGTGTTTTCGTAAGTCGCCTGGCCGGAGAAGTATTTGCGTGCGTCGTCCTCGGTCCAGGAGTGCAGTGTCGCCATGGGGATGGCCGGGCTTCCGGGGAAGGTGACTTTCCAGCCGGTGGAAAGGTCTATGGGGGTGAACTCCCTGGTGAGGGTGGGCCGCTCGGCCGGCACAGCGCCGTTGGCGAACACGATCACGCGCGATTCGTAGGGCGCCAGGTCGAGCGACAGGCGCGTGCCTCCGGCGGTGGAAGATTTGCCGGTGAGCGGATCCCATTGGAACCCCACCATGCCGCGCGAGGGCATACGGAAGGTGGCGTCGGATTTCACCGCGTGATTCGAGGTGTTCACCAGGAAATAGATGTCGCCGAAGGGCAGATGGCGGTGCACGAAGCCGATTTCGGGCGCGGCGGCGACATCCGGACCAAGGGCGTCGTGCAGCGCCTCGCCCAACTTGCCCTCGTCTTCCACCAGCTTCAGGCCGGCGGCCAACTGGCGGATTTGGGGCGTGTCGCGCTCGGCCTCCATCAGGCCCGGGGCCAGCGACGGGCGGCGGCGGGTGGCGATTACGGTAACGCCCTTGAGCGCCGCGATCTTCTGCAGCGTGGCGAGCGGCATGCGCTCCACATTCGGCAGCAGCAGGATGTGGTAGGGCACGCCGGCGCGGGCGATCATGCCATCATCGATGAAATCGAAGTTATAGCCCGCATCTTCGATGGCCGGAATCAGGTTGGGGCCGAGCAGGCCGTCCATCGCCTGGTTGACGGAGTCGCGGCCAAGGCGGAAACCGGCCATGGCATCGGCGGTGGGCAGATAAACCGCCACGTCGTTGGCCGGCTCGCCCTGGCGCATCAGGAAGCTGATGCGCTGAAAATAGAGCGCCACGTCGGGCATCGCCAGGTACCAGGGGTTGTGGTCGTTGAAGACCGCCGCGGCGTAGAAGCGCCAGCCGGGCTCGCCGGCTTCGGGCGGAGAATACGGCCATCCGTGGCCGACGAACTGGTTGATGCCCTCCAGGAAGTGCAGGTCGCCTTCGGCCTTCATGTCGAGCGGGGTGGCGCGGAAGACCGGAGAATGCAGCCACGTCCAGGTTTCGGAAGAAGTAATCGGGTTGCCCAGCAGGTGGCTGGCGGAGGCGGCCCAGCGGGCCGAGGAGAAGCGGCGCCAGCGGGGGCCTTCCTCGCCTTCGGGCAAATCCACGTACTGGTAGCTGGAGAGCGTCACCGGCGGGATGCCGTAGGTCTGCGAGCGGAACAGCGTGTGGTGCTGGTGGGCGAAGGCGGTGAGCGGCTTGAGGTAGTTGTCGTCGCACAGTTCGCTCAGGGTGAGGCCCCAATCGTGGCGGATGGCGCCGGTTTTTTCGCCGATGTCTTCGAATAGCGCGGGCAGGTAGGGGGTCAGATCGTAGCCGCGGCGCTTCTGGAATTCGCTGAGGAAATCGGTGGTCCAGTCGGAGCTGTAAACTTCCAGCGAATCGCTGAAGATGGCGTGCGGCGGGTTGGCGGGCACGGCGTCGAGCAGTTTTTCGCCGACGGCCTTGATGTGCGCTTCTATGGCCGCGCGGCTGTAGTGGTCGAGGACGAAGCCCTCGGCGCCCACCGCCGGCCGTTTGACGGTCTGGCGGGTGTGGCTGGCAATGAAGAAGAGCACCTGGCGATCGGTGGCGGGCGAGCGCTCGAAATGCACCGCGTTGCCATCCACCGTGAGCTGCCGGTGGCCGGGATCGAGGAACGCGGCGATGAGCTTTTCGCCCTCTCCAAGCGGGACGTTCATGCTGTCGGTATCGGGAGGCACGCGCGGGTTCGCGACCCGGAGACGCCCGGACGCCAGATCGAGGGGGATGTGCGGGCCGCCGAAGGGCCAGCCGCTGCCGAGAGTCAGATCGAAGCGCAGGCCCAGTTCCTTGGCTTTGTCCGAGGCGAAACGGAGATCCCCGAGAAACTCATCCGAAAGGTAGGGGAAGTTGTGGTCCACTTCCAGCGGGTAGGTGGGCTGAACTTCGAAGCCGCCGATTCCACCGGCTCGCATGGCGCGCATTTCGCGCTCCAGTTCGGGCTTGGTGACGGCCGGGCCGAACCACCACCAGCGCACCATGATGCGGGCGTCATCGGGCGGGCGCTCGAAGGAAGCCAGCAGATCGGCCAGCGAAGCGGGCGCGGCAGGCGCGGCGGCCCGCGTGAGAATCGCGGCGAACAGGGCACACAAAGAGCAGGCCAGAAGCCTGCCCGGCCATTGGGGTCGCATGGCTATCATGCTATTCCCATTGCACCGGGGCGCACCAGCGGTGGTACCGGCTTTTCCGGTATTGCGGAGTAAGAATCGTGGCGGGAAGCGCGCCCACGGCCTGATCGCCATCCCCGCCTACACCCGCGACGAAGCCGTGCGCCTGCTGGGGCTGGGCGCCCGCCGCATCCGCGTGATCCGTGCGGAGAAGCCCAGGTATCCTGATTTCATAAAGATCCACTGCGCCCGGAAGGATCGGCGGGGATCTCCCCGCCGCTAAGCGGGCGTTTCTCTATCTGTAACGCGGCAGATGGCGGGTAGGTAGCCCGCCGTCGGTCAGCCGCGGCCGGCGTGACAAGGTGGAATCGGTGGAAGGGTTGCCGGCACGTCCACCGCTACGGTTAAGCGGTCGGATTCGGCGTCTTTTCTTTAGAATCAACAAAACTGAATGCGCCCGCCGCTTAGATCGTAGCGGCGGGGCCGGAGGCGTCTGGGGAACCGAAAGCGATCTCAGGGCTATCGGCTGGCGGCCTGGCCCTGGTGGACAAGGTTGGCCTCGAGCGCCCCACAGCGCAGCGCGGCGGCCCAACTGCCGGACTCGGGATTGTTGTTTGACACCCGCCCTCGCCGCGCGTCAAGGTGGAAGAAAACTATGTCACGCTACGCTTTCAAACTGCGCATCCGGGCCGACGCCATCGAGGAGTACGAGCGGGAGCACCGGCGGGTATGGCCGGAGCTTCTGGCCAAGCTCAAACAGGTGGGGATTTCGGACTATTCGATCTTCCGCCGCGGCCAGGAACTGGTGCTGACGCTGCGGGTGGAGGATTTCGAGAAGGCTTGGGACGAACTGGATCGCGACCCGGTAAACCAGCGGTGGCAGCAGTTCATGAGCCGCCTGTTTGAGCCGGTGCCGGACCAGGCGCCCGGCGAGCGGTTCGCCATGATGAAGGAAGTGTTCTACCTGGAGTGAGGTCCGCGCAGGTCCGCCACGAAATCTCCCCGGCTCGATCAGCACGCTCAGCCGGGATTCACCGATATCTCGCAGCCGTGAGGGAATCCCTCCCGAAATGTCGCATTGAGTGGCAGGGATGATCCGAATCGCCAAGAGACCCCCGAAGCGGACCGAACATCCCCAACAAGGAGATTTCAAATGGCAACAACGCTGGAAGATATGGCTAGAAAGCGTAAAGAACGCGAAGCCATGCTCGCGAAGCTACAGGTCTCGGCGAAAGCCGCCGACGCTGTAGTTCAGGACCGCAACCAACTCGCCAACACCTTGAAGATCACCCAAGGCGTTCTAAAGAGTGTCAAGGACTAAGGAGCCAAACCAATGGGTAAAACGACGGACGCTCATATCGCAAAAATCGACAAATTGAGTCATGACTGTACGCAGGCTGCCGTGACCTTTTCGAAGGCTCTGATCTCAGCCAAAGGCATGCACCAGGAACTGGCAAAAATTGAGCAGAGGATGACCGCGGTGCATAAGGCCTTCTTTGGGAACGGAACCATTCGAACGCCTGAGATGGAGGAGCAGGTCCAACTTCATCCGGATTACGTGCAGGCTTCGGCCGAGTTCGATCTTTACAACAAGCACTTCGCCGATGTCTGCAATGAGAAACTGAATCCCGCGCGGCTGGCTCTCAACAAGGGAAACGTTGCCTTGGACAAAGCGATCAAGGATTTCGACGTGTTCGTGAGGGCCAAGGAGAGCTCCTGGTTCACCAGCAAACAATCCGTGCCGAAAGCCAGGGAAGCAATCGTCAGTGGGAAGAAGTACCTGGCTACACTCCAGGACCTGGCCAGGAAGTCGGCGTGAGGAGTCGCCATCGGCATGGCGCAAATCGCCAGACGCCCTCCAGCCACTGGACCGGCCGGCGAAGCGTGGAATCGGCGGTCGCGTGGCAGGTATCGGTCTTCCTGACCTGCCTGCTGCGCCCGCCCCTACGCCCTCATGTGGAAGCCCCGCCCGCGGGGAGAAGTTTGCACAAGCGGAGCGCGCGCCTCTGGGTTCCGTCAGCCGGCCTGGATGGTCACCGTCGCCACCGAGAGCGCGGGCAGGGTGAGCTTTAAATTGCCGCCTTCGACGGCGGCTGCGAGCGGCTGAATCTTCAGGCGGTCGGGGTTGTCGAAAGTGTTCGCGGCGTTCATGTCCGCATCGTGCAGGATCTGGGCGCGAGCGGAGCGGGCGGTGGCCCCGAGGATGGCGCACTCGACCTGCATATCCAGATCGTGGCGCGGATTCACCAGGCTGACTACCACTTCCCCGCCCTGGCGCGAGGCCGAGACCGAAAGGTCCGGCGGCTCCTCTTCCCGCGCGGCGCCGCGCCCGCCGTTTCCGGGGACCGGCCCGGCCGGCAGCCGGTTGCCGTCGGCCTCCACGCGCACGGCGGTCTTGCCGCGA
Organism: Bryobacteraceae bacterium; assembly: GCA_030038565.1. Classification (GTDB taxonomy): domain Bacteria; phylum Acidobacteriota; class Terriglobia; order Bryobacterales; family Bryobacteraceae; genus JOPF133. The sequence goes on from JASHSS010000381.1 coordinate 14,321, forward strand.
TGCGGCTTAAACAGCATAAAAGCCCAGTAAGTAGAGGTGCGGACGCAGTGCGCGCCTTCCGGTCCATCGGTGAGCAGCAGCGATTGCAGGACATTCATCAACTGGGCGATGTTGCACATGTAGAGCTTGTCGGCCAGGCGGTTGAAGACGTTCAGCCCCAACCCGGCGCCCACCGCGCTGCGCATCGTGGATTCCATCCACAGCCGGCCGCGGGTGCGCTCCTCTTCGGGAATCATGCGGTCCCAGATGCCCCATTCGTCCAGGAACAGGCCGGGGCGGCGGCGCGGATCGGGCTGGTAGCCGTCCAGCAGCTCGCGCTGGTGGATGACGGCCTGCTCCACGCGGGCAAACAGGTTGAGCTGCCGGTACATCTCCTGGACGGTAAATTCGGTGGGCGGCAGGTTGCCGTTCTCGTAGTAGTGCATGGAGTACCCATCGATCTGCGGGCCGCCGCCGGAGAGCTGGTCCATGAAACCGCGGGTCCAGCGCGCGTCGTCGCCGCTGGGGCCGCAGCCCACCAGGTAAACATCGGTGCCGCCGGGGATGCTGCGGGCCGCCGCCATGCCGCGCGCGAAGGTGGCGAAACGGCGGAACTCCTGGGCGGCGCGCTCGGGGGTGTAATTGCCGCCGCAGCCCCATAGCTCGTTGCCGACGCCCCAGTAGCGGACGCGGAACGGCTCGGGCGATCCGTTGGCCGCGCGCAGGTCGGAAAGCGTGCTGCCCTTGGGATAGTTGCAGTATTCGATCCAGTCGCGAAACTCTTCCGGCGATCCGGTGCCGACGTTGGCCGCGAAATACGGCTCAGCGCCGATCAGGCGGCAGAAGCCGATGAACTCGTGGGTGCCGAAACTGTTGTCTTCGAGATAGTTTCCCCAGTGCAGGTTGACCCGTTTGGGCCGTTGGGCGGCCGGACCGATTCCATCCCGCCAATGGTAATCGTCGGCGAAGCAGCCACCCGGCCAGCGCAGCACCGGGACGCCCAGTTCCTTGAGGTATTCCACCGCGGCGCGGCGGTAGCCGTCGATATTGGGAATGGGGGATTTCTTGCCGACCCAGATTCCGCCGTAGGTGCAGCTTCCCAGGTGTTCGGCGAAATTCGAGTGCAGCTCGGGGCGAATGGTGGCGATTTCCTGGTCGGCGTGCACCACCGCCTTGCGGTTGGCCGCAGTGGCCGCGAAGACGCCGCTGGGCAGCCAGGCGGCCAGGGAAGCGGCCGAGGCAGCGCGGGCGAAATCGCGGCGGGTGGGGTGGGAAGGCATCGGCGTGGATCTCCTCTCCCGAGTATCATAACCGCTGGCAGGCGCTTATGGAAACGCTTTCAGCGGCGCTCCAGGCCCGCCACCTCGGCGGCCGTCAGCCTCCTCCAGCGGCCGATGGGCAGATCGCCGATGCGGATGGGGCCGATGGCGGTGCGGACCAGCTTTAGCACTTTGCTCCCCACCGCTTCGATCATGCGGCGCACCTGGCGGTTGCGGCCTTCGGTGATGGTCAACTCGAGGAAGGTGTAGCGGGCGGAGTCGCGCAGGCGCTGCGCCTGGGCGGGGCGGGTGGGGCCGTCGCTGAGCGGCACGCCGCGCCGTAACTGTTCGATCTGCTCCTCGCTCAGCAGGGTGGACGTTTTCACCTGATAGGTCTTGGGGACCTTATAGTCGGGGTTGGTGAGGCGCTCGGCGAAGCCGGTGTCGTTGGTCATCAGGAGCAAGCCGCTGGTGTCCAGATCCAGGCGGCCGACGGGCGACAACCAGGCGCCTGCGTCGCGGAGGAGATCGTAGACCGTGGGCCGCCCGTCGGGATCGCGCCAGGTGGTGAGGTAACCCTTGGGCTTATAGAGAAGGATATATTCGGGCGCGACGCCCCGCAGCGGCTTGCCGTCCAGCGTCACGCGGTCGTTTTCGAGATCCACCCAATGGTCGGGGTTGGTGACCAGCGCGCCATTGACGCGCACCCTGCCGCCCGCGATCCAGACCCGGGCGTCCGCGCGGGATGCCCAGCCGGCTTTGGAGAAGAGGCGCTCCAGTGTCTTGAGGGGGCGCCGGGCGCCGGCCGGACGCGGGGCTTTGGGGGATGGTTTATTCGCGGGCGCATGCGGGCGCGTTCCCTGGCGCGATGCGTCGCCCGGCCCACGCGATTCTCTGCGCAACGCATCGTTCGCGGGCACGCGTGGCCCACCGCCAGATGCGCCGTAGACTGGCCGGCCGGTAGCCTCGCGCGCAGACTCGCTGGCCGGCGCATGCGGTCCTCTCCGCAGTGCGTCGTCCGCGAACCCGCGTGGGCCCTTGCGCGATGCGTCCTCCGGCGCACGCGATCCTCTGCGCGAGGCGCCGTGTGCAGACGGATCCGCGAGCTCGCGTGCAGACTCGTTGGCGGGCGCACGCGGTCCCCTGCGCAGTGCGTCGTCCGCGAACCCGCGTGGGCCTTTGCGCGTCGCGTCGTCCGGCACACGCGACCCTCTGCGCGAGGCGTCGTCCGGCGCACGCGACCCTCTGCGCGATGCGCCGTCCGGCGCATGGGGTGCCTTGCGCGGAGGGTCGTCCGCAAACCTGCGAGGGCC
>JASHSS010000382.1 GCA_030038565.1 Bryobacteraceae bacterium
GGTTGGCCACGCTGGAATTCCAGGGTTTCGGCTTCGGCGAACGTCTCGCCCGGCGTCTCCGGCAAAGGCTGCGGGGAGGGCTGGTAGAGCAGGCGTTCGGCTGGATACGCCGAAAGCGAGTCGGCCCCCAGCAGCAGGACCAGCCCATCGTGCGGCGGAACGCCCGAACCTGGTTCCGCTACCCAGGCGCCCAGGCGGTCGCCGGCCTCGGCCAGCGTACGCCGCAGGGTGCCGGCGATCCGGTCGGCCGCCTGCTCCAGCCGCTCGCGGCTGCGCTGTGCCTCCACCACCCGTTCCTGGACCACCAGTTTCCATCCGAAGAACCCCAGGGCCGACACCGAAACCAGGGTAAGCAGGAAGAGGATCAGCAGCAGACTGCGGGGCGGTTTGAGCCACTTATTCTGTGGCATCATACACCACTGATTGTACACGCCTTGTACATGCCGCTTGCACCATGGTTGCCTCCCGGAACGGTCACGATTCGGTCACGAACGCCCGAACGGTTTTGGTGTGTTTGAGAACAATGCACCGCTGCTCCCGATCATCGCCGGGCCGCATACAGGCCGGTCGAAACTGGAGGGGCGCAGTACGATCGTCATGGGAAACGTTCTCTCTCTCTTTTGCGATTGTGTTCAGCGCTGGCGCGCGGCTGCGTTTGCCGTCTTCGCCGCGGGATGCCTGGTAGATTCCTTCGGTGTTTCCACGCCCTCGTGAGGCCAAGCCAAGAAGGGCGGCAGCGAGCGGCCCGCTTTTAACGGTGGAAAGATCCCCACCAAGGGTCCCGCGCCTGTTCACGGCACGCCTCCTCGTGCGCCGGCGGCCGGCGCACCGCAGCATTTCAACGAAAAACCCGGCCACCCGGACGCACCCCATGTGGACGCCGGCAACAAATGGGTTGGGCACAACACCGGACCGAACGACGCGCGCTATCACCTGGACCATCCGTGGGAGCACGGGCACTTCACCGGCGGATTTGGACCAAGTCACGTCTGGCACCTTGCGGGAGGCGGTCCCAGCCGCTTCTGGTTCAACGGCTTCTACTTCAGCGTGGCGCCCGCCGATATCTCCTACTGCACCGGCTGGCTTTGGGATTCGGACGAGATTGTGATCTACGAAGACCCGGACCATGTCCGCTGGTATCTTGCCTACAACGTCCGGCTGGGCACTTACATTCACGTAGAGTTTCTGGGCGCATAACCGGCACCTATAATTGGGGCCGGGGCAATTTAATCGGCTCCCACGGGAACACCCCTTTTCGCCGGAGACGCCGGCGATATACGCTATCTCGGCCGGTGGCGTAAAGCGTCTGGAGATCGGCTCCGCCAAACACCAGGTTACTGATATCGTGCGCGCCAGGGGTTCGGATGATTCCCACCACTCGGCCCGGCTGGTCACAGATCTGCACGCCCATCTTAGTGGCCACGTATAAGTGCCCCGTACTGTCGAAGGTCATCCCATCGGCACCGCTGCGCAGCGGTCCGCTCGAAACATCGTCCGGTATTTCCAGGCGGTAGAACGGCTGCCCGTCCTCCAGCGATCCATCCGGCTCGATTCGAAACGACCAGGCGCTGCGCCCAACAGTATCGGCGACTACCAGGAACGCTTCGTCCGGCGTGAGCCGGACGCCGTTGGGCAGCAGGATGGCGTCGTTGCTGCTGGCGTCGAACACCACCCGTTTGGCGCCCGCGGGGTCGATGTACCACACCTTCTGCGCGGGTGAATCCGTAAAATATACACCGCCCTTGCTGGTGACGGCCAGGTCGTTGGGTTCCACGCCCGTAGCCAGCACCGAGATCTTTCCATCGGTCCCGTAGGCCACCACCCGCTTGCGGGCGTTTTCGGCGGCATATAACCGGCCATCGCCGCCGAACATCAGTCCCGTGGCGCCCCCGGTGTCCTCCTTGAATAACTCCACCTTACCGCCGGCATTCACCTTATAAATCCGCGAGGCCCCAGCATCGCAGAAGTAGACATTACCCTCGCGATCCACCGCCGGACCTTCGGTCATCTTATAACCTTGGCCCACTATCTCCCAATCCTGGCCGGGGTCCAGAATCTCGGTGATGTAATGCCGCCGGCCGGGAATTCCCGGGGAAGCCTTGATCGGCTGCGGATAGTCGCGCCACAACCAGCGCAGCACGTCGGGCAGAATCGCGCCGCCGTGTTTCGCGTTGTGGCCCTCGGTCCCCACCACGAACTTGGAGTCGTAACCCGCGTATTCGAGCGACGCCGCCACCTCCTGGTTGGCCAGGTACCACGACCCGGAGTAAATCGTCTGATCGTTCGATCCATCCTGCAGGAACACGCGCAGCGGTTTCGGCTCCATCTTACGGATCAGGCTGGCATACCCATCGCCGCCGCGTAAGTTGGTAAAGCTTCCCACAAAGCTGGCCACGCGGCGGAAGGCGTCGGGCCGCTCCCACGCCGCCGTGAACGCGGCAATGCCGCCGGAACTGGAACCGGCGATGGCGCGGTCGTTGGGGTCGCTCGAGAGCTTGTATTGCCGGGCCACCTGGGGCAGGATCTCCTGGGTCAGAAAGAATGCATAGCGTCCGCCCAGCGCATCGTATTCGTAGCTGCGGTTGAAGCGGCTCTGGCCATCCGGTGCAGCGCCCGCCGTCACGCCCGGATCGATGAAGATGCCGATGGTGACAGGCATGGCGCCCTGGTGGATCAGGTTATCCAACACGATGGGGACGCGCCAGGCGCCGGTCTCGCTGACCATTCCGCCGCCATCCTGGAAGACCATCACGCAAGCGGGCTTGGATCCGTCGTATTGCGCCGGGACGTAAACCCAATAATTACGCGTGGCGCCGGGATAGACTTGGGAGTTATTCCAGGTGTATTTGGTAACCTGTCCTTTGGGCACGCCGGGATGGGGCTGCGAATCCGGCCCCAAAACGTAATCGTCGGCGGCCAGGGCAGCCGCGCTCAATAAAACCAGGGAGCAGAAGCGGTGCATAGGCCCACATTATACGCCCCCGAAACCGCGGCCGATTACCTTTGGTTCCACGCCTCCACCTGCACCACGGGAGTGCTTCGTCCTAAGTCCCTGGCGCTGTAAGTAGCACCCACACGGCGGGTCTCGCCCGGGAGCAGCGCAAAGTAATTGTCTTCCCAGAGCACCGGCAGGATTTCATCTCCATCGGAGCCTTTGTTCACCTTCAGGTGCACGCCAAACGCCAGCGTGGAACCCGCGTTCGTGACCGTCACCGTGGTGATCCGGTCCGTACCTTGCGGCATAGTTGCGGACCCGAACTTCAAGTCCGCTGGGGGCAGAGTATTCAAAGCCGTGTAATCGGCGAACGTTTTGGTGGGCGTATAATACCAGGTGGATTTATCCCATTCCAAGGTCTCCGGCCTGGTGGACAGCCAATAGAAGTTACGGCTGTACTCTGTCCCCGTGCTATCCGTCAACGTCAGGTTCACGAAGTACGTGGCACTCAGTCCGGCCATCTCAGGAATGGTGAAAGCCCGCGTGGCGCTGTCTTCCGCCATATCCAGGGCGGCTTGCTTGGAGAACCTCACCGTCATATCCAGGTTATAGACCTTGGCCGTCACGTTCAGCCCGCGAAATGGTTTGTAATACGAGTTGACCACCACCACCGAGCGATCGTCATACGAGTACTGCACGTGCAGCGGCTCGTTGGCCTTCTTGGCGCCAAAGTAAGATCCGCCGGGACGCAGATACCAATCGTATAAATGCCAGATCATGCTGGGCCAGGCGTTGTTCAGCATCCATTGGATTACCCCCGTGGCGACGTACTTATTCCGTCCATAGGCCTCGAACATGGCGCGGTGCCCTTCGTAGGCCATCATCTGCGCCTTCCGGGCGAATTCTTCGACCGTGCCCGGAGGGCCGTATCGAGCGTTCAGGGCTTCGGAAAACACGTGGATATTTCTGAACTCGCCGCCTCCCGAATGGAAGTCCCAGGCGGGATTGATGGGCCACAGTTTATCGGTCGGCAGCATCCGCCGCAGGCTTTCGATGGGCGGTGGAGCGGGTCCGCAACTGGTCTCCGTATTAAAGCCGTGTGCGCCGCCGCGCGAGTCGTCCAGCAGCCAGTAACTTGGCGCGACGTATTCGTACGGGCCGGTCATCTTAACGCCCGTCGGGCCGCCCAGCGGCGTAGGCTTAGCCGTCGCCGAGGAGTGATATGCGTTGGGCCACTCGACCTCTTTGATAATGTCGAGATATATCTGCTCGACTTTGGGCGGCGGCGGATTGTCGCTTCCGTACATAAAATCGATCACCGCCGGATGCGCCGCGAGGCGCCGTAACTGGTCGCGGAGCGATGCGGAGGCCACCTGGTGGGCCTCCTCGTCCCATTGGTTCCACCGCTCCCAGTAATCGCAGCAGCACCATCCCGCCAGCAGCATGATTCCCATGCGATCGGCCAGTTGAAGAAAATGCTCGTCCTCCATCTTGCCTTCGAAGCGCAGCGCGTTGAGGTGCATGTCGCGCACGTATTTCAACTCCGCTTCCTGGCGCTCGGGGGTGGAGTGCAGCAGCATATCGAAGGTGTATCCGCCGCCGCGAATCAAAATATTCTTGCCGTTGATGTGAAAAAGGCGGTGCCCGCGCGAATCGATTTCGGAGGTGACCTCGCGCACGCCGAAGCGCGTCTGGCTTGAGTCCGAAGTCTGCCCGCCCGTCGCGAACTGTAAGTTTAGCGTGTAGAGGTTCTGCTCGCCCACTTCGGCAGGCCACCACAGAAGCGGATGGTCGAGTTTCACCGCTTCGTGCACCACCCGGGTCTCGCCCGCGGCTAGATGGACCTCCTGGGAAAACCGGTGCCCCGCCTCGATCCCGCCCTGCAACGTGCCATCCACTGGCGCCGCGCCGGCGTTGGTTAACTCGGCCCGCACCGTCAACTCGGCCGAGCCATCGGCCGAAAGTTTGGTGGTGACGCTCGGAAAACGGATGGCCACCGGCCCCGTAGCAGCCACCCACACATCCCGCCACAGCCCCATGTCTTTATCGGGCGGAAGGGGGTTCCAATCCACGAAGGTGATGGCTAGGTCGTGCGGCGTGGGCGGAAATACTTCCACGGCCAGCACGTTAGTTTCGCCGGGGCGCGCCGCCGCCGTCACATTCAGCCGGTACAGCCGCCACGAGCCTGCCATTTTTGAAGCATCGGCCACCTGCCGCCCGTTCAGCCACACGTTGGCGCGGAAGTTGATGCCATCGAAACCCAGCCAGACGGTCTTGCCTTTGTAACTCGAATCTAACTGGAAGGAGGTGCGATACCACCAGGAATGCCGGAATGGACTATCCGGCGGCATTTGCAGGTTCGAAAAGTTGAACGAAACGGGATAACTGGTGCCGGCGATGGAACGTAAGTTCATCCCGAAGTAAGGGTCGGGATAGACCTGCGATTCGACCAGCGCATGCAGCACGGTGGATGGCAAGGTGGCCGGATACCAGCCGCGCGGAGTGTAGGCGGTTGTGGAAAGCTCCGCCCCCGACTCACGTAAGTCCGCCGACGATTGAATCGCCCATCCCTGGCGCAGATAGACCTGACCGAAGGCATTCGATCCGGCCAACAGCAGTAGGAGTAATCGCCTCATGCATCGACTACCGTACCACCACGCGCGGCAGGCCGGCCACACACTCTTTTCTCATGCAAGCTCAGGGACCGACCGCTGTGGGTCACAACAGGGAAGAACAAGCGGCACCCGTAACCCCCTTGTTTTCAGCGGACCGCAATTTTGTTCTTTAGGAGATGAGCCTGAACCGGGGATCGGATTCTCATGCAAGATGAGCCTGAAGGGGGGTTCACGGGATGCTGAGGATTGATCATCAAAATGGACGATTCTCAAGCCACGAGCCTGGAGCAGATCCGGGCGTTAGTGGTGGCCAACAACCTGGTGCGTTTTACCGGGCAGCGGCGGCCGGAAGTAGACGAGTGGGTGGAACG
>JASHSS010000383.1 GCA_030038565.1 Bryobacteraceae bacterium
ATCTCGCCGGCCGCGCCTGTCTGAGTCTGAGAAATAGGACGGGGATCAACATGAGACCTTCGAGGGGAAATAATGTGGGCCGTTACACCATCCACTCCTTAGCCAGAATAGGAATCCGCTCTTCCACTTCACGCCCGAAAACAACCTCATCAACGTACCCCATGTGCAGCATGTCAACGACTCGGCATAGATACGCTTTGCCTCTCAACCACCACTCGCGAGCATCGGCCATCAGATAGTGCTTCACGTCGATCCCTTCACTTTTCCGGAGTTCTTCAAGCTCCATCCCATCCACTAGCGTTTCGTACACTCCATCAGCGATCCTGCTGCCGAACGATGTTGTGTAGTAGTACTCCTTGATTTCCCAAACAGCGACTGGATTGGCGACGCGAGGGAATGCGCCGTCCACTCGGCGGGACAGGGTTCGGACGGCGACGCCGTCCTTAGTGATCGTCGTCAACTTCATTGGAGAGTAATTGCATTCGGCGCCTCCAGTGCTGTTGGCGATGAGCATATTGATGATGCCAGTGAAATATGATGGCTTCCGTTTGTCACCTTTCTGTTTGTTCATTGGCAGAGGACACCGATGAACAGACTTCGCCTTCAGCTCGTGGTATAGAGCGGCCGCGCCGGTTGCGTCCATCAACTGGTGCTGGACCGAATTATTCAGCACGCCCGCCCGGTACTTGAAGTACTTCGCAAGGTCGACGCCGAGTTGCGTCGGCGCGTCCATTGCGTCAGCAATCTTCGTCGCATCGAGTCCGAGATCTCCCAGCCCCAATCGCATCTCCGCAAACGTCGGCACTCTAATCTCTTTCGTGCGGCGGCTCGTATATCCGATATGCTGACTGAGCGTGCGGACGTAGGCCCAAAACATACTCGGTCTCTTCTGGAACTCCGGATTCGGGATCATACCAGTACAGGATAACAGGATAGGTTGGGCCGTTTTCAGGACACGCGTCATGACCGAGCCACGTCCGTCACACGTTTTGGGCGGGCAGTGCGGATCCTGGGGCAGCGGGTGCGGGCGGGCGAACTCCCGGTGCACCCCCTAAACTCCCAGAACCCCGTAGTGTTTTTACACTCCCGGGGATAGAATTAAGATGTTCGCATCCTTTTATGTTTTGGAGGCATTCATGAAAGACTCTTCCTCTCGTCGCAATTTTCTGGCGGCCAGCCTGGCCTTGCCGGCGGTCGCGTCGGCTTCCCGTCCGTCGCGCACCGATCAGTCTCCACCACAAACCCAAGTCCAGCCGCCGGCCAGGCCGTCTGCCGGCGCGGCGCTCCAGTACCGGACTCTCGGAAAGACAGGATTGCGGGTTACCACCGTGGGCTACGGCTGCATGATTACCTCCGACCCCAGCGTAATCACCAGGGCCGTGGACATGGGCATCAACTACTTCGACACCTCGCGCAACTATCAGGGCGGGCAGAATGAGCGCATGGTGGGAGCGGCGCTGGGAGCGCGGCGCAAGGACATTTTCCTGGCGAGCAAGTGCGACACGCATACCGGACCGGAGATCCTGACGGAGCTCGACACCAGCCTGAAGGAACTGGGAACCGACCACCTGGACGTGTGGCACCTGCACGGGTTGGGCAATCCGGCTCAGATTACCGACGACCTGGTGGAAGCCCAGCACAAGGCCAAGCAGCAGGGGAAAATCCGGTTCATGGGGGTGAGCACGCACAATCTGCCGGCGATTGTGGACCGGGTGCTGGAAGCCAGGCTGGAAGTCGTGCAGGTGCAGTACAACTTTGCCTCGGATGCGAGCTACGGGCCGGCCATCGCGAAACTGGCTCAGGCGGGGGTAGGGGTGATCGCCATGAAGGTGATGGCGCGAGCCGGGCGGGGACGCGGCGGACCCAGGGTGGAACGGCCCCCGGCGTTCGCTCCCGCGGCGCTCAAGTGGACGATCAACAACCCGAATATCGCGACCACTGTTCCCAGCATGACGGATATCGACCAACTGGAGCAGAACTTCAAAGTCATGGCCGAGCGCTTCAGCGAAGCCGACGCCAGGATCCTCTCCGCGCGGCTGGTGGAAATCAGTCCCTATTTCTGCCGCATGTGCGGGCATTGCGAAGGACAGTGCGCACAAGGCCTGCCGGTGGCCGATCTGGTCCGTTTCGTAATGTACGCCGACGGATACGGGCAGTTCCCGCTGGGGCGGGAGAACTTCCGGCGCCTGCCCGTGGCACACCAGAATGCCCGATGCAGCGACTGCACGACGTGCACGGTCGAGTGCCCCAACGGGGTACACGTGGTGGGGCGGTTGACGCGGGCGCAGGAGCTTTTTGCGTAGTGGCCGGCCGGCGGCCTGACGCCAGCAATCAGAAGGACCATTGCGGCCCGGCCCGCGCGCCCATGGGGCGGGGGCGTGCCGTTGTCTCTCCCGGCGCCTTCGCATAGTATGGTGACGTGAAGACGAGATTTGTCCTGCCGGTCCTGATGAGCCTTCTGGCTCCCGCCGGATCGGGTGCGATCCGCTATGTCGCAGCCAGGAAGCTGTGGCATCTGGAGGCGGGCCCGGTCTCCTACGTCATCGGGGTCAACGAGAAAAACGAGCTTCAGTCGATCTACTGGGGAAAGCGCCTATGGCGCGATGACGACCTGGCGGCGGCGCACTCCAACCCGGAGTGGGCTTCCTTCGACAACAGCGGCAACACCACTCCGCAGGAGTACCCCGGCTGGGGCGGCGGGCGGTATATCGAGCCGTGCCTCAAGGTGACGCTGCCGGATGGCGTGCGCGACCTCGTCCTGCACTATGTGTCGCACACCATCGATGGCGATACGCTGCGCATCGAGATGAAGGACATCGCCTACGGCCTGGAGGTGACGCTGGCTTACCAGGTGTATCCGGAATCGGGCGTGATCCGCAAATCGGCGGTGATCCGCAACCGGACCAGCGGCCCGGTCACCCTGGAGAGCGCGCAATCGGGCGCGTGGAATCTGCCGCGCGGCGAGGGCTATCGGCTGACCTATCTTTCGGGACGTTGGGCCGGCGAGTGGCAGATCAACCGGGAGCCGATCCACCCGGGCATGAAGGTGATCGAAAGCCGGCGCGGCAACACCAGCCATCAGGCCAACCCGTGGTTCGCCATCGACGAGGGGAGCGCGGATGAGGAGCGCGGGCGGGTGTGGTTTGGGGCCATCGGCTGGAGCGGCAACTGGCGGCTGTCCATCGAGCAGACCTCCCACCAGCAGGTGCGGGTGACCGGGGGATTCAATCCGTTCGACTTCAGCTATCGGCTGGGGAGCGGGGAATCGCTCGAAACGCCGCCTTTTTACGGGGGTTTCACCGACGGAGGATTCGGCGAGGCTTCGCGCATCCTGCATCGTTTCGAGCGGGTGAATATCATGCCCGGCGGGGCTACCGCGCGCCTGCGCCCGGTGCTCTACAATTCCTGGGAAGCCACCGAATTCGCGGTGGATGAGGCGGGACAAAAAGCGCTGGCTGCCAAAGCCGCCAAACTGGGGGTGGAACGCTTCGTCATGGACGACGGCTGGTTCGGGGCGCGCAACAACGACCGCGCCGGGCTGGGCGACTGGACCGTGAACCGGCAGAAATTCCCCAACGGTCTGGGGCCGCTGATCGATGCCGTCAACTCGCTGGGGATGGATTTTGGACTGTGGGTGGAACCGGAGATGGTCAACCCGGACAGCAACTTGTACCGCCAGCACCCGGACTGGGCCATGCACTTCCCGGACCGCCCGCGCACCGAGGCGCGCAACCAACTGGTGCTGAATATGGCTCGGGAGGACGTGAAGAATTACATCTTCGAAGCACTGGACCGCCTGCTGGTGGAGAACCCCAAAATCGCCTTTCTGAAGTGGGACATGAACCGCAATTTCTCCGAGCCGGGCTGGCCCGAAGCGCCGGTCGAGCAGCAGAAGGAGCTGTGGGTGGCTTACACCCGCAATGTCTACGAGATCATCGACCGGCTGCGGAAGAAGCACCCGAAGCTGGAAATCGAATCCTGCTCGGGCGGCGGCGGGCGCGTGGACCTGGGAATTCTGAGCCGCACCGACGAAGTGTGGACCTCCGACAATACCGACGCCTTCGACCGCCTGCGCATCCAGGAAGGCTTCAGCTATGCCTACACGCCGAAGGCCATGATGGCCTGGGTGACCGATGTGCCTAACTTCAATGGCCGCTCCACGCCGCTCCAGTATCGCTTCCTGGTGGCCATGATGGGATCGCTGGGGATTGGCGGAAACCTGAACAAGTGGTCCGCGGACGACATGGCGCTGGCCACCCGGATGGTGTATCTGTACAAATCCATCCGCAAGACCGTACAGGAAGGCAGTCTGTTCCGCTTGTTTTCGCCGGACGCGGGCACTTTCTCGGCCACCGAATACGTTTCCGGGGATGGACGCCAGGCGGTGCTGTTCGCGTTTCGCAGCGCCCAGGATTATGGCTACCCGCCGCCGGTGGTGCGGCTGTCGGGACTCGATGAGAGGGCCGTGTACCGTGTAAAGACCATCGACCGCAAACTGACGGGCGGACTGGAGACGGTGAGCGGAGCCTACCTGATGAACCGGGGAATCGACCTGCGGCTGGGTGGCGATTTCGACAGCACGGCGGTGGTTTTCGAGCGCCTGGAGTAAGCGGCGTAGCCCCGGCGCAGGTTACGCCCCCGCGCCGAGCCTTTGACCGGGTGGGGTCCCACGCGGCCGCCTCCTTGGCGTTGCCCTCCTTGAACAGTTCCGCCCTCGCGTCCTTGACTGCCCGGATGAGTCGGGGAACCCTCTTGCGATATTCGGGAACACGCATTTCGATCTGGCGGTGGTATATATCGTCATTCTCCATGAACCTGGCGCGCAGAAATCGGAACGCCTCCAGTTCGCTCAACAGAGCCACGATGGTGTTTTCGGCTTGTTCCGGCCGGAACTCCACCAGCCGGTAAATGGCTTTCCGGCCGCTCTCCAGACCGAGAAACAACATATAAACAGAATTGCCGGCCGCGGTCCGCCAGGCTTTGATTGCCGGCTCGTCGTCCGCTTCGGCGATGGAGGCGCCCATTTGAGCCAGAACGCGAAGCGAATCGCGAAATGACTTCATAAACGTGTAGAAGGCAGTGATGTCGATCACCACGCTGGCTTGCAAAGACTGGAGCGACTGGTTATTGCCCGAAAAAACCGGGAAATAATCTTCCTCGGACGCGAACTGTTGAATTCCATGCAGGTGTGTTTTTCCGTTCATCGAGTGCCCGGTGGGAGGGTTATCCACTATGCTCACGCACGCGTGAACCGTTTCCAGAACTTTCATGACCCGGCAGAGCCTGGTGATTTCGCACGCAAACAAGTCCACCACTCCCAACCGCAAGCTGCCAATCTTGTACGCCCAGCTCACAACGCCGCCGAAAAAGACGAACAGCGGCGCGCCGTACTTTACGCAGTTCGCGGCGGCATTGTGCCCCTTCCAGTCGCCTTGCCATACCTTAAGAACGGCCGTGCCCGCGCCGGCGCCCCCAATCAGAAAAAAAAGCAATGCAACTGATCGCGATGATGACCTGAATATCCTGAACATGTTGGGAATCAAACAGGCGGTCGATCGTGGCGTGTTCGTTGCGGGTCTTCAGCAGCCGGGCTATTGGCTGGAGCGAGCAGCCCGGCAGAGGCAAGATCGAGCACACCAAACGAGCGCACCAGATCGAGCACATCACATACCGGCGGATTACAGACTCTGCCGGGAGCCAGTGCGGCTGCGATAATATCCTCAAATGGGTCTGACCTCCGTTTCGGCCGCGACGGTCCTTTTCGCTGCCGCGGGTCTCGCGCAGCCGCCCGCCGCAAGGCCCAGGTTCGACGAGTTCGAAGTCGCGAGCATCAAGCCGGCGGATCCCGGCGAGATGGGCCGCTTCATCCGGATGCAGAGCGCCCATCAGTTCCTGGCTCAGAATCACGCCGTGAAGACTCTGATCGCGGCGGCTTACAACCTGAGTCCCCGGGCGATTTCCGGAGGGCCGGCGTGGGTGGATTCCGAGCACTTCGATATCGTCGCCAAGACGCCCGGCGATATCCGGCCCAACCTGGACGAGCAGATGTCTATGCTGCGCAGACTTCTGGCCGACAGGTTTCAACTCAGCTTCCATCGCGAACCGAGGGAATTATCGATCTACGCGCTGACGGTCGCCCGCGGCGGTTCCAAGCTGAAGCCCAGCACGGTGTCTCCGGATGCGATTCCGGAAGGACCCCCGCCGCTGATCTTCGTGGTTTCGCCCCAGATGGTGCGGCTGCCGGCCCGTTACGCGACCATGGCGGAGCTGGCCTCGGTGATGCAGCGGGCCGCGCTGGACCACCCGGTGGTGGACCGGACCGGACTTTCGGGAAGGTACGATTTCGATCTGGAGTGGGCGCCTGACGACACCCAGTTCGGCGGTGCGTTGGGCAAGGGTCCCGAGGACTCCACCAAGCCCGGCCTCTTCGCGGCGGTTCAGCAGCAGCTAGGCTTGAAACTGGAAGCCACCCGCGGGTCGGTTGAGGTGCTGGTCATCGACCGGGTCGAGCGGCCCTCGGCGAACTAGGTCTCCGACCGCGTGATCTAGTCCTTCCGCTTGGTGGGGCACGGTCGAAAACCGGCGCTGGACAGGCTGAAGGCCTGTCCCACCTCGGGGACCTAGAGATCCCCCTCAGAAATGGCCCCGCAGACCGGTAAAACGTTCGATGCGGAGCAGCCGCCCGCTGCCCGCGCGGATCTCCTGCTTCTCCAGCACCCAGGTGTGCGGGTGCGGCACGTAGACCGCGTTCAGCCCGGCTTCGAGCGCGGGGTTGATATCGGATTTGGGACTGTTGCCGATCATCCAGGTGCATTCGGGTTGCATGCCGCGCTCATCCACCAGGCGGCGGTAGGCCGGCGCATCCTTTTCCTTCACGATGGCGGTGTGGCGGAAGAAGCCGCCCAGGCCGGAGCGGCCGAGCTTGAGCTTCTGCTCCTCATCGTGGCCCTTGGTGAATAGCGTCAGCTCGTGGCGTTCGGCCAGGTATTCCAGGGTCTCGGCGACGCCCTCGATCACCTCCATAGGGCACTCCAGGATGCGCTCGGCGAACCCCATCACGGTGCGCAGGTCGTCCGGCTCTACCTCGCGCTCCACCAGGCGCTGGTAGCACTGGCGCAGGTTGCGTCCGAAATTGAGCGAGCCGTAGCCGTGGATGCGGGCGTTGGCGGCTTCGATTTCGTCCAGCACGTCGCGGATCTCGCGCGGGCTGAGCGAAGAATGGTCCAGGAATTCGACGAATTCATCGAAGGCCCGCTCGAAATAGATGTTGTTTTCCCAGAGGGTATCGTCGGCGTCGATGATCAGGTATTGGCGCATCAGCGTGCAGGTTTAGGAGCGAGGAAGAAGGGGATTTCGAAGACCGCATCCACGTCGATGGCGACGCCGTTGCGGCGGGCGGGCTGGAAAATCCATTTTCCGAGGGCCTCTTCGGCGGTCTCGTCCAGGCGCGGGTCCAGGTGGCGCAGCAGCACCACGGAATCCACCCGGCCATCCTTGCGAATGATGGCGGAGAGGCGCACCTTGCCTTCCACGCGCTCGGCCACGGCGGTGGCGACGTACTTGGGATCGACCTTGCGAAGCGGCACGGGCGCCTCGATATCGGCTTTTCCGCCGGCGGTGGCGCGTTCCGCGAACCAGACCATCCAACTGCCCGAGAAGCTGGTGATATTGGGCATCTGGATGGCCATGGTATAGATCACGCGGCCTTCGAGCAGCGGATCGGGCGCATCGGAGACGCGCGTGGCGCGCGGTTCGGGCGGCGGGAGGACGGCGTCGGGAGGGCGCAGCGGGTCAACCTCTTTCGGCCGCGGGAGGGCCATCGGAATGGCGGCCGTACCGCCGCGCGCCAGCAGGCCGGGCACCACCACGCGGTTGCCGGACGAGGCTTCGGCCTCGGCGCCGCCTTTGGGACGCAGTTCCGGACCGGCCGAGAAATGGGCTTCGCGGGAGCCGGGCGGTTTCGGGAGATCGGTCAGTTTGGCGGGATCGAGGCCGGCGATGGCCAGCGCCGGCGTGGGTTGACTTCCCGGCGCGGAGGGTACCGCGGGAACCTCCGG
>JASHSS010000384.1 GCA_030038565.1 Bryobacteraceae bacterium
CCGCAATTCGTCGTCACCGAGCGGGGAAATGCCGGCTGCCGCCGGTTCGGCGGACCAGGAACTGCGCATAACGCGCCGCCGCCGCAAACTCCGGGCGGCAACCCAGTTTGCGCTCGAGCGCCAGAATTCGTTGGTATTCCGCCAGGCGGGAGATGGCAGGCGGCAGGTAATCCGCAATCACGCGCACGCCCCGCACGGCGGCTGCGGTGAGCGATGCGCGGCGCAGCATTTCATTCACGCTTTCTTGCCGGAAAAGCCGAACCCTTCCGCCGAAGAGAGACTCACGCCCCCACTCGGCCGACAGCACCTCCTCCGCGCCCGCCAGGTCGCCGCGTTGAATGGCGGCCTTCAGAACCTCGCCGGCCTGTGTGCGCACCAGTATCGAGAGTAACGATCCGTCCCCCATCAACTGCGAGGCGGCCCGCAGGATGGCGCCGGGGTCCTCCACAAATTCCAGGAGGTTGTGACACACGATCAAATCGAAGAATTCCCCCTGCAACAGACTCCCCGCCTGGCCGGCGTCGCCCTCCCGAACCGCGATCCTTGCGGCCATCCCTTTTTCCCGTGCGGCGTTGCGCGCCCAATCCAGCATTTCCGGAGAGGAATCCAGCAACGTTACGTGGAAGCCCAGGCCTGCCAGACGAAGCGCCGTGGTTCCGACACCCGATCCGATATCGAGAGCGCGCCCACGGTTCGGGCCCGGCCCAAGAAACTCCTGAATATTCGCGAACGCCAGGTCGGAGCGCAGACGGCCCTCGGGAGTGTCCAGATACGCCGCGTAGGCGCCGGCGCCGTCGCGGAAACGGTTGGAATCCGGATTGCCCTGTCCCGCGATGTGCCACTCCTCTTCACAAAATGATAACGCCGCGTCTGACAGGATGGCGACCATGGCTGCATTGGACGAGCCTGTAGCGAGGAACCGGTCGGGACGCAGGATGTAGGCCGGCGAGGTGGGGACCAGGATTCAGCGGGGCGCGCGGGCCGGCGGCGATAATGCCCGAAGAAGAGACTGAAAATCCGGGGGCAGTTCGCAATCCACCGAGACCGTTTCCCCCGAGCGCGGATGAAGAAACTGAAGGTGCGTGGAATGCAGTGCGACGCGGGCAATGCGCCGCTCCGACGCTTCCGCCGGGTGATACTTTCGGTCGCCGATGACCGGGTGGCCCATGGCTGAAAACTGCACCCGGATCTGATTCTGCAATCCCGTCACCAGCGTGACCCGCACCAGCGAAGCGTCTCGAAGAGAGCGCTCCACGGAATACCGAAGTTCCGCGCGGGCCGCCAGGGGATCGCTCTCCGCAGCCGGCTTCTGAAACATTCCGGCCCGTCGAAGATAGTGCACCAGAGTCCCTTCCCGGGCCGCCAGATGCCCGCGAATTACCGCCAGGTACTGCCTCACCGGTGTATGCGCCAGAAACTGCCGCACAAGGGCGTCCCGATCCGGCAGGGTTTTGGCGAAGAGCAGAATGCCGGATGTAAAACGATCGATGCGATGGACTACAAATACACGTTGCCTGCGTGGTTTCAGTTTTGCCCCAAGAAGGGACCATGCGGACGGAGCATCGGAGCCTTCGACCGGCACTGCCGCGAGTCCGGCAGGTTTGTCCAGGGCGATGACGGCATCGTCTTCGTAGAGCACGGCGAGCCGCCGATCCTGCTTTCGGGAACGGTCACCGCGTTCGCGTGCATGCTTCTTCACTCGCCAAAATGTTAGCAGGATTCCGGCGGCTTCACGGTGTACAATGGGTCCGGTTCGAAAGGCCGCCATGACGCGGGCATGCCTATTGCTGCTCTGGTCGATATGCGCGCCCGCTGCCGATTGGCTGGTGGTCGCTCCTAAAGAGCATGCGACCGTCCAGCGGTCCGCAGATAACCGCCAGGTCACGATGGCGAACGGTCTTATCCGCCGCGTCTGGCGCCTCGAACCCGCTGCCGCCACGGTGGCTTTCGACGACCTGATGACCGGAGCGTCGCTCGTCCGCGGTGTGAAACCCGAAGCGGAACTGGAACTGGATGGGCAGCGCTACGAAATCGGGGGCCTTATCGGGCAGGAAGAAAGGGCTTATCTGCGGACCGAGTGGCTCGACCGGATGAAGCCCGATCCTAACGCATTCCACTACACCGGCATGGAATCCGGCGGCATCCAGCAGCGCTTTCCCTGGAAACGCGCGGCGTACTCGGGGAACCAGCCATGGCCCCCTCCCGGCGCGTCCCTGACTCTCCATTTCGAGCATCACAAACTGCCGGGCATCCGCGTGGATGTGCATTATGAGATGTACGACGGTTTGCCGGTACTCTCGAAGTGGCTCACCCTCCGCAATGAATCCTCAGCCCCTGTCCGGCTGAACCGGTTTGTGAGCGAGATTCTGGCGGTGGTCGAATCCGAGTCGTCGGTCGAAAGCGTCGCAGAGTGGCGGAGCGGAAGTCTGCAGGTGGATAGCGACTACTCTTTCATGGCTACCCGCAGCCGGCCGGATGGCAACGACGTGGCGCATTGGGATCCCGACCCGAACTACACCACGCAGGTCAACTACAACCTGAAAACTCCGGCGCTTCTGCGGTGCTACCCGCCGCTCGGCCCAGATGCCATTATCGCTCCGGGCGGCAAGTTCGAGACCTTCCGGATATTCGAACTGGTCCACGACAGCACAGACCGCGAGCGCCGCGGACTTGCGCAGCGCCGCATGTACCGCGCCCTCGCGCCGTGGTCGCAGGAGAACCCCATCCTGATGCATGTGCGGCGGGCCGAACCGGAGGCGGTGAAACTGGCCATCGACCAGTGCGCGGATGTTGGATTTGAGATGGTCATCATGACGTTCGGCAGCGGGTTCAACATCGAGAAGGAGGATCCGGCATACCTCGCCCAGATCAAGGCGCTGGTAGATTATGGCCGGTCCAAAGGCGTGGCGTTGGGCGGATACTCGCTCTTGGCGAGCCGGAACATCGGTCCGGAAGACAATGTCGTCAACCCCAAACCGATCTTCGGACACTCCCCCTGTCTCGGCAGCCGCTGGGGCATAGACTACTTCCGCAAGCTGCGAAACTTCATCGAAATCACCGGGCTGGCGGTTCTGGAACACGACGGCTCCTACCCTGGGGATACGTGCGCCTCGACGATGCACCCCGGACACCGGGGCCTGGAGGACTCGCAGTGGACGCAGTGGAAGACGATCGCGGATTTTTACGCGTGGTGCCGCTCGCGCGCGGTCTACCTCAACGTACCGGATTGGTACTTCCTGGAAGGCGCCAACAAAACTGCCATGGGGTATCGGGAGGCCAACTGGTCGCTGCCGCGCGAACGGCAGGTCATTCTGGCGCGGCAGAACATCTACGACGGCACCTGGGATAAGACGCCCAGCATGGGTTGGATGTTTGTGCCGCTGGTCGAATACCAGGGCGGCGGCGCGGCCGCCACGCTGGAACCGCTGAAGGATCATCTGGATTTTTACGAGCGGCATCTGGCCCAGAATTTCACCTCCGGCGTTCAAGCGTGCTACCGTGGACCGCGGCTGTACGATTCGGAAGCCACGCGCGCGGTGGTCAAGCGTTGGGTGGAATTCTACAAGCAGCATCGGGCCATTCTGGAGTCCGATATCATCCACATCCGCCGTCCCGATGGCCGCGACTACGACGGCATTCTGCACGTCAATCCCGAGCTTCGGGAACGCGGCCTGGCGGTCTTCCACAACCCGCTCGACACCCCGATCACCAGGACCATTCGATTGCCGCTCTACTATACGGGGCTGACCGCCACGGCATCCGTCCGGATCAACGGCAGCGCCGCGCGCAAAGTTACGATTGCCCGCGACTATACGGCCGGGCTGAGCGTAACAATTCCTGCCGGAGGTTTGACATGGATGGTGATCGAATGACGCGATCCGGGGTGGTAGGCCACGGTTTGTCTGTTTATGTCCAGTTCTTCGCGGCCGGGACGCCGATTCCAGCCGGAATTGTGGCCGCCCGAGCGAATGTCAGAGTATCATCGCGGTTGGGAAGAGAGTTCGATGGAGGGGTAGAATGCCAACCAGTCGGGAAGAACTTGAAACGCGCCGCCGGGAAGCCCTGAAAACACCCAGCAAACTAGGCTCGGAAGCCGTCAAAAACATTACCGGCGCGCTCAATGCGCTGCTGGCCGATGTATTTGCTCTCTACGTGAAGACCAAAAACTTCCATTGGCACGTTAGCGGACCGCACTTTCGCGACTATCATCTCCTGCTCGATGAGCATGGCAGCCAGATTTTTGCGATGACCGACGACATCGCCGAGCGCGTGCGGAAGATCGGCGGCACCACCATTCGGTCGATCGGGCACGTGGCCCGCCTGCAACGGCTGAGCGATAACGACGCGGAGTTTGTCGATCCGCTGGACATGCTCGCCGAATTGCGCGAAGACAATCAGGCGCTCCTGGCCAGCATGCGCGAGGCTCACGACCTCTGCAGCGAAGAGAACGATGTGGCCACCACCAGCATGTTAGAGAATTGGATCGACCAAACGGAGCGTCGCATCTGGTTCCTGTTCGAAACCGGGCGGACGAGGTAAGAGCAGATTATGCCCGCCGTCCCGGCGCCGCCGTGGGTACAGCTTATGGATGCGCCGGCTTCGTACCTTGTCAGCCGATTACCAATCGCAGGCTGTCCAGTATCCTCTTCGGCCGGCTGCGTGCCACTACAGCGCGTTGAGGAGTACCTTGGCACCGGTAATAGGCAGCCAACAGATTGGCTTCATCGTAGTCGATGGCGCGAGCGTATTGGCGCAGGTAGCTGGTGGTGTAGATGCCGCCCGGCAGCTTCCGAAAATCGCCCCGTTCGATCGCTTCCAGCGACCGGACACTGATCTTGGTCGATTCGGCGATTTGCTGTAGGGAGATTCCCCGGTTCCGGCGAATCGTAGACAACCCCAATGAGATCTTCTCTTCTTTCATCACCAAGCCTTGCTCATCCGCTGGGAGCGGGAAATTCAGATAGCGCGGTTTTGAAAGTTACACTATAGCATCACTTTCTACCTCTGTTAAACTCTTTTTTTGTGGCCATTTGCAGACGAGAGTTCGGCGCCGTGCTGGCCGCCGGGGCGGCCTTCCGGCTGGCGGCCTTACCCCCGCGTCCTAAATTGTTGGTTTTAGTAATTTTAGAACAGATGCGGCCGGACTACCTGGAGGCTGCCTCACCGCAGTTCGCTCCCGGCGGCCTGCGCAGGATTTTGGACAAGGGTGCTTTTTATCCCGATTGCCGCCACCTGGCAAGCACCTTCACCGCCTCAAGCCTGAGCACGCTGGCTACGGGCGCGTGGCCCGCACAGCACGGCATCGTGGCCGATTTCCGGTATGACCGCGCTGCCCGCCGGCCGGTGAACGCCGCCGAGGAAGCCCTGCTGGCCACCACCCTGGCGGAGCAGATCGAAGCCGATCCTCACATGCGCTGCTGGGTGGTGGGCATGGAGGAATCTGACGCCGCGCTGTTTGCCGGCACGAGCGACTCGCCGATCTACTGGATGGACGAGCAGGGCCTATACGTCACGCGTGGCGAGCAGCCCGACTGGCTTTCCGTCTTCAACATTCAGAGGAGTCCGGAGTCCGCCCGGGGCGCCAAGTGGCTGGCGGTGGGCGCGAAACCGGACGCCCCGGCCCTGCGCGTTCTGACCTATTCGCCGGAACATCCCAGGGAATTTATCAACCTGTACAAGGCCTCTCCCTGGGGCCAGGCCGCGCAGTTCGATCTGCTCACGGAACTGATGGCCCGCGAGCGGATCGGGCAGGGCAACACTACCGACGTGGTCTGCCTGCTGCTCGGTTCCATGGCGCGCCTGGGCTATGAGACCGGCGCGCGCTCCCCCCTGATGGAGCAGATGGTATTGCAACTCGATCACCGGCTGGAGACCTTCCTGGCGCAACTGGCGAAGACACCGGGCGAGAATGCGTTCAGCCTGGTGCTGGCGGGGGCGCACGGCGCGCCGCCCGCGCCGCCCGATTATGCGCGCGCGCGCATGGCGGTGAACGGCGAGAATGTCGCGCAGACCGTCGACCGCATCCTTGCGGCGGCGGGAAACGGCCGGGTCGAGAAGTACCTCTACCCGTTCCTGTATCTCGATACCACCGGCTTTCGCGATCCTGAACCGCTTCGCCAGGCGGCCGGCCGGGCCGCGCTCCAACACCCTGCGGTAGCCAATTTTTTCACTGCCGGCGGGGTGGCCTCGACCTTCGATGGTTGGGACCGGCGCTTCCGCAACAGCTTCCACCCGCTCCGCTCGGGTGACCTGATGCTTTCCTATCGCGCCGAATACGTGGAGAACTTCGGCCAGAACCGGGGCGTCTCGTACGGTTCCTTGTACAACTACGATGCGCGCGTGCCGCTGTGCTTCTACGGGCCGCAATTCCGGACGGGGGTGTACGAAGGCACGGTGGAATCGGTGGATGTAACGGCCACCCTGGCGCGCGTGCTGGGGCTGGACCCTCCCTCGTCGGCGGTAGGGCGGGTACTCGGAGAGGCGCTGGTGGAATGAGCCGGCCGGCGCTCGAGACCTCGCTTTGCGGGATCCGCCTGCGCAACCCGGTGTTGGCTGCTTCGGGCACCTTCGGCTATGGCCTGGAATTCGCAAAGCTGGTGGATCTCAACGCGCTGGGCGGCCTGATGGTCAAGGGGCTGTCGCGCGAGCCGATCGCCGGCAATCCTCCGCCGCGGATTTACGAAACCCACGCCGGCATGATCAACTCTATCGGGCTGCAGAACATCGGCGTGCGGGCCTTTGCAGAGGAAAAGCTGCCGGAACTGGCGCGCCTCGATACCGCCGTATTCGCCAACGTTTTCGGCTACGAGGCCGCCGATTACGCGGAAGTCGTGCGCGTGCTGGAGGACCATTCCGGCCTGGCGGGCTACGAGCTGAACGTCTCCTGCCCCAACACCAGCCACGGTGGCATCTATTTTTCGAGCGAGCCGGCCCTGGTGGCCGAAGTGGTGACGGGAGTGAAGCGCGTGGCGCGCCGGCCTGTGATCGTCAAGCTCTCGCCCAACGTGAGTGCGATTGAACCGCTGGCGCGAGCGGCCGAATCCGCCGGGGCGGACGCCATTTCCCTGGTGAACACTTTCATCGCCCTGGCGATTGACGCGCGCACGCGGCGATCGCGGATCGGGGCCGGTTTCGGAGGGCTCTCGGGACCGGCCATCAAACCGATTGCCCTGCGGCTGGTATACCAGGCGGCGAGGGCAGTGAAGATCCCGGTGATCGGACTGGGCGGCATCTCGAGCGGCGAAGATGCGGCCGAGTTCCTGATTGCCGGCGCCACCGCCGTCGAGGTGGGGACGGCGACCTTCTGGGACCCCACCTCGCCCCGCCGGATCGCCAACGAACTGGCCGCGTTTCTCGAGCGGGAGAAGATCTCGACGGCGCGAGAACTGGTGGGCACCCTGGAACTCGGGGAAACCTGCGCTCCTATGCTAAAATTTGGAGAAGCCCGTAAATGATTGAAATTGTTCCTTCAATCCTGTCCGCGGACTTCGCCCGCCTGGCCGACGAGATCGCCCGGGTCGAGAGGGGCGGGGCGAAAATGCTGCACGTCGACGTGATGGACGGCCACTTCGTGCCAAACCTCACCATCGGGCCGCCGGTGGTCGAGTCCATTCGCAAGGCCACCCACCTGCACCTCGACTGTCATCTGATGATCGACGATCCGGACCGCTACGCGGAAGCATTCGTGGAAGCGGGAGCCAACTCGGTTTCGGTGCACTATGAAGCCTGCCGCCACCTGGACGGCACTCTCGGAACCATCCGCGCGAAGGGTGCTCTGGCAGGCGTCGTCCTGAACCCCGCCACCCCGGTTGCGGTGCTCGAAGACGTCTTGGAGGTGGCGGATTACGTGCTGTTAATGAGCGTCAACCCGGGGTTTGGCGGGCAGAAGCTGATTCCGTACGTCCTGAACAAAGTCCGCAAACTGCATTGGATGAGGCAGGATAAGAAGTTAACGCTGCCGATCGAGATCGATGGCGGAGTGCATCGGGAAAACCTGGCGGAGGTCGTCCGGGCCGGGTGTGATTGGATCGTCACAGGGTCGGCTATCTTTCACAGCCCCGATGCCGAAGCTGAAGTGCGTCTGATGCGCGAGATCTCAGCGAACGCCACGGGGGTTCGATGCTGAGGATTCAAGTGAGCTGATTCGTCATGATTGTGCGAAAAACCTTTCCCTACGCTGCCCTTCTTCTGGCGCTGGCCATGCTCGGGAGTTCCTGCGCCCGCAAGAAGAAGTACGATAATCCCATCACCAAAGACACCCAGCAGCCAGACAAGGTGCTCTTCGACCTGGCTATCCAGGATATCGAACACAGCCGCTTCGAGAAGGCCCGCCTTCTGTTGCAGACCATGATGAACACCTACGACAACAGCGAATACCTGGCAAAGGCCAAGCTGGCTGTAGCGGATAGCTGGTATCGCGAAGGCGGCGCTCATGGCTTTGCACAGGCCGAAGCCGAATACAAGGACTTCATTCTTTTCTATCCCACCATGGAGGAGGCTGCCGAAGCGCAGGAGAAAATCTGCAAGATGCAGGATCAGCAGATGGACAAATCCGACCGCGACAGCATCCATGCGCTGCGCACCGAGGACGAATGCCGGCAACTGCTGGTGCAGTTCCCCAACAGCAAATTCGCGCCCGAAGCCCAGCAGATGCTCCGCGACGCCCAGGAGGTGCTGGCCCAGGGGGAATTTAAAGTAGGCGACTTCTACCATCACAAAGGCAGCATGCCGGCCGCGGCCAACCGCTTGCAGGCGCTCACCGACCAGTTCCCGCTCTTCAGCCAGGCGGATGATGCGCTTTGGGAACTGGCCGATTCCTATCGCCGCATGGGCGACCGTTTCGAAGACAATCAAGCGGAAGCGTACAGCAGAATCGTCAAGGACTATCCCCTCAGCGCGCACGTGGACGCCGCCAAGGCAGCCCTCGAGGAAATGAAGCGTCCGGTGCCGGAAGCCGATCCGGCCGCATTGGCGCGCATGAAATACGACCAGGAGAATCGCACCAAGCGCAGCCTCCTGGCCAAGGCGTGGGGTCCCTTCGGCTCGCGGCCGGATGTTTCGGGCGCGGCGAAGTCCGGCACCCCGCCCATGACCGGTTTCCGTCCCTACATTCCCCGCAGCGTTCCGCAGGTGGCCGCCGGTACGCAGGGCGTAACCGACGTTACCAACACGCAGCCAACCCAAAACGTGCTCGACACAACTCCCGACGCGCGTGCCAATACGGCGGGCGGTAGTGGGACCGGGACCACCCCGGCCGCCTCGCAGCCGCAACCACTCAAGCCGATCGCCATCACGCGCACCGGCGTGGACCTGAATACCGCGCCCGAATCCGAAATCGCCAAGCTGCCGGGTATCAATAAGTTGATGGCCAAACGGATCGTTCTGATGCGGCCTTACCTTTCGGTCAACGACCTGATCCGGACCGGGGTGAGCAAAAAGACCATCGACAAGCTGAAACCTATGCCAGCCGACGCTCCGGCCGCGGTGAAAAAGGCGGCGGCTAAAGCCTCCACCAAATGAGCCGTATCCTGCTCGTGGACGACAGCCCGCACGCGCAGCGCATGGGTGAGCGCATTCTCAGCGAAGAGGGCTACGAAGTCGTCACCGTGAGCAATGCCGATTCGGCGCTCATCAGACTGGACGATGTGGACCCGGATGTGGTGCTGGCCGATACCGTCATGCCGGGCCGTTCGGGCTATGAAATCTGCCACTTTGTCAAGATGAGTCCACGCCACCGGCACGTCCGGGTGGTCCTCACCGCGGGAGTGCTGGAGCCGCTCGATGAGGAGCAGGTGAAACGAGTGGAGGCGGATGCCACGGTAAAGAAGCCGTTTGAGGCCAGCGTCCTGCTGGCCACGGTCAAGCCCCTGGCAGAGCGCGCCACCCAGGACCGCGCCCAGATTCGTCCCGGTCCGCCGGGCGCGAAGATGGCGCCCGCGGCCAATCCCGCGGCGGTCCCGTTCGTCACGGTGGTGGATCCGGAACAGGTGCGCGCGGCAGTGACCGTCGCGCTGGATGCGGCCATGGAGAAGATGGTGGACGAAATCTCCCGCCGCGTGCTGTCGGCGTTGCAGGTTCGCAAGCCCGCCGGGCAACCGGCGCCGGTCACGCCCGGAGCAGTGGAAGTCGCCGGTGCGGCGAGAACGGTCGCGCCGGCTCCGCCCGTTCCGCAGCCGTCTGCCGAGACGAAAAAACCCGGCGATGCAGGCGCGCCGGTCCACGTGGAGCCGGTACGCCGCGTCAGCCCGCTACGGGCGCGGACGGGGTCGATTCTCGGCCTGGAAATGAATTACGCGGAACCGGAAGCTCCCGCTACCGCCCCGCGTTCACCGGCCAGGGAACCTTTATTCCCCGGCGCCCGCCCCGCGGCCGACTCCGGTTCGCGGGCAACCCCGAATCCGCGCCCGGCGATGGATCCGCGTTTCGGATCGGTGTTGGGTCCACCTGCCCCGCGCCCGGGGGCCGACTCCGATCCCGCGCCGCGATCCGCAGCCCCCAGTCCGCGCCCGGCGGTGGATCCGGATTTCGGATCGGTATTGGGCCCCTCTGCCCCGCGGCCCGCGGCTGATCCCGAGCCCGCACCGCGATCCACGGCGCCCAATCCTCGACCAGTAGCGGATCCGAATTTCGGAACGCGGCTGGGTCCCTCTGCCCCACGGCCAGGGGCCGATCCCGACCCTGCGCTGCGATCCACGGTCCCCAATCCGCGGCCGGTGGATCCGGATTTCGGTTCCCACGCTGGCTCCAATCCACGGCCCGCCGTCGATCCCGATCCAGGATCGCGTCCCGCGTCCGATCCCGATTCGGGTTCGAGCCAGGTGCTCCCCGGCGCCCGCGCTGTTTCCGACCCCGGCTCCCCCGCGCCCCTCGCCGATCCGCGCTCCAACCCCGATCCTGGCCCATGGCCGGCCGGCGACGATAAGAAATAGATTATGCCCGACAATACTTTCGATGTAGTTTCCAAGATTGAAATTCCGGAAGTCCTGAATGCCGTGCAGCAGGCGCTCAAAGAAGTCCAACAGCGTTACGATCTGAAGGACTCCCGCTCCAACATCGAGCTCAACGAGAAGGAAAATAAGATCAACCTGGCCAGCAAGGACGAATTCAAACTCAAGGCCGTGGTCGACATTCTGGAGTCCAAGCTGGTCAAACGCAAAGTGCCTCTCAAAGGCCTGTCCTATGGCGAGATTGTCCCCGCGGCCGGCTCGACAGTGCGGCAGGAAATCACGCTTCAGCAGGGCATCTCCACCGAGAAGGCTCGCGAAATCGTAAAGAAGGTGAAGGACAGCAAGCTGAAAGTGCAGGCGTCGATCCAGGGCGATTTCGTGCGCGTCTCGGGGCGCGACCGCGACGTCCTCCAATCGGTAATCAAGCTGCTGCGCGAAACCGATTTCGGCATCGACATGCAATTCACCAACTACCGCACCAACTGATTGGCCCGCCGCATCGAATCGCACTGGCTCCAGGGCCCCGCCGGCCGCCTGGAGGCGCTCCTCGAAGAGCCTGAGGAACGGGCGCCCGCAATCGCCGCGGTAGTCTGCCACCCACATCCGCTGTATGGCGGAACCATGCACAACAAAGTGGTGTTCCGGATTGCCAGGGGACTGCGCCACGCCGGGGCCGTAGTCCTGCGCTTCAATTTCCGCGGGGTGGGGAAGAGCGACGGCGAGCACGCGCATCTCCCCGGTGAAATCGAAGACTGCCGAGCGGCTCTCGGTTGGTTGCGCGCCCGCTATCCGGCACTGCCGTTCGCCCTGGCTGGGTTCTCGTTCGGAGCCCGCGTGGTGATGCGGCTGGGCTGTGAGGAGAACCCCGCAGGAGGTCCGCAAGGCCCACGCTTCATACTGGCCGCCGGCTTCCCCACCCGCCTGGGCGACGCCGAGTATCTGCAATCCTGCGCGGTGCCTAAAATCTTCATTCAGAGCACCCGCGATCAATACGGCCCGGTCGGCGAACTGGAAGCCCTCTACGCCACGGTGCCGGGGCCCAGGCAGATCCATTGGATCGAAGCCGGCGATCACTTTTTCGCCGGCGCCCTGGAGCGCTTGGAAGAGACCGTAAGCGCCTCAGTCCTGGCGTAAGGCGATGGCCGCATCCACACGTCCCGCCCGCCGCGCGGGTCCAGCAGTGGCCGCCGCGCCAGCCGTCAGCAACAGCCCGGCGACCGCTGCGAACTGCCACGGATCCCAGGGGTTCACACCATCCGGTACAATCCCCACCAGCGGCCGGATGAGGGCCACCGCCAGCGCGAAGCCCATTGCCGCTCCTACCGCGAGCACCGCCATGCCATCGGCCAGCGCCACCCACACGATATTACCGCGGCTTGCTCCCAGGGCCACCCGGATGCCCATTTCGCGAGTCCGTTTGCCGACCGCGTGAGCCACTGCCGCGTACAATCCGACGACCGCAAGCAACAGGCCCGCGGCGCTCAGCGATCCCACCAGCAGCGCCGCGATGCGCATGGGGAACAGCCCGCCGGCCACCGCGTCGGCCATCGGCCGCACATCCAGCGCCGCTCGCGGATCGACCTCCGCCAGGGCCTGCCGCACGGGCGCGATCCAGTGCCGGGGGTCCCCAGCCACCCGCACCAGCAACCCGGTGCTGAAGTCCGGCAGATATAGGGCGGCCACGTTCTCTTCGCCCAGGGAGCGCATCCGGGAATCGGCGGCCACACCCACCACTTCCAGCAATTCGGTTTTGTCGTGTCCAAGGGTCAGGGCTTGGCCCACCGGGTCGCGGCCGCCGAAAAGCTGCCGCGCCAGCGTGGCGTTGAGGATCGCCGGCCGCGGCCGATGGTCTTGGTCAGAGTGCTGAAAATCGCGTCCGCGCAAAATCGGAATGCCCATGGTTTCGCAGTAGCGCTCGCCCACGCCCGACACATACGCCTCTCGCGCTGGTTCCCGATCGCCGGCGCGGCGCACCGCGTCCTTGGGTAGTTCGCCCGCCAGCGGCCGGACCCACACCGAACTGGCCGCCACGACCCCCGGAACGGCTTCCAGCCGCCGCCGCAGCCGCTCGCGATATCCGCCCGAGGCGTCCTGCGCCCGAGGTCCCGGCATCGGTTGCACCCCGGCCATCAGAATATGCCCTGCATCGAAACCCAGATCGGCCGTGGCCACGTGGATGAAACTCCGGGTGAACAGCGCGCCTAGCGCCAGCAGCATCACTGCCAGGGCCATCTGGAGCGCCACAAAACCGCTGCGCAAATTCCACCGCCGCAGCGAGAACGGCGGCTCGCCCTGCTTCAGGGCCACCGCCAGATCGACATCCGAGCCGCGCAGGGCCGGCGCCAGCGCCGAAATCGCCAGCGACCCCACGGCCACGGCTGCGGCGTACAGCAGCAGCCCGGCATCGGTGCGGAAATGAAATTCGAACGGCACTCCGTACGCCGAGGGAAAGCGCAGCGCGCGAAGTTGCGCGGCCAGAAAGAGGTGCAGCAGCAACCCCGCGGCGGCGCCTGCCACCACCAGGAGAGATCCCTCTCCAATCAGAGGCCGGGCCATCTGCCACCGGTTGGCGCCCAGAGCCTTGCGGACGGCCAGTTCGCGCTGCCGGCTGAGGCCGCGCGCCACCAGCAGCCCCGCTACGTTGGCGCAGGAAATCAGCACCATCATTCCGGCAACCGCGAACAGGGCCACGAAGAACAGGTAGAACCCATTTCCTTCCACTACCGTATGGGCCGCGGACCCGGCCATGGGATGGAGTATAGCGAAGCGGCGCGCGAATTCGGCGCCCCAAATCCTTTCGGCCACGGCTGCCAGAGACTGGCGCGCCGCCTCAATCGATTGCCCGTCCCGCAGCCGCCCGAACACGATCCACGAAGCATCGTCGGGGCGCGAAGGGGCGCCCACGCGCGCGTAGACCTCGGGCGAAATGCTCAATCCGTAGACGCTTCGGTAATCTTCCGGCAGGACGCCTTCCAGCGTATAGAACTGGCCATTCAACTCCATGGGCCGCCCGACCACGCCTGGATCCCCATTCAGGCGCCGCTTCCAGAAACCGTAGCTGGCTACGATGGCGGGTCCACTGTCCCTGGCGGTGAACAACTGTCCGGCGCCCGCGCGCACGCCCAGAACGTCGAAGAAATTGGGGCTGGTATTGATCGTCCAGACGATTTCGCTGTGATCGCCCGCACGCCAGTTCCAGGTGTTGAAGCTGTGGTAAAAGGCCAGGTCCTGGAAAACGCCTGCCTGGCGCAGTTGGCGGTATTGGTTGTAGGAAAGATTGGCGCCGGTGCGCACCAGCCGGGAGGGGCGCGCGGCGCTGAGGTCGTCGAGAATCATCTCGCGGACCACGCTGAAAACCGTCATGTTGCCGCCGATCCCCAGCGCCAGGGACCCGATGGCTACCGCTGCCAGTGTACGGTTGCGTTTGAAGAATCGTGCGGGCCGCATATGCCAGGATAGCGCGTCCGGCGGCCGCGGGTCGGATCGTCACCAGGCGTGCATAAGTGCGGGAGGTTACCGGCGGGTGGAAAGTAAACCGAAGCGCCTTGCGGAGGAAACTCGCGTCCTGTATCTAACCTCACCGCTATTCCGCTTCTATAAGTTCCAAAAGGCGCGTGCGATTTGGTACTTACACTATATCTTGAAACAATGTATGGTGGGTGCAGGGGGATACTTATCCTTAAGGTTACGGAAAACCCGGATGGCATGGTTTTCGCGGGGCCAGCAAGCGCCCAGGCATAATCCGGTGCGTTGCGGGGATCCGGGGCGACCAGGTCCTCCAGGCGGGCGGAGCGCCGCAGCTATTGGCGCGGCGGTGGGTTTGCTAACAACCACCCCGGGCAGGTTGCGGCGGATTGCTGTCCCCCACCCTTCCAAGAGATAGAGATGGCAACCGACCTGCGGTAACAAAAGGAGAACGAGGAGGCAGTCATGTTACTTCTGCTGTTGTTGGTGATATTGCTTCTGGCGGTCATGCCGGCATGGCCGTACAGCCGGGGGTGGGGCTATTATCCTACAGGAGGGCTGGGAACAATTCTTCTGATTCTTATCGTGCTGATGCTGCTGGGATACTTCCACTAGATGCCCTTACCTTCGGTTTAACCAGGAAGCGGCGATTGCCGGCTGAAACAGAATCATCGGGCGGGTTGGCAGCAGCCCCGTTCATCGCGGCCGGCCCGCTGGTGGCTGCGCTGGCGGGGATTGGCGGCGGTGGCGCCGTAGGCGGGTTCATCGGAGCGCTGGTTGGAATGGGTATGCCCGAGTTCGAAGCCAAACGCTACGAAGGCCTGATCAAGCAAGGGCGGATCCTGCTCTCGGTCCACTGCGACAATGCCGACTGGGTCGGGCGGGCGAAGGCGGTGCTCGAAAAAACCGGCGCCAGGGACATTTCGTCCACCAGCGAGGCCAGCGCCGATTTTGCCAGGTCGGATAAGCCTCGTGTTCGGCACAGCGGCGGTTACTAACTTCACGAAGGACTGACCGCTCGACGCACCTCGTGACAAAAGGCTCCGGCAGGCTCAGGGCTTACACCACTTCGGGTGTAGGATTCGCCTGCCGGGCAACTCCTGTACGCAAATTACCAATGCGCCAGGTCCCCCGAAACAGCTTATGTGCGAGGCATCCCGTGGGTAAGTCGATTGCAAATATGACAAGCGGAAATTGGGGACGGCCCCGGACGGGCGGAGGAAAGCGCGCCCAGGGCCAGTAACCACGTGAACCCATAGCGGGGCCAGCCTCCTGTTTCCGGGGAAGGAGTGGCCTGTCCCGGAGGCGTCCGTTTCTGCTGCTTCCGGAATCCTTGGCCGGGTTGAAGAACAGCAGCGTCAGATCCGGCACGGGACAGGCTGACTCCCGCGCCCTTCTTATTGGGCCAGGCGCAGCATGCTGGAGGCTACCTGCATGAAGGCGGCCGAGAGCTGATTGGCCGAGTCCACCTGAATGTACAGGCCGGTCTGCTGCGATGAGTTGTACGAAGTGGAGATCTGCGTGTTGGCGAGGCGGTTCAACAGCCCCGCGTCGGTTCCGCCGTCGCCTGTGTAACCGATGGTATAAATGGTGATCGGATTCATGGCAGTCTGCGAACGGATGGTCTGCCCGACGTTGTCCGTGGCGTTCCAGGCGGCCAGCGCGAGCTGGTAACCCGTTGTGGGTTCGTTGGGATTGTAGCCCGTGCCATTGTAATCCAGAGTCGAATTGATATAGGCATTGCCGCTGGTCGAATTGCCGTAGATATCGTACGGCGGGATCTTTGAGAGGTCGTTCAGGTTGAAGTTGCGGTTGTTGTTGCCCAGGTTTCCGCAGCCGCTGAGCGCGGCTGTGGGAACGCTCTCGGTTTCATCGCCGGTGGGATTCTGAAGCCACCAGGTGAGAGTGTGGGTAGTGTCGTAGGCCGAGAGCAGATAAAGGCCCTGGCTGGTGCCCCAGGATGGCGGGTTGCCCGGCGCCGCCATCCAGCCCATCATGGTGTCCGCGGTGTTGGTGGTGGATTTGTACGTGCACGAACTGCTGCCACTAATCACGCTGCTATTGGGCGAGGACGCACTATTGGGACTGGTGGCGATCGAATCCGCGACGCCATCGGTGAACAACACGATCGAGTTCATGTCGAGATCCGCGCCGTTATTGTTGAGATCGCGGTTATGGGCCTTCTGCAATTCGATGTAGGCCAGGGAGAGAGCCTCGGGAGTGGAGGTGCCGCCTCCGCAAACCATCGCGGCGATCTGGGTGAACATGGGACCGGCGGTGGAAGATGTGGCAAAAGAGCTGTCGGGGCCTCCGGCGCTGGTGGGGCTGGCATTGTAGGGGCGTGTTTCGGGATAGGCCACGATGGCGCTGCCTTGGAGAGCCACCAGGCCGAGTTCATCGGTGCCCGGCGTGAACATACCCGTGAACTCCGCCGCCGAGCTCAGCATGGTGGTGCAGACGTTCAGACCGCTGACGGGATCGGTGGTATTCATCGAACCGGAGCGGTCCAGCACCAGGACCACGCGGGAGTCCTTGCGGGTGGCCACGGCGTCCACCGCCACCGTCGAGTAGCTTTGTCCCAGTATCCGCATAAACAGCAGCGGGACCTGCACGCTGGCGTTTACCGAAATGGTGTGGGTGCCCAGAGAATCCGTAGCGGTGATGTTGGATTGCAGGTCGCGGGCTCCCCAGTAGCCGGCCGGGAAGTTGACGTTGAGGAATTCGCCTGCGATCTCCGTGGTGTTGGCCGAAGTGCCCAGCAGACGGCCAGCTCCCAGTACCGCGCCGTCGACCGCGGAAGAGAGCTTGGCCTGCACTATGAAGAGCATGGTACCGTCGATGCCCAGCCCCACTAGCGGGACCAGAAATATCGGGACCATCATCATCACCAGGATCATCGTCGATCCGCGAGTGGAACACCGGTTGGCAATAAAGTGTCGCATAGATTATTCCTAAAAGAAACCCCAGGAGTAGGCGCACGCATTGGAGACGAAGGGCGGCATGTTGAAGCCCAGAGAACCCGCCTCGGCCACATAGAGAAGCTGCCCGGAAGGCAGTCCCTCGACGTTCCCATTCACCACCTGGTAGGGATTCACGCCGGAGAAGGTGGCCACGTCCCCAGCGTTGGTGACGTATGTTTGCTGCGAAATCTGGCCGGTGGTGGAATTGACCGTGACGGGGTCCGGACCGGTGGTGAGCGGGCTGCCGTAATTGCTGCTCCGAACGGAAGTGTTGCCGATTTCCAGGCGCTGCGTGAAGACCCACTTGGTGTAGTTGGTGCACGCGCTGGTGGGGTTGCCGCTGCCATCCACCGCGCCCACCGCCGCGCATTGGTTCTTGTCCACGTAGATCAGCGAGGACAGTATCACCACCGCGGTTCCCTGTCCGGCGGTCGAACTCAACCCCAGGTTGGATCCCAGATCCACCAGGATGGTCTGATTCCCGGGCTGCGAGAAATCGACCCCCTTCGCGTACATGTGTCCCGCGTCGCGCGCCAACTGCACGGTTTGCAAGGTTCGGATCATGTTGATGCCGGTGACGCCCGTGCCCAGCAGGAGCGGAATCAGCACCATCAAGCCGAAGGCGAACTCAATACTTGAAACACCTCGTGATTTGCAATGTTTCATACTTATCCCCCATATCTGCGATGGCGGTGTCTACGGCGCCGTCCCGATGCACGGCGGATTGCGCGACGGCTCGATCAGATCGGCCGAAGAAACGTTGATGGTAAGCGGGGAGTCATCGACTGCCGTATTCCAGGTGAAGATTCGCGGTAACAGCGGAATCAGCGAGTAATTCTGCACCGACACGACCATGATGTTGCCCGGGGCGTTCCCGTTGGCCTGAGTGGAAACGTTCACCGCCGCGGCGGTCGAGCCGGGCGCCGGCGGCTGGTAGTAATTTACCTTGATCGTGGCCAGCCCGCTCGAGCCGTTCAAAATGCCCAGCGAATTCTGCTGGACTATGCTTTTTACCGTGTCGGTGAGACAGGCGCCCGTGGCCATCTGCGAGGCGGTCAGCGTAATGCCGGTTCGCACTCCGAGGCGCACCGCGCGCTGCAAGGAGCTCTTGGCGAAGATCGCCCAGGAGGTATCCACGAGAACGGTAGTGATGCTCAGCAGCGGGAGCAGCACCAGCGTGAATTCGAGCACTTCCGCCCCCCTGCACCGGAACCTCTTGCGGCGGCCGGGAGCGGGGCCTGCCGGGTTTCGCTCGGACAACATAAGTGTACCTCTGCAACTGTAAGAGTGCCGGAGCGGGAATTTCCTTTACGACCCGAGGCGGGAAAATTCCCGATCGCGGTTGTCATTCCTCATAAGTGGTGTTAGTAAGCTGCTTCTAACTAAAGTTATAAGCGGCCGTCCTTCTAACCGAGGGAAATATGCCTGGGTAATCCAAAGTTAGTGATGAGGAAAACCCGCTCGGATTGTGGCTCCCCGCTAGGCTCGTGCTTGCTTCCGGGGCGCCGCCTTGAAGCGCTCTGGCCGGCTGCGCGCCGGGTTACCGGACGCGCGCCCGCGGGGCTTCGCGGTCCAGCCGCCGGCATCGGTCTCATGTATGATTGAGAGTTTATGGATCGAAGAACCTGGCTGCAACTTCTGGGCGTGCTGTCCGCGGCGCGGCCTGCCTTCGCTCAGGGACGCGGCGGACAGGCCCAACAGCCCATGCGCATCACCAGGGAGCAGGTCTCCGCGGCCCTGGTCCTCCTGGGCCTGGAGTTTCAGGACCCCGAAATCGACATGATGCAGCGCCGCGTCAACCAGGCGCTCGGCGCCTATGAAGGGCTGCGCAAGATCGATGTGCCTTACGGAACCGAGCCGGCCTTCTTCTTCCTTCCCGGGAACCCCGACCGCGTTCCGGCGAAAGGGCCGGTGCACTTCACCCCCACCATCGCCAGGAGCCGCAAGGGCCGCGCGCCGAGGGACCTGGAAGATCTGGCTTTCGAGCCGGTAACGGAATTGGCGCCGCTCGTGCGCTCGCGCGCTGTCTCGTCCACCGCGCTGACCAAAATGTACTTGGAGCGCATGAAGCGCTATTCGCCCAAATTACTCTGCCTGGTGACCCTCACCGAGGACCTGGCGCTGGAGCGCGCCGCCCAGGCCGACAGGGAGATCCGCGCCGGCCATTATAAAGGTCCGCTGCATGGCATCCCGTTTGGAGTGAAAGACCTGTTCGACACTAAGGGCATTCTCACCACGTGGGGCGCGGAACCGTTCCAAAACCGCATTCCCGATACCGACGCCACGGTGGTGGAGCGCCTGCAAAAGGCCGGCGGAGTGCTGATGGCCAAGCTCTCCATGGGGGCCCTCGCGCAGGGTGACCTGTGATTTCAGGGTCGCACCAAAAACCCCTGGAATCTGGAGCAGGGTTCCAGCGGATCTTCGGCGGGATCGGCTTCGGCCACCGCCGCCGGCCTGGTGGGATTTGCCCTGGGCACCGAAACCCTGGGGTCGATCGTTTCGCCCAGCGGGCAATGCGGCACCGCCGGCCTGCGGCCCACCTACGGGCGGGTGAGCCGTTACGGCGCCATGGCGCTGAGTTGGACCATGGATAAAATCGGTCCCCTCTGTCGCGGCGTGGAGGATTGCGCCCTGGTGCTGCACGCCATCCATGGACCCGATGGACAGGATCGCAGCGTAGCCGCCGACCCGTTCCATTGGGAGCCGCGCAGGCCCCTTCGCGCCATGCGTATCGGCGTGCTGCAATCGGCCTTCGACCGCATGCAGGGCGCCAACAAAGACATCTACACCCAGGCCCTGGCGGACTTGAAAGGGGCCGGCGTCGAGATGAAGCCGGTGGACTACCAGGAGGACATGACCCAGATCCGCTT
>JASHSS010000385.1 GCA_030038565.1 Bryobacteraceae bacterium
ACGCCGCCGCGGGATTCGCCCTCGGCCTCGCCTTGCTAATCTGGAAAATGGGACGCTGAACTTGCGCCAGGGACGGCGCACCGCACCCTCAACCAACGACAGGTCGGCAACCAGTGAGCAGTGATGGGGCCGGCTTTCAGCCTGCCGGGAGGCTTGTTCCGCAACCAGCAAGTCAAGGCGTGGTGGGGCAGCTTGCAGCCGGTCAGGACCCTTTCCCTCAACCTGCAAGCTGAGAACTAGCCGCGGCCAGCCGCCCCCGCCTGGCCGCGATACCATCCCAACGTCCGGCGCATGCCTTCTTCGAAGGAAAAGCGCGGGGCATGCCCAAGATCGCGGACGGCGGCGGTGACATCGGCTTGGGAATCATGCACGTCGCCGGGGCGCGGCGGGCCATAATGGGCGGGGATTTCCACCCCTTCGAGCTTCTGCACAAGGGACCAGGCCTGGTTCAGGGTGATCCGGCCGCCGTTACCGCCGTTGTACACTTTGCCGGAAACGCCCGGGGCGCGGGCGGCTTTCAGATTCAGGTCGGCCACGTCTTCCACGTACGTGAAGTCGCGGGATTGTTCGCCATCCCCGTAGATGGTGGGCGAGCACCGCTCCAGGACGGCTTTTATAAACAGGGAAAGCACGCCGGAATAAGGGCTGGAAGGGTCCTGGCGGGGTCCATAGACGTTGAAATACCGCAACGCCACGGTTTCCAGTCCGTAGACGCTCGAGAAGACGTGGCAGTAGTACTCGCCCGCCAGCTTCTGCAAAGCGTAGGGGGATTTGGGATTGGGCGCCATGGTCTCGACCTTGGGCAGCACGGCGGTATCGCCGTAGGCCGAGGAGGAAGCGGCGTAGACCACCCGGCCCGCTCCGCCTTCGTGCGCCGCGCGCAGCACGTTGAAGGTGCCGTTGATGTTGACCTCGTGGGAGGGGATAGGCTCGTCGATCGAACGCGGGACCGAGGGGATCGCGGCTTCATGGAAAACCACCGACGCACCGCGAATGAGCGGAGCGATCTCCTCGTAATTGCGGATATCGGCGCTCTGGAAATCGATCGCCGTGCGGACTTCTTCCAGGTTGGCTTCAGAGCCGCTGAAGAGGTTATCGATGACCACCACCTTGCCCGCGTCTTCGCGGAGCAGGCGGCGTACAATGGCGGAGCCGATGAAGCCCGCGCCTCCAGTGACAACGAAGTGGCTCATGATGGCAGTTGGGCGATTTGCGACTCGAGATAGCGCCGCGATTCGCCCGCCAGGCGTTCGGCGCCGGGTGAAAAGTCGAAGGCTTCGAGCGAAATCCATCCGTTGTACGCACGGCCCCGCAGGGTGGCGAAGAGCGGCTTGAAATCGTACGAACCGGCGCCGCAATGGCGGCCATCCATTTCGTTCACGTGGACGTGCCGGATCACGTCGAAGTAGCGATCCACCAAAACGGCGTGGGGATCGCTTTCATCCACGGCGTTGTGCACGTCGAACATCGTCCGGATAGCGGGGCTGTCGATTTCGCGGACGATTTGGACCGCTTCGGCCAGCGATTGCACAACATCCGACTGGTTGGCGGGGAGGGCCTCGACGAGGATGGTGACCTCGCGGGCGGCGGCATCGGGAGCGACTCCGGCCAGGCCATCGATGAAATGACGGGTGGCCTCGGCCGGGGTAATTCCGCCGGTCGTGGAGCGCTGCTGCGGCGATCCGAAAACCATCACCCCGGAGGGGCCGAGATCGGCGCAGAGATCGATCAGCGCGCGGATATGCTCCCAGCTTCGGCGCCGCAGCGCGGCATCCGGGGTAGTCACGTGAAGACCCTTGGGGCTGACCATCAGCCAGTGCAGCCCGGCGAAGGCGAGGCCCTCGTCGGTGATCGTCGAGCGGTATTCGGCGCGCTGGGCGGGGCTGATGGCGGCGGGCGTCTCGGCCAGGGTGAAGGGGGCGATTTCGATGCCGGTGTACCCTGCCTGGCGGATGGCGCGGCAGGTTTCGGCGAAAGGCCGCTGGCCGAAGGGCTCGTTGCACATGGCGTGGCGGAAGGCGAAGGGCATGAAGATTTAGTGTAGCGTTGTATGGCCGGGCCGGTGTGTGTCTCGGCCGCATCACGGGCGCTTCATCTCGGCCATCCAACGGCGTACCAGCGTGATTTGGCGAGCGTCGCGACAAATCTCTTTAGAGCGCCGCCCGGCTGAACGGAGATTCCCTTCCGGCCCGCCCCTATTCCTGCCTCAGCGAGAGCATCGGATCGACGCGAGCGGCGCGGCGGGCGGGAAGATAGCAGGCAGCCAGCGAGACCAGGGCGAGAGCGGCGATGACCGCGGAGTAGGTTGCGGGATCGGCCGGCGAAATGCCGTAGAGCAGGCTGCCGAAGGCTCGGGCGGCGGCGGCGCTGAGCAGCAGTCCGAGGGCCAGCCCGGCGGCGGTGAGCAGCAGGCCATCGCGCAGCACGGCTCGCAGGATCTGGCGCGGTGATGCGCCCAGGGCGACGCGGATGCCCATCTCCCGCCGTCGCCGCGCGGTGTAGAAAGCGATCAGGGCGTAGAGGCCGATGGACGCCATCAGCAGTGCGCCCGCGGCGAAGATTCCCGCCACGTTGGCGAACATGTGAATGGGAAGGACGAAATCGGCGAATTCGGCGTCCATGGTGCGGAGAGAGAATACCGGCACGCCGGAATCGACTTCGGCGATGGCCGCGCGGACGGCGGGAACCATGGCGGCGGTGTTTCCGGCGTAGCGCAGGTGGAAGGTGTAAGAGCCGGGCGAGCTATCCAGGCCTTCGGAGAGGAACACATAATTGCGACGATCCTCGGGCGCCAGGCCGGTAACTTCTCCCTGGGTGCCGACGGCGTTGAAAGCGGCATCGGGCACTACGCCGACCACTTCGATGGCAGCGGGGGAGCCGCCCACGCTTAGCGTGCGGCCTAGCGGCGACTGGTTCGGCCACAGCGCGCGGGCCAACTTGCGGTTGACGATGGCGACCGGCGCGTGGCTAAGATCGGCGGTGGAGAAATCGCGGCCGGCCAGGAAAGGCACGCGGAGGGTGTGCAGGTAGTCGGGGCCGGCGGAGGTGCCGTCCGAGGGCACGGGCTGGGGTACGCCAGGGGTGGCGATGGGGACCGCCATCCAACTGTGGCTGTGGGGCGGCGCGGCCACCGCCCAGGAGGCCGACACCACACCGGGGGCGGCCAGAAGGCGGCGGCGGATGCGCTCCAGCAGGACGATGTTCTGCTCGCTGGTTTGGGCGGCCGTCCGGGTATCGACGCCGGCCAGCAGGACGTGATCGCGGGTGAAGCCGAGGTCCGTGGTTTCCATCAGCCTGGTGGACCGCCAGGCCAGGGCGCCGCTGATGAGCAGCAGGACACAGAGGGCCATCTGGGCCACCACCAGCAGGCTGGCGGTGCGCGAGCGGCCGCGGGCGACGCTATGCTCGCCGGCTCGCAGCCAGGGCAGCAGATCCTGGGCCCCGGCGCGAACGGCGGGCGCCAGGGTGAAGAACAGGGTGCTGGCGACGGCGAGTCCCAGGGCGTAGAGCGCCACGCGCCAATCGGGCAGGAAATCGGGGACGTAGCGGGCGCCCGATTCGAGCGGCGGCGCCAGCTTCGAAATGGCATCGCAGGCCCACCACGCGAAGATGCCGCCCAGGAAGGCGGCCGGCAGCGAGAGCACCAGGCCCTCCGCCAGCAGGATGCGCAGTATGCGCCAGCGCGAGGCGCCGATGGACTGGCGCACGGCCATTTCGCGCTGGCGGACCAGGGCGCGCGAGAGCATCAGGTTAGCGACGTTGGCGCAGACGATCAGGAGGGCCAGCATCGCAATGCCCATCAGAATGCCCATGAACAGGCGGTTCTGTGAGCCGGAGACCGGTCCGAAGCGGGTGGCGGAGTAGGGCGCCAGGAGCATGCCGCGGCCTCGATTAGCTGCGGGCCAGGCTTCGGCCAGACGGGCGGCGATGCCGTCGAATTCGGCTTGGGCCTGGTCGATCGAATACCCGGGCGCGAGGCGGCCGATCAGGGCCACCCGCCGCCAGGAGCGGTCGGCATAGCGCTCGGCCCTGCCCGCCACGCGGACCCAGGCTTCCAGCGGCACGCAGATTTCGAAATGCGGCGCCAGCCAGATGCCGGTAAATTTCGGCGGCCCGATGCCTACGATGGTCGCGGTATGGCCGTCGAGAGAGACGGGCTGCCCGATCACGTCTTCGGCGCCGTGAAACTGGTTCTGCCACACGTGCCAGGCGATGATGGCCGCGAGCGGCGCGGCGCCACGGGCTTCCTCGGGGGTAAACTCGCGGCCGCGCACCAGGCGCACGCCGAGCGTTTGGAAGAAATTGGGCGTCACCGTCATGCCGCGCATTTCGTAGGTGCCACCCTTCATGGCGACAGTGAGACGGCCGCCGGCCCCCGGTGCGGCGAATGCCGCGAGCGAAGCAATGGTGTGGGTGGAGGCGGCATAATCCAGGTAATTGAGGTAGCTGTTTTCGCCGGGATCGATGGGCTGGCGATCGAGCGACGGGGCGAGGGACACCAGGCCGCTGGCGTGGATGCCCGGCGCGGGCTTGGTCAGAACGGCGTGCACCAGGGAGTAAACGGCGGTGTTTCCGCCGATTCCCGCGGCGATCAGGGCGATGGCGGCAGCGCTGAACGCGGGCGACTTGGTGAGGATGCGGGCGCCGTAGCGGAGGTCGGCGGCGAGTTGGCCGAGGGCCGTCGGCCAATGGAAGGGCTCGGCGGGAGGCGGAGCGTAGGCCGGCGTGAGGATGGATAGCGGGCGGATGGCGGGGAGGACCGAGCCGCGGGCGCGGGCGGCGGATTGGATGGAATCGATGTACTGGTCGTCAGGGATCAGGACGGCATCGGGATGCAAGTCCAGAGCGTGGATTTCGGCGGGCGGGAGATCCTCGAATTGAAGCTGGTTGGCGGGCGAACGGGCGAATTCATTGGCCCGGCGACGGGCCCACAGGGCGGCGGCCGCCAGAATGGCGAGCAGCACGGCGAAACGCGGATAGGCCGCCAGGGCCCAGAATTCCAGGTGCACGCCCTGGGCCGCGAGAAACAGGAAGCCGAGTCCCCAGGTACCCAGCCGGACGTGCAGATTGGCCTTTCCGGGCAGATAGGAGCAGGCGAAAGGGATCTTGCGGAAGCGGTAGATCAGCAGTTCGACTAGCAGACTGCCGGTGGCGATCATCAGGGCGAGGTGTGCGGCCGCGTCGCCGGCGGGCCAGATCGAGAAGAACGCGGCGCCCGCGGCGATCCACACGGGCAGCCCAGCCACCCAATAGAGCGACCGGCGGACGGCGCGGAAATAGGCCCCGGGGCTGTGGATGGCGGTGAGGCGGAAGACCCAGTTGGCGCGAAGGGTGATGGGCACCGCGAACACCGCGCGGGCGCCCACGATGGCGAAAAACAAGGCGATCAGACTGGCGGCCAGGAAGGATCCGTTGGGGCGGTCCCAGGGTGCGTCCACCTGCATGGCTTCGAAGGAGGAGGGACCGTAGATCAGATCGCGGGTGTAAATCAGACCGATTCCAAGGGCGATTCCCGCATAGGCCGCCAGGATGAGGCGGTGCTGGCGGCTGCGTGCGAGGGTGCGGGCGGTGAACAGGAGGATGGCGCGGTCGAGGGCCGTGGGCAGGGTCCTGTCCGCCAGCCAGGTGCCGAGGCGAGCGGCGGCGCGAGCCACGAAGCGGGACCGATCGGCGGGGGCGATATCGGGCTGTTCGACGATCCGGCGGAGGGTGCGGCGGTAAGCCAGGCTGAAGGCGGCGGCGCCCACCGCGGCGGCCAGTGGAAGGCTGGAGAGGGCCCGCAAGGCCAGGGGCGCGAAAACGTGGGACCCGCCCGTTCCGCCGTGCAATTCCTGGAAAAGGCCGAAAAACCAGAAGGAGGGCATCCACTGAAGCCAGGGATGCGCAGCCAGGGCGGTAAAGGACGGCTTGAGAAACCATACGCCCAGGATGGCGAAGAAGCAAGCCATTTGCAGGAAGCTCGAAACGCGCAAAAACAGCCGGTAACGGAGCACCAGCGAAGCGAGGCTTTGGAGCGCCAGCAGCGCGCCGCAGACGAATCCGCCGGCCAGCAGTTGGGTAAGCCACCAGGCGGCCAGGGAGTGGAGTCCGCTCCAGAATCCGCCCCCTGCGGCGATCCACAGAAAGGGGAAGGAGAAGCCGGTGAAGCTGTTGACGGCGGCCACGGCGAGGGCCAGAGCGGTAACCAGCGCGGCGACTTTGGCCAGGAAAATCGTGCGGACGCGGACGGGCAAAACGCCCAGGATAAAGCAATCGCGGCGATCCGGCGGCACGGTGTTCCATGCCAGCACGGAGAAGAGGCCGGCGATGGCCATGGTGCTGGCGATCAGGAATTCCTGCTCGCCGTACGCGGCGGCCAGGAGTTGCGCCTGGGGCAGCGACGACTCGACGTAGCGGGGCACGCTGGCCACGGCATAAGTGAAGCTGGCGGCGGCCAGCAGGGCGGCGAACTGCGCGAGCAACTTCTGAATGTCGGCGCCGGTGGAAAGGATTTCGAGATCCACCAGGCGGGTCAGAAAGTCGCGATACAGGACTCTCAACGGAGTTGCCGGGCGCTCGCGGCTCATGCTTCTCCTCCCTGGGAACTTGGACAGCGCGAAGCGGCCGGAAGTTCCCGCCGCGTGATAGACTTCCGGGAGTAAGGATCGGCCGCGGCGGAGCGGATGCCTTCCAGGACGCTGAATACTTTCGAGGCGCGGGACTGCGCGGAATGGCGGGAGTGGCTCGCCCGGCATCACCATGCCGAATCGGAGGTGTGGCTGGTATTTTATAAGCGGCAGACCGGGCGCGCTTCCGTAGCGTACGAAGATGCGGTGGATGAGGCGCTGTGCTTCGGCTGGATCGACAGCCTGGTCAAGCGCCTGGACGATGAGCGCTACGCCAGAAAATTCACCCCGCGGAAGGCTGACAGCAAATGGTCCACGGCCAATCGCCGGCGGTTTCGCGAACTCGAGGCGTGTGGGCGGCTGAAAGAGGCTGGATTGGCGCGTCCACCCACCGGTCGAAGCGGCGATGCGCCGCGGCCTTCGGCAGAAAAGGTCCCCGAGTATATCCAGCAAGCCTTGCGGGGCGCCCCGGCGGCGAAGAGCTTTTTCGAGAGCCTGGCGCCCTCGTACCGGCGGCTGTACATCGGTTGGATCGATTCGGCCAGGCGCCAGGAGACCAAGGCGCGGCGGCTGCGGGAGGCCATCGGGCTGCTTGCGGAGGGGAAGAAGCTGGGTTTGAAGTGATGGGGCGGAGAGGGAGAGCGGCGTCCCCGACGCGGAGGCGCGGAGGCGCGGAGAAAAACGCGGAGAACGCTACGGAATTCTCCTCCGTTGTCTCCCTGTATGTGCGTCTCCGCGTCGAGCGGGGCGGCTCTCGCAAAAGGCGCTAAGGCGCAAGGTATCGCCCACAGGGTTTTCGGGAGAGGAGCGAGGATGCGGCGGGATGACTGGACGGGATACGGACGCGCGGTGCTGCGCATTATTGTTGGGTTGCTGTTCTCTATGCACGGCTGGCAGAAACTGTTCGGTTTGTTTGGAGGGATGGGCGGCCACGGCCCCAGCCCGATGTGGTCGGAATCGTGGGTGGCGGGGGTGATCGAAACCATCGGCGGCGCTTTGATTTTCGCCGGCTGGTTCACCCGTCCGACGGCGTTTGTGCTGTGCGGAGAAATGGCCGTGGCCTATTTTCAAAAGCACGTTCCGCGGGGCTTCTGGCCGCTCAAAAACGCCGGCGAGGTGGTGGTGCTGTACTGCTTCATTTTTCTGTATCTCACTTTGGCCGGAGGCGGTCCCCTGAGTTTGGATCGGGTGGTCCGGCGCAAGTGACTACGTGGGATGCCGCGGTGGTGGGCGCCGGGGTGTTCGGGGCGTGGACGGCGTGGCACTTGCGGCGCGCGGG
The DNA here is from genome assembly GCA_030038565.1 of Bryobacteraceae bacterium. Classification (GTDB taxonomy): domain Bacteria; phylum Acidobacteriota; class Terriglobia; order Bryobacterales; family Bryobacteraceae; genus JOPF133. The sequence continues at coordinate 7,885 of JASHSS010000385.1, forward strand.
CGCCGCGGTGCTGCTGGTGGACGCCTGGGGTCCCGGCCATTCGCGCGCCAGTTCGGGCGGCGAGAGCCGCCTCATCCGCATGAGCTACGGTGCCGACGAGATCTATACGCGCATGGCCATGCGGTCCCTCGGGATGTGGCGGGAACTGTTCGAACGCCGGCGCCAGCCGCTGTTTCATCGAACGGGGGTGCTGTCGCTGGGTCGCGAGGATCATCCGTATAGTCTCGCCACGCGGGAAACCCTGCGGCGCTGCGGCGTGCAGATGGAATGGCTGCAAGGGCACGAACTGGCGCGCCGGTATCCCCAGATGAGGCTCGCGGGAGAGGGGGCGGGCGCGGTCTTCGAGCCGTCAGGCGGTGTACTGATGGCCCGGCGCGCGGTGGCCGCGGTGGTGGAGGACGCCAGGGAACACGGCGTGGTCTATGAGACGCGCGCCGTCGGCTCCCCGCACGATGTGCCCGCCGGTGTGGTGGTGTTCGCCTGCGGCGCGTGGCTGCCGAAGATGTTTCCGGAGATCCTCGGGCAGCGGATCTTTCCTACGCGCCAGGAAGTTTTCTTCTTCGCCCCGCCGGCGGGGAGCCGCGAATTCGGGCCGGAAGCCATGCCGGCGTGGATCGATTTCACCGATCCGCGCGGACCCTACGGCGCCCCCGACCTGGAATCGCGCGGCTTCAAAGTGGCCTTCGACCAGCATGGCGGCGCATTCGACCCCGATGCCGGCGACCGGCGGCCCAGCATGGAAGGGACCGAGGCGGCGCGCGCGTTCCTCGAAGCGCGCTTTCCTGCGTTGGGCCGCGCGCCGCTTACCGAGGCGCGGGTCTGCCAGTACGGGAACACCTCGAGCGGCGATTTTCTGATCGACCGGCACCCGCGCTTCGCGAATGTCTGGCTGGTCGGCGGCGGCTCCGGACACGGATTCAAGCACGGTCCGGCGGTGGGCGAATACGTGGCGCGGCAGGTGCTGCAGGGCGGGGATCCCGAGCCGCGATTTGGCCTGAGCAGCAAAGCCGAAGCCCAGCACCGGACGGTGTATTGAGGCCGCGCGAGCGACTCCCGCCGGGACGCTTTTGAGCGGCTCACGCACGATACCTCAAGCCCCCGGCTCTGTCCGCGCCGGGCCCGGAAATCAAGCCGGAGGATATTACCGCTCGCGGCCGGGTATGGCCACGCTGCCGAGAGGAAACTCCGCCAGGTCCAGCCATACGTTGCGGATCGTGCTCTGTACGAAGACGGCGCGCTCAGCTCGGAACGAACGGGGGCCGCTGAATTCCTCCCATCGGCGCCGGGCCAGGGCAAACACTTCGGCTACGCGCTCGTGGGGCACTTCCTGGGCCAGGGTGATATGGGGATGGTAAGGGAAGGGGTCTTGAAATGCCAGGGCATCCGAGTTCAAAGCCTCGTGCATGTGCCGCAGCTCGCGGGCGCCGGCGCCCACCTCCAGATAAATCACTTCGGTGACTCGAAAGATATCCAGGCAGGTCAGTTCCACTTCGAAGGCATCCCATGATTGGGAGCTCGCCCGCACCTGCTCGGATGCGGTGCGCCAGTCTACGGCCAAGGGCCGCGGCGGCAGAACGCTCACGTGAGCGTGAGGGTTATAGTGGGGCACCAGTTCGCGGCGCAGGTCGTCCAGAAAAGCGCCCAGAGGTCCCGGTATATAGATAACCAGCGCGAAGACGTTCAGCCGGTCTTCGAGGAGGGCCGCGCCGCTGCCATTCGATTCCGCACCCATGCTCCCTCTATGGTAACCGGTTTGTGAGGTTCTGCACGCGTCCTGAACCTGCCATATCACAATTGGTACCTTAGTATGATGCCCAAGGATAACGGAGAAAACCCGCTTCTCCAGATTCAGTTTCATATTCCGTTCGACCGGATCGAGGCCCGGCACGTCCAGCCTGCCGCGGACCGCCTCCTGGCGGAGGGGCGGGCGGCGATGCGGGCGATCGCCTCCGAGCCGGCGGAACGCACCTTCGAGAACACCATGCGGCGCCTGGACCTGATGACTGAGCCCCTGGATTACGCCATGGGGGTGGTGCGGCACCTGGAGGCAGTCGCGACCACCGCGGAGTTGCGCGCGGCGTATAACGCGGTGCAGCCGGCGGTGAGCGCGTTTTATTCGGGCATCCCGCTCGACGCGGGGTTGTGGAAGGCGATTCGCGAGTACGGCGTCAGGGAGGAAGCGGCGCACTTGCAGGGAGAACGTAAGCGGTACCTGGCGAAGACGATAGATACGTTCCGCCGGCACGGAGCCGAACTCGATGCCGAGGGCAAGCGGCGGCTCGAGGAAATGGATATCGAGCTGACCCAGACCACCACGCGCTTCGCCCAAAACGTCCTGGATTCGACCAACGCCTTCGAGCTGGTAATTACCGACGAAGCCAGTTTGGCGGGGTTGCCGCCGAGCGCCCTGGAGGGGGCGCGTGACAGCGCGGCGCGGAAGGGCAGGGAAGGCTGGCGATTCACCTTGCAGGCTCCCGACTACTACGCGGTGATGACCTACCTGGACGATCGGGCGATCCGGCGGCGGGTCTACGAGGCCAACAGCGTGCGCGCGACCGAAGGCGCTTGGGACAACCAGCCGCTGATCGTGCGGATTCTGGAGTTGCGGCGGGCCAAAGCGCAGCTTCTGGGGTTTCGGGATTTCGCCGATTTCGCGCTGGAAGACCGCATGGCCCACAGCGGTGAGCGGGCGCTGGAGTTTTTGGAGGATCTGAAAGCCAAGACGGAGCGGCGCTTCCGCGAGGAGAACCGGGAACTGGCCGGCTTCCGGCGGTCGATGGAAGGCGAAGCCGCGGGCGAAATGGAGCCCTGGGATGTGGCCTATTACGCGGAGAAACAGCGGGCGGCTCTATACGATTTCGATGAAGAAGCTCTGCGCCCGTATTTCCCGGCGGAGAAGGTGACGGCGGGCCTGTTTGAGATGGCTCGCCGGTTGTATGGCATCCGGGTGACGGAGCGCGTCGGCGTGCCGGTGTGGGACCCGGCGGTGAAGTATTACGACATTCAAGACGAGGACGGCGCCCTTCTGGGAGGTTTCTACGCGGACTGGTTTCCGCGGGAGAACAAGCGTGCCGGCGGATGGATGGATGCCTTCCTCACCGGCGGTCCCACGGACCACGGCTGGGAGCCGCACTTGGGGCTGATTTGCGGGAACTTGACGCCGCCGGCGGGCGGTAAGCCGGCGCTCCTGACCCACCGCGAGGTGGAAACCATTTTTCATGAGTTCGGACACCTGATGCACCATCTGCTGAGCCGTGTGGAAATCCGCACGCTGGCGGGTACTAACGTGGCGTGGGATTTTGTAGAGCTGCCCTCGCAGATCATGGAGAACTGGTGCTGGGAGCGGGAGGCGCTCGACCTGTTTGCGGGCCATTGGGAGACCGGCGAGCGGATTCCGGAAGATCTGTTCGGGAAAATGAAGCGCGCGCGCACGTTCCGGGCGGCCAACGCGCAGATGCGCCAGCTTGGGTTCGCGTTCATCGACCTGATGCTGCACATGCGTTACGCGCCCGAGCGTGATGGCGATCCGGTAGCCTACACGCGGGGGCTGCTGAAGGATTTCACGCCCGCGCCTCTGCCGCCGAATCACGCCATGATCGCCGCTTTCAGCCACCTGTTCTCCTCGCCGGTGGGCTACGGCGCGGGGTACTACTCCTATAAATGGGCCGAGGTGCTGGATGCGGATGCCTTCACGCGCTTCCGGGACCAGGGGATATTCAGCCGGGAAGTGGGGCGCGCGTTTCGGGAACAGATTCTTGCCAAAGGCGATAGCGAAGACCCGGCCGAACTGTACCGCCGGTTCATGGGACGGGAGCCGGATCCTCGGGCGTTGCTGGAGCGGTCGGGGCTGGCGTAGGGCGCGCCCCAGCCAGGACCTCATCGATGCGGTCGAGAAGACGGCGCAAGACCACCGGTTTGGCCTCGAACGCCTGGCATCCGGACGCCATGGCTTCGGCGACATCTTCCGGCGAGGCGTGGGCGCTGATCACAATAATGGGGATGCGGAACGTGCGCGGATCGCTTTTGAGGGCGCGCATGGCGGCGTTGCCGTCCATGACCGGCATATCGAGGTCCATCAGGATGACATCGGGATGGTCGCGCCGCACCCCAGCCACGGCTTCGCGCCCGTTGGCCGCGGCGATTACTTCGAAGCCCTGGCGCTGTAGCCGCCGCGTGAGCATATCGCGGCTGAATTCGTTGTCTTCCGCCAACAGCAATCTGGTCATGGGTTTTCAGGTCCCGCGGCTGGTTGCGGCACGGATAACGCGGGCACCCGCATGGTGAACCGCGATCCCTTTCCGAGTTGGCTCTCGAGCGAAGTATCGCCGCCCAGAAGGCGGCACATTTTGCGGCTGATGGCGAGGCCCAGGCCGCTGCCGCCGCGCAGGCCGGCGCCGGAGTTGGCTACTTGGGTGAATGGCTGAAAAATGCGGGCCTGGTCCTCCGGAGCGATTCCAATTCCGGTGTCCTCCACCGTGACGGCAATCCAATCGCGGCCAGACTGGACTTCGCGCGAGACGTCGATGGAGACGCTGCCATCCTCGGTGAAACGGCACGCGTTGGCTACCAGGTTGGTCAGACTCTGGCGAAACCGCACCAGGTCGGAGCAAATCGCTGTGTCAGCCGTATGAGTACGACAGGCAAGCCGATTGCGGTTGCTTGCCGCCAGAGGGCTGACGGTGGCGACGACATCATCGATCACATCCCGCACGTCGAAAGACTGCGGATTCAGCCGGATGTCGCCAGACTCGGTCTTGGAGTATTCCAGTACCTGGTTCACCAGGTCGTGGAGAATCGTCCCCGAACGTTCGATGCGTGCGAGATCCTGGGAGAGGCCCTCAATGGACCGCTCCTGGCAGACCTCCTGGAGCAACTGGCTGTAGCCGATGATGGCGTTGAGCGGAGTTCGCAGTTCATGGCCCATGGTGGCCAGGAAACGGCTCTTGGCGGCATTGGCGGCTTCGGCGGCCTGTTTGGAGACCAGTGTGGCGCCGAGGCGTTCGACCATGTCGTTGAAGGCTTCGGTCAGGCGGCCGACCTCACCGTACCGGGGCACGGGAGCCCGGCTGGTTAAGTCTCCCTCGGCCACACGGCGCGTAAATTCGGTCAGCGTAAGCAGCGGCTGGAGCAGGTTGCGCAGGCGGAAGATGCCCAGGACGGTGGTGAGTAGCAGACCGGCCGCATCCAGGGCCGCGATGGTCCAGGCGGCCCTTCCCAGGGTGGCGCGTTGAGAAGCGGTGGAGAAGCCCACCCGCAGGGCGCCGGCCACCGCGCGAAGCGTTTCGGGGCGGGCGCGCTCCACGTCCGGCGATCGCGCTACCCGCAACTTAGGCGCGGAACCGAAGGTGAACTCGACGGACATCACCTGGGGAATAGCCATGGCGTGGCGGGCGATACGCTCCAACTCCGGACGGTTGCCGGTGCGCAGGTAGGGCTGGCTCTCGGATGCCAGGAGTGCAGTCACTCCGTTAGCCTGGGCGGCGAATTGACGGTTCAGTTCCCGGTTCAGCGTCCCCAGCAAGACCAACGAGAGGGCCAGCACGCTCAACACCCGGATGGCCGTGTTGGTCGCCAGGATGGGTCCGAAGAGGCT